>CAZTWF010000046.1:0-3542 GCA_964617245.1 uncultured Nitrososphaerota archaeon
TTTAATATTTAAAAGTTCTAATTTCTTTTTTTGTTGAGATAATATAGTAATAGCATTATCAATTCTATACTCAAGAGGTGGGGTGGACTTAAAAAATTTGAAAATATTCCCCACCTCTTGAATTTAAAAAATTAAAAGCCTGTTTTTTCACTTACACCTGTTGGAAGTTCTGGGAATTTCTCTTTGAATTTCTGTTCTGCAATAGCTGCAGCTTCATTTAATATCTTCATTGCATCTTCATTTGCAGTTTCAAAGTTTAAACTAAGTCCTGCAGTTTGTCCTGCATCAACTAATATTGAACTTAATATTGTACTTATATCTCCAAGTTCTCTTTCTGCTTCTGGTAATAATGTAGATATTCCAGTCTTAACACTTCTTATTACTCCCATAGCAGGTGCTAATGTAGCAACAATATCTCCAAGTTCTGTTACTGTACTTAATCTCATAACAATTTGTTCTAATGCCATTCTAGATTGCATTAAAACTTTAGACATTTTTCTTATTTCTACTAATTCATTTGCATATATTTTAGCTCTATCCATATCATGTCTTGAATAAGCATCAACTATTTTACTAAAAATTGTTCTATCTCTTTCTTGGAATTTTTGATTTGCAATATCAAGTTTTTGAATTTGTAATTGTAATGCTCTTATAGCTGCATCAAGTCTTGGTTTTAAAGGACCTGGTGGTTTTATAGTTTCTTTTACTCTTGTAGCTAGACCAGGAGTATCTTTTGGTTCCCATTTCTCTACAAATTTACTCAATATTATCACCTAGCATTTTTTTAGAGGCTAAGCTTTATAAGAGCTGTGTAACTGTTTAATTCTGTAACCAAAGTTAATGTCACTCTGGTGACAATTATTGAAGTTACAAGATTTAATTTATGCTCTTACTAAATTAGGATTAAGTGAATATGAGTCTAAAGTATATATAACTTTAATTCAATTAGGAATTTGTGAAATAAAAGAAATTGCTGCTCATAGTAAAGTACCAAGAACAAAAATTTATCCAGTATTAAAAAGCCTAGAGAAAAGAGGTTTAGTAACCATTATACCAGGAAAACCAAGAAAAGCTAAAGCTTTAACTCCAAATGACTCTTTACTTGAACAAATAAAAGAATTAGAAGAAAATTTAAATGTAATGAAAAATGCAATAATAGAACTTCAAAAAATTTATGAATCTTTATCAAAAAAGAATAAATTTGAAGAACAAAAATATTGGATTATAAAAAGTAATGATGAAATTATAAAGTGTATTAATGAGATTATAATGAATGCTTCTGAATATGTATATTTTGTAGTTAATAATGATGGATTAGATATGATATTAAATAAATGTTATAATGCAATAGATAATATCTCAAAATCTGGAATAAATGTAAAAATATTTACAAATTCAAATTCTCTTATAATTAATAAGCTATCAGATCTAGTTGAAATAAAATATATATCAAATATATCTGATAATAATTTCATATTAATTGATGGTAAGGATTTTATTATATTCAATAAGAATATGAAACAATTTATAGCTGAACATTTAAATGATCCATATATTTGTAATATTATTAATCAAGTTTTAAATCAAATTGATAAACAAGCAATTGATTTTCCTATGTTTTTATTAATTCAACAATTACCAAATTTCAAAAAATCATTTATTGATGAACATAGAAACTTCATACTTCCCATCTTCTTTTATATACTTATGGAAACAATTTCAAAGAAAGGAGAAAATATTTTCAATTTTTTAGCAGAATTAGGAAAGAAAATAATAAATAATATAGAGCCATTTCCTATATTGCCAAGTGTACAAGAAACTCTGGATTTATTAGGTCATTTATATTCAATAGATGAAGGAATAGAAGTAAAATTCACATGGAATGAAAATTATTTACTATGTGATTATTTAGGAAACTTACCAGATTCTTATAGAATGGCTTTTGAATATGGATTATCTATTTCACCATCTATATGGAGTATTTGTTTATTAGGATTAATGAATATTTTTGGCTATTCTCTAGTATGTGAAGAAGAAGATTTCAATTCAAATCATTGGCATATAAAATATAAAATAATAAGTAAATCAGTATCACATATACCAACAGCTATAAAGGAATTACATTAAATAAAAATTTTATGATTAACTAAATCTTATAATCAGCCTGTTACATATGCCCATACTACTACTATTATTACAGTTATTATAGCACCTGCAATACCTGCAATAATCCAATCAATACCTGATAATAATGGAGAATATTTTTCTACCCAAATGGCTAGATTTTTTCCCATATAATATACTGCAACTCCTAAAAAGAAGCCAATTACTGCAAAAGCAGATAATAGAGCTTTTCTTCCCATATAATCCCCTCAAATACTTATAAATTAGAAAATATAAAACTTACTATATGCTTAACCTAAGAGAAGATTTTCCCTTATTAAAGAATAATTATATATACTTAGATTCTGCTTCTACAAGTCTTACTCCTAATTGTGTAATAGAAGCTATGTTAGAATATTATAATAATTTTAGAGCAAATATAGGAAGAAGTATTTACAGAATAGCAAATAAAGCATTAGAAGCTTATGAAGAAGCAAGAAATAATATAGCAAAATTAATTAATGCAAAATCAAATGAAATAATTTTTGTTAGAAATACTACAGAAGCAATAAATATTATAGCAAATGGTTTAGAATTCAATAAAGAAAATAATATTGTAACAACTATATTAGAACATCATTCTAATTATTTACCATGGATTAAAAGAAATATTCCTATAAGAATAATGAAATGTAATAATGAAGGAGAAATTTCAGATTTTTCACTTATTGATAAAAATACAAAGATTGTAGCAATTACTCATGTATCAAATGTTTTAGGTGTAAAAACTCCTATAAAAGAAATAATAAAAATAGCACATGAAAATAATGCTTTTGTTTTAGTAGATGGTGCACAATCAGTACCTCATATGAAAGTAGATGTTAAAGAATTAGATTGTGATTTTATGGCTTTTTCAGGACATAAAATGTGTGGACCAACTGGTATTGGTGTATTATATATAAAAGAAGAATTACAAGAAATTATTCCTCCACTTATTTTAGGTGGAGGAATAATTGAAGATGTAGATATAAATTCCTTTATATTAAGAAAAGGACCTGAAAAATATGAAGCAGGAACACCTGCAATTGCAGAAGCCATTGGATTAGGAGAAGCTGCATTATATCTTATGAAAATAGGAATGAATAATATAGAAGAATATGAAAAATATTTAACTAGAAAATTATTAGAGAAATTAAGTGAAATTGATAATATAATTATATATGGACCTAAAGATCCAAATAAAAGAACAGGTATTGTATCTTTTAATATCAAAGGAATGAATCCAAATGATGTAGCAGAAAAATTAGATGAAATAGCTAATATAATGGTAAGATCTGGTTTTCATTGTGCTATTCCTTTACATAAATATATATTAAAAGCTTATGAAGGTTCTGTTCGTGCTTCTTTATATTTATATAATAATATTGAAGAAATAGAAA
>CAZTWF010000047.1:0-11614 GCA_964617245.1 uncultured Nitrososphaerota archaeon
ATTAGAAAGAATTATTTTGAAAAAATAAGATTAGCTAAAAGAAATAAAAGAGCTTTTTGTAGTTTTGAATTTGCATATTTTTCAAGACCTGATTCTATAATAAATGGAAAATATGTTTATAAAATAAGAGAAGAATTAGGACGTAGACTTGGAAGAAGATATCAAGAATTTGTAAGAAAATCAGATCTTATTATTTCTATACCTGAAACTGCTGATGATGCAGCTTATGGACTTCATGAAGAAACAGGTTTAAAATGGGAGAGAATGATTAGAAGACATAGATTTGTAACTAATAGAGCTTTTATAATGGAGCCTGATGAAAGAATTTCTATAATTAGTAAGAAGATAAATGTATTAAATCATAATCTTCAAGGTAAGAGAATAATTGTAATTGAAGATAGTATAGTAAGAGGAGATACAACAAAAACAATATTAAAAAGACTTAGAGAAGCAGGAGCTGAGAAAATTTATGTTTTTGTAACATTTCCAAAAATAACACATCCATGTTTTTATGGAATAGATATGGCAACTTTTTCTGAACTTATTGGATTTTATTTTAATGAAGAACAAATAGCAAAAATTGTTGAAGCTGATGCAATTTGTTATCAAACTCTTGAAGATTTTATTAATGCAATAGGAATGAGAAGAGATGAATTATGTATGGCATGTACTACAGGAGAATATCCAACAGAAATAGCTCAAAAAATTGTAGATAAAGTAAAAAACTATGATGTTTTTAATAATAAAAGAATTTATGAGAGGTTTTATGAATGACTGGAATATTAGGAATATATTTTTTTGATGAAAGATGGAATGTTTATAATTTTGGAGTATATGGTCTAATGGCTTTACAACATAGAGGAGAAGAAACATTTGGTTTAGAAATTATTGGTAATTCTAGAAATAAAATTGAAGGAGAAGGATTAGTAGAAAAAATATTAAATAATAAAATTAATGGACATATTTGCTTAGGTTCTGTTTCACCTTATCCATTATCAATTAGTGAAATTCAACCATTTAAATTAAATGATAGTATATCTTTAGTAATAGATGGTAAAATTACTAGTATAGAAGATTATAAATGGGATTTAACATTAAGTTATGAAAATAATTTAAGAAGAGCTTTTAAAGGTAATAAAATTGAAGATATAATTGACTTCTTTTCAAGATGTAAAGGAGGATTTTCATATATTGTAATTAATGATAAAAAAGAAATGATTGCAGGAAGAAGTAGTCTAGGTACAAAGCCATTAGCACTTGGAAAAATGGGTTTTGAAGGAGGAATAATAGCATCAGAAACTTGTGCTATGGAAGTAATAGGTGAAAGAGTTCCAATAAGTCCAGCAGAAAATATTGAACCAGGTGAGATTCGAGTATTTACACCTCTTTCTGCATATAGTGAATGTATAGAAAATTGTAGAAAAAGAGCTTATTGTAGTTTTGAATATGTATATTTAGCAAGACCTGATTCATATATTAATGATATACCAGTTTATAGAGTAAGAAGAAAAATAGGAGAGATTTTAGCTGAAAAAGATCATATTGATGCAGATGTAGTTATAGGAGTTCCTGAAACAGCTATACCTTTTGCTATGGCATATTCAAATAAAACAAGTATACCAATTGAAAAAGGATTTGAAATTACAGGAAGAAGAATAAGAAGTGCAATAAAACCAAATCAAATAGAAAGACTAAAAGGAGTTCAACTTAAATTAAATGTTATAAGTGAAGTAGTTAGAGGAAAAAGAATTATTCTCATTGATGATAGTATAGTAAGAGGAAATACTCTTGCTAATATTGTATATTTAATGAAAGAAAAAGGAGCAAAAGAAGTTCATGTTAGAATAGGTAGTCCTCGTATTATTTCACATTGTCCTTTTGGTGTTGAAATTCCACCAGAAGATGAACTTATAGGTAGTCATCTAAATGAAGAAAAAATTGCAGAAGTTATTGGAGCAGATTCCTTTAGATATTTAAGTATTGAAGATTTAGTTGAAGCAATTGGTATTAAATTTGAAGAATTATGTCTTGGATGTTTTTCAAGTTTATATCCAGAGGTGTAATTTATGAAAATATTACTTGTTGGTGGAGCTGGAAGAGAACATGCTATTGCTATCTCTTTAGCTAAAAGCATCTATTCACCTAGACTATATTGTATTTCAGAAATGATAAACATAGGTATTAAAAAATTAGTAAAACAAAGTAATGGAGAATATTTTAGAGGAAATATTAATGATCCAAATATTATTTCTAATATTGCAGAAAAAATAGGAGCTGATTTTGTATTTATTGGTCCTGAAGAACCTAATTTTCATGGCGTACCTGATAAACTTGAAGAAAAAGGAATACCATGTATAGGTGCTAATAAAGCAGTTTCTGAAATTGAAATGTCAAAAGCTCGTATGAGAGATATTCAATGGAAATATAATATTCCAGGAAGACTTTGGTATAAGAAATTTAAAGCATTTGAAGAAGCAATTCCTTATATTGAAGAATATGCTGATAGTATTGCATTAAAACCAGCTAGACAAGTTGGTGGTAAAGGAGTAAAAGTCATAGAAGATATTCAAGTTTATTTACAAGATGATAAGAAAAAATTGAAAATTGCTCATGCAGAATCTATAGTTAAAGAATATATGAAAGATTATAATGATTCTGAATATAAATTATTAATAGAAGAAAGAGTATGGGGACCAGAATATACATTACAATGTTTTACTGATGGTAGAAGTATTTTACCAATGCCAATAGTTCAAGATAATAAACATGCATTTGATGGTGATTTAGGAATGGAAACAGGTGGTATGGGATCAATATCTTGTGGATTAACATTAAAATATGGTATTAATAATGAAAAAAGTCTTATTACAAAAGAAGAATATGAAAAATCTGTAGAAATAGTAAAAATGATGGTATATGCAATTCAAAAAGAAACTAATAAAAAATATCATGGGGTTGTAGCTGGTCAAATGATGTTAACTCCAATATGGGGTCCAACAATAATAGAAATGTATTCAAGATTTGGTGATCCAGAAGCAGTTAATGTTTTAAAAGTATTAAAAACAGATCTTATAGAAATATGTGAAGCTATTATTAGTGAAAAATTAAATACTATAAAATTAGAATTTGATGAAAGTGCTATTGTAGTAAAAGCAGTATGTCCTGAAGGTTATCCAAGTAGAAGAGATTTAGCAAAAAATCATCCAATTAAAATAACAAATGATATTATTGATAATGAGAATATTATTTGGGCATCAGTTGATACTAATAATGGAACTATAGTAACAGGAGGATCTAGAATTGTAGAATGTATAGGAATTGGTAATACTATTCCAGAAGCAAGTTTAAAAGCAGAAAATTTATGTAAAAAAATATCTTTAGAAGATGGATGGAAAGTATTTCATAGAAGTGATATTGGTTCTGAAAAATTTATGGAAAGAAGATTTTCTTTAGCAAATTTAGCTCGTGAAATCTATCAATATAGAGAAAGAAAAGGTCTTCTTGGAAAGAGAATTATTTGGATGCCAGGAAAAGGATTAATTGAGGTGGGATAATGATTAAAAGAGTAGAAGAAAGAATAGAACTTTTAAAAAATATAGATAGCTATAAAAAAGAATTTGAAAGTAAATTATATCCAATTGAAGAATTAAAACCTAATGAACCAGTAATTTTCATGTCTATTGGTGGAGGAGAATTAGGTGATTTAGCAATAACTAGTGCAAAAAGATATTATGGTGGAATATTAGGTGGTATAAAGACTATAGTTTTTGATAGATATTATGGATTTCCAGCACAAGATGTTTCAGATTATTTTGAAGTATTTGATATAAAAAATGGTGACTTATTAGAAAGAAATATTAAAAAATATATTCCCAATCCTAATGTCCCTCATGCTATATATTTAGAAGTAGAAATGATAGATATTACTAGAACATTTAAACTTGGAATGGAAGAAAACTATAAAGTAATGTCAACTCCTTATGGACCTTTAGTTTGTATGGATAGACATTTAACAAAAATGATGTTTGATAAACTAGGACTTGAAAGAGTACCATGGGCATATGCAAAAAGTTATGAAGAAATACATAAAATAGCACTAGATTTTAATTTACCTATTATAGTAAAACCAGTAATGACATCAAGTGGACATGGAACAACAATTGTAAGAAATAAAGAAGATTTAGAAAAAGCTTATGAATATGCTAAAGAGCATGCAAGAGGAATTGGTGATGAAGTTATAGTAGAAAAATTCTTATCAGAGCTAAAAACTCATGGTACTGAAATAACTCAAATTGTAATTAGACATTTTGATGAAAATGGTAAAATTGTAAATTCATTTTTACCACCAATTGAACACAAAAGACCTGGTGCAACATATCATGAAAGCTGGTTACCTTCTACTATTTCAGATGATATAATTAAAAAATGTCAAAGAGATGCAGGTAAAATAGCAGATTTTCTAGGAGGCTTAGGAGTTTATGCAGTAGAACAATTTGTAATTGGTGATAAAGTATACAATAATGAAGTTGCAAATAGACCTCATGATACTGGATTAATAACTAGATGGATGTTAAATATGGATGAAGGTGCTTTACAATTAATATCTACAATTGGTTTAACAATAAGTAAATCTTCAATTGAATTTTCAAGAAATGGAGTTTATGGTGTTGCTCATGTTGTTCTTGCACCAGATAATATAATTGGAGAGAAGAAAGTAAAAAGAATAAAAATTAATGAAATAAATAAAATAATGGATTCTGGAGTAGATTTTTGGTATTTTGGAAAACCAACTGCTTATTCAGGAAGAAGAATGGGTTTAGTTGTAGCATTTGGAAAAGATCTTAATAATACAAGAATTAAAGCTGAAAGAATAGCTCATTTTGTAGAAAAATGTATAGAATATGTGTGATATAATATGCCAAAAGTTGCAGTAATAATAGGAAGTATATCAGATAAAAAAGCAGGAGATGAAGCAGTTGAAATTCTAAAGGAATTTGGAGTAGAAGTTGATTATAAGGTATTATCAGCTCATAGAAATCCTGATGAACTTGATAAATTTATTAAATCTACAGATGCAGAAATCTTTATAGCTATAGCTGGTCTTTCAGCAGCTTTACCAGGTGTAATTGCTTCAAAAACAATTAAACCAGTAATTGGTGTACCACTTAATGTTAAATTAGAAGGATTAGATGCTTTTCTTTCTATGGCTCAAATGCCAAGTGGAATACCTGTAGCTACTGTAGGTGTAGATAATGCAAAAAATGGAGCTTATTTAGCATTAGAAATTCTTGCACTAAAATATCATGATATAAGAGATAAATTATTAGAAAAAAGAGGATTTAAGAAAAATGAAAATAAAAATAGAAGTTAAACTTAAAAAAGGATATTCTGATCCTGAAGGTGAAGTAGTAGCAAATTCATTAAGAGATTTAGGTTTTTCTATAAAAAATGTAAGAGTAAGTAAAGTATACACTATAGATATAGATGTAAATGATATAAATGAAGGAATTAAAAAAGCTCAAGAAATATGTAAAAAACTTCTTGCAAATCCAGTTAAAGATGATTTCTTTATAGAGGTATTATCAGATGAAGATAATTAAAAGAAAAGAAATACCAGTATTAGAATTTGATCTTTCAGATGCAAATGATAATGAATTAATAGAACTTAGTAATAGACTAGGTCTTGCTTTAAGTTTAAATGAAATGAAAATATTAAAAGAAAATATTAAAAGACCATTAACAGATGTTGAACTTCAAACATTTGGACAAACATGGTCAGAACATTGTTTTCATAAAACTTTTAAAGGAATAATAGAAATTAATGGAAAAATAATAGAAAATCCTCTTAAGAATTATATAATTAAAGCAACTAAAGAATTAAATAAGTCATGGTGTTTTTCAGTATTTGAAGATAATGCTGGACTTATAGATTTTGATCAAGGATATGTAATTGCAGCAAAAGTTGAAACTCATAATCATCCTTCAGCAGTAGAACCATTTGGTGGTGCAGCTACAGGTATAGGTGGAGTTATAAGAGATATATTAGGTGTATGGGGAGAACCTATTGCTCTTATAGATGTTTTATGTTTTGGTCTACTTAATTTACCATATGATAATTTACCATCAGGAATTAGACATCCTAATTATATATATAGAGGAGTAATAGCTGGAATAGGATATTATGGTAATAATATGGGAATACCTACAGTTGCAGGAGCAATAATATTTGATTCAGGATATATAGGAAATCCTATAGTTTATTGTGGTTGTATAGGTATATTACCTAAAGAGCTTTATATTAAAAATACAAAAAAAGGTGATTATGCATTATTAATAGGTGGAAGAACTGGTAGAGATGGTATTCATGGAGTTACTTTTGCTTCAACTGAATTAATAGAAGAAATTGATAGTCTTAGATCAGCTGTTCAAATTCCTAATCCTTTTATTGAAGAAAAACTCAGAAGAGCAATAATTACAATAAGAGATAATAGACTTGCTTCTGGTATTACTGATCTTGGTGGAGGAGGAATTTCTTGTGCAGTTGGTGAAATGGCATATAAATATGGATTAGGTATTGAAGTTAATCTTGATAATGTATATTTAAAAGAATCAAATTTACTTCCATGGGAGATTTGGATTTCTGAATCTCAAGAAAGAATGCTTATTTCAGTACCAGAAGAAAATCTAAAAGATGTATTAAAAATACTTGAAGATGAAGATATTGAATCAAGTATACTTGGAGTATTTGATAATAGTAAAAGACTTAGAGTAAAATATAAAGGATATATAGTTTGTGATCTTGATCTTGATTTTCTATATAATCCACCAAAAGTAATTAGAAAAGCAATAAAAATTAGTTATGAGTCTATTCCCTATGATATTCCTAAACCTAAAGATTTATGTGAAGAAATTTTAAAAATTCTTTCAGATCCAAATATAAAAAGTAAAGAAGAAGTTATTAGAACTTATGATTTTGAAGTAAGAGGTTGTACAGTAATAAAGCCACTACAAGGAGATTTTGGAGGACCAAATGATGCTATTGTAATAAAACCTCTTAAAAATTCTTGGATGGGAGTAGTAATTTCATGTGGAATAAATCCTTTTTATCCTGATCCTTATTGGATGGCTGCAGCATCAATTGAAGAAGCTATTAGAAATAATACTACTGTAGGTGGAAGAAGAATTGCCTTATTAGATAATTTTGTTTGGGGTAATCCAGAAAAAGAAGATAGAATGGGCAGTCTAATTAGAGCAATAGAAGCATGTTATGATTTTTCTATAGCTTTAGATACACCTTTTATTTCTGGAAAAGATAGTCTTTATAATGAATCTCTCTTAGGTCCTGTTAGACCAACTTTATTAATAACAGCAATAGGAATAATACCAGATATAAGAAAATCAGTAACAGTACAATTAAAAGAAGAAGAAAATCCATTATATATTATAGGATATACAAGAGAAGAACTTGCTGGTTCAGCATATTTAAGAATAAAAGGAATAAAAGGAGGAGAATGTCCAAAAGTTAATCCTAAACTTTCAAAAAGTATAACAAATGCTATTATTAAAGCAATTGATCTAGGTATAATAGCATCATGTCATGATGTATCTGATGGTGGTATTGGTGTAGCTGCAGCTGAAATGACTATTGCTTCTAATAATCTTGGTCTTATAATTGATTTAAGTAAAATTCCATCAGATTCAAAAAGAGAAGATATAATTTTATTTTCTGAATCTACATCAAGATTTTTAATTGAAGTTAAAAAAGATTATATTAAGGAATTTGAAGAAATTTTCAATTCTATACCTTATGGAAGAATAGGAGTAGTATGTAAAAATAATTTTAAAATAATTGATTTAAAAGGAAAATCATGGGAAATTAGTCTTTCTGAAATAAGAAAAACATGGAGGAATTCTAATGGATATTAATAAAGCTAAAGCATGTATATTAAGAGTTGGAGGAACTAATTGTGATCTTGAACTTAAAATTGCATTAGAAGAATTAGGAATAAAAACAGAAATTCTTCATATGAAACAAATTCTCAAAAGAAATTTAGATGATTATCATTTACTTTTATTTCCTGGAGGATTTTCTTATGGAGATTATGTAAGAGCAGGAGCAATTTGGGGTAAGGAAGTTCTTATAAAATTAGAAAAAGAAATTAAAAAATTTATAGAACAAGAAAAAATCATAATGGGCATATGTAATGGTTTTCAAGTATTAATAGAAGCAGGAATTCTTCCAGATTTTTCTGATATACCAAAAGCTGTACTTGCTACTAATATTTCTGCAAAATATGAATGTAGATGGATATATTTAAGAGTTGAAAGAAATAATACACCTTTTACAAAAAATCTAAAGTTAGGAGAAATATTAAGAATACCTATTGGTCATGGTGAAGGTAGATTTTTAACTTCAGAAGAAATTCTTAAAGAATTAATAAGAAATAATTGTATAGTTTTTAGATATGCAAAACCATCAGGAGAATTTGCAAATGGAGAATATCCATATAATCCAAATGGTTCAATTTATGATATTGCAGGAATTTGTAATATAAAAGGAAATGTAATGGGATTAATGCCTCATCCAGAAAGAGCTTTTTTTGGATGGCAATTACCAGAATATAAAGAAGGATATGGTGATGGAAAGAAAATTTTTGATGGAATAATTGATTATTTAATTAACTATTAGTTTATATTTTATCATGAAATTATATTCTAAAATCTTTTTTTCAAATTTTTATTTTATAAATTTTTGTTGGTAAATCTCCATGTTTTACATTTCTTACTTCAATATAATTAATATCTAATTTTTCAATAATTTTATATGTAGATGTTATTAATACGATAGTAATACCACTGAATAAATCTTTTATCACACTGAAGAATTCCCTATATAATTTCTCAATAGCTTTAATTCTACTTTGTCTAATTCCATATGGTGGATTTAATACAATATATTTTATATCAATTCCCTTATAGCTTTCTTTTTTTGTAGCATCTCTTATTGAAAAATTAATAGTATCATATACATTAGCTGATTTTGAATTTAATATTGCTCCTTCTATATGTTTTTTTGAAATATCAAAAGCATAAATATTGAAAAATTCATTATTTGATTCTTTTATTGCTTTTTCTAATTCATTTTTATATAAATATTCATCAAAAAATAATAATCTCTTAAATGCAAAATCTCTTCTGAATATGCCAGGAGGAATATTTCTTGCCATAAGAGCAGCTTCTATAGGTATGGTTCCACCACCACACATTGGATCTAAAAATACTTCATTAAATTTCCAATTAGAAATTTTTATCATACCACATGCAATTGTTGTTTTTAAAGCAGCTGGATGATCATATAATCTATAATTTCTTTTATGCATTGATTCTCCTGTAGTATTAATACCAATATTTACTTCATCATCTTTTACATATGTAAATATTTCAATATCTGGATTTTCTAGATCAACTTTTGGTTTTTCTATATTAAAAGAATCTAATATTGCTTGACCTATAGTAGCAGAAATTTGAGAGCTATTATATTCATGTGAACCTACTCTTGTTGTTCTTACTGCAAATTTTTTATTTTTTAAAAAATTATAATCAATAGATTTAGCAAGATTATAAATTTCTTTTAAACTTGTTGCTTTTCCTTCTATTAATAATAATATTAATTTATGTAAACATCTACATTTTAGATTTAATCTATAAATTAATTCAATATTTCCTTCAAAAAATACTCTTTCACTTCCTAATCTTATAAAACATCCTCCTAATTCTTCAATTTCTTTTCCAGTAATATCTTCTAAACCTTTAATAGTTGTTGCCATAAATTTCATATTATTTCACTTAATTTAGAAAAATAAAATTAATTTTAACCTCAGATACCCCAGAGTGCATCATCAATCTGCATGCATGACTCTCTTCATTGGCAATAAAATTTATGAATTTTTTATTTATAAAATTTTTTTAAAATATTTTGAAGCATTCATTAAAATAGCTGATGTTTTAATTTTTTCATTAAATTCCTTTTTAGTTAATGGAATTACTTCAATATGTGGTCTAATTTTCATATCCCATTGAATTTTTTCCATTATATCTAATCTTTTTATATAAGGAATTTCATTAAAATCTTCAGAAATAATTATTAAATCTATATCACTATTTTTTAACCAATCTCCTCTTACTCTACTTCCAAAAATATAAACTTCATCAATTTTTATTTTCTTAGATAATTCATTTAAAAATAATTTTATTTTTTCTCCAATATCTTCTTGCATTCTTCTATCACCATTTCAGCAATTTTAATAGCTCTTTGAGCTTCTTCCATATCTACAGATTGACTTGGTAATCCATTTGCAGCATCTGGATATCTTGTTACTGTATAATATTTATTTAAAATATACAAACTCTCTTCATTTTCAATATTAAAACCACTTTCTTTTAATAATAAATATAATTCAGTAATAGAATGAATTTTTGGTGGTTCTTCTCTTCTTAAAATAAAAAATAATGATTTTAATGCTTTTTCAACACATTGTTGTGAAAAGAAAGCAGCTCTAAACCATCTTTTTCTATTAAAAGCATCTTTTGCATCTTCTAAATCTTCATATGCTGATTGAATCCATAATAATACTTCTCTTCTCATAATTTATCTTCTCATTTTTATATAAATAAATCAATATATAAAAATACTAATATTTTAAAAATTTTATTTAAATTACATGGAAAAAGATGAACATATTATAGAAGCTTTAGGAAAAACAAAAATTATCATAAGAAATGGAAAAATAATAGAAATTGGAGAACCAATGATAAAATCATGTCCATTAGCAATGAGATTTTTAAAACCAGTAATAAATTTTACAAAAGATGAAATTAAAGAAAATATAGAATTTCGTATTAAAGATTTTGGAATGTGTACTAAAGATAGAAAAGTAATTTCTAAAGAGGATTTTGTTCCATTTGGTTCTTCTGAATTAATAAGTTTTGGTATAAGAAATTCAATAATTGATGGAGCTGTAATAGTATGTGATGGAGCAGGTACAGTTATAACAAATAATCCATGGCTTGTACAAGGAATTGGTGGAAGAATGTCTGGATTAATAAAAACAAGTCCAATAAAAGAAGTTATTGAAAGAATAGAAAAAGAAAATGGAATTGTATTAAATAAAGAAAAAGCAATAATTGATCAAATTGCTGGTGTAGAATTAGCATATAAAATGGGATTTTAAAATATAGCAGTTACTATTGTAAATGCAAATGATGCTGAAATTATAAGATCAAAATTTAAAAATACATGGATATTTGCAACACATCTTACAGGAATTTCAAAAGAAGAAGCTGAAAGATTAACAAATGTTTGTGATTTTATAACAGCATGTGCATCAAAATGGATTCGTGAAATTTCAAGTAAAAAAGCAATAATACAAGCAGGAGTCTCTATACCAGTATTTGTAATGAGTAAAAGAGGAAGAGATTTATTATTAGATAAATTAAAAGAATTAAATCAACAATTTATTGTAAAAATAGGACATCTTCCTTATATTAAAGAAAATCAACCTTATCCTCTTGTATGATTATTTAGTAGATTATTTAATAATCCATTTATTTTTTA
>CAZTWF010000048.1:0-29862 GCA_964617245.1 uncultured Nitrososphaerota archaeon
TTTTAGAATTATTTTTAATATTAATGAAGTAATCTTTATTTAATAAACATCCAGGATCTGGAGCAGTATAATCTCCAAAGTATCCATATGCTCTAGCTCTACATCCTCCACATACATGTCTATATTCACAAATACCACAATATTGTTTTAAAATATCTCTATTTCTCAATTCTTTAAATTCTTTTAAATTGATCCATAAATCTTCAATATTATCTTTAAGTATATTGCCAACAACTAATGGAAGAAATACACAAGGTGTAATATCTCCATTTGGATTCATAGCAATATAGAATCTACCAGCACCACATCCTCCAATGAACTCTGATAATGATTTGAGCTTGCCAGGAAGTTCAGGATTATAGAAATGTGTAGGCACTATACCACAAGAAATACCCTCAGTTTGAAGAGCAATTCTAGCAAATTGTGGAGCTGTAGAGAGTACACTTATCTTACTTTTCTTAAGTTTTTCCCAAAGTATTTTCAATAAATCTTCACGTTCATCAGGTGTTAAATCTATTTCTAATATAGACTTTCCTCTTCCTGTAGGAACAAAATTATACATCATAAACCAATTTACTCCTAAGAATTCACATAAATTTATTATTTCTAATATTTCATTTAAATTATAATGAGTAACTGTAGTAGCAATATTTACAAAAAATCCTTCTTCTACTGCATTTTTTATTCCTTGTATTGTTTTTTCAAATATTCCATTTATACCTCTAAATGAATCATGAGTTTCTGGTTTTGCACCATCTAAACTTATTTGTAAATATTCTACACCAGATTCTTTTAATTTTTTACAATTTTCTTTTGTAAGTAATATTCCATTTGTAGCAATTGCTACATATAAATCATTATCTTTTGCATATTTTGTAAGTTCATAAATATCTTTACGAACTAATGGCTCACCACCTGAAAAAGCTAAAATTATAATTCCCCATTCTGCTAATTTACTTATACATTTTTTAGCTTCTTCAGTATTTACTTCATAATAACCTGGTATGCCTGCATCTGCATAACAATGTTTACATCTTAAATTACATCTATATGTTATATTCCAAACAACTTGAAATGGAGCTCCTGGTACAAATGGTCTATTAACACCAAAATATGCAATTCCTTTTATTACATTTATTAGACCTCTTCTCCAATATACATCTTTAAATTTCTCTTTTATACTATTTTCATTTATGCCAAAAGATTTTCCTCCTACTTCAATTAGATTTGATATTACTTTTTCAGCAAATTTACATTTATTACAAGCTTCTTCTCTTAATCCAAGATATAATTCTAAAGCTACTTCAATTCTTGATTTTTTATCTTTTTCACAATAATTAACAAAACTTTTAATTATATTTCTTATTCCTGGTATTTTAACAAAATTTTCTAATAATTGAATTGCAGAGTCTGCCTTCAAAATTACCCCCAGAATATATAGTAAATTAATTACAAAGATTTATATTAATCGTTTTAGAATACCACTTTTTCTTAATGTAATTACTATAATAATAGATATTATAGTATTTACTATAATAGATGTAGTAATTGCTGGTATCATTGCAATCCATATTAAAAATACTGTATTAATTAAACTTAATGAAGTACTTGTAGATATAAACTTTCCAATTAAAGGATAAGCTATTTCAGGAGAAACTACTGAAGTAATTCCTAATACTAATGCTATCATACCTGATGTAAATATGAAACGAGAAAATTGACCTATAATAACTGCAAATAATGATCCTATTTTTTTATTTAAGAAATTAGTGAAAACCCCCATAATTCCATCACCTATTCCTGCAGCCATTTCTAATAATGCTTGTCCAGTCCAAATTGATACACCTAATCCCTTAATTATACCAACAATAAAAGTAGAACGAGCATTAAGAATAATAGCTGATATAGAAACAGGTGTAGATCCTAAATTAGGATTACCTAATGGAAAGGATACTCTTATTGCACTCATTATTATTGATAATGCTCCAAATATAGCTATATAAGGAATATTTTTATTCATTATTTTATCACCATTTTTTCTAATCTATTTATTATATATGATAATACATAGGAGAGATTCTTTTTATTATCAAATTTAATTAAAATTTCTTTTAATTCTTCTTTAGAAAGATTTTTCATTTCTTTTACAATTTTTATCATATTTGGAATTACTCTTACTATATTATCAACAATTGTTATATCTGCTGTTTGAGCAGTTCTTGATAGTGGATTAAGATCAATAGCAATTACAAATTTTCCCATTTTCTTTAATGCTAAAGTTCTATCACCATCTTCTAAAGGTACTAATACTACATCTGCTGAATATATTCCTCTTGGATCAACTCTTCTTCTTTCACTGAATAACTCTGGTATTATCATATTAGCATTTTCACCTACACCAAGAACTTCATTTGCTCCATATTTCAAAAGCCACTTCTTAATTGCTTCTTCTCTTTTTCTTGTTCTAAAAAATAAATTAACCTCTAATGGAGCATTGAGTAATTTTGAAAGTTTAACTATTTCTTTTGGAACTAATGCTACTGTATTTCCATTTACAGATATAACAGGTTTATTTGCTAATAACATAGCTGCAATTGCTGCTTTTGTTGCAACTAATGCAGGTGGTATGGTTTTTTCTCCTATTAAATAATCAAAAGCTTCTCCTCTTCCATGAGCAATTAATCCTGCTTTTGCTACAATATTTTTTCTTTCAGCTTTTATTAATTTAATTCTTATTTTTAATGATTCTGCTCTTGGATGATTTTTTGGAATTTTTAAATTATAAATCATTAATATGCACCTATTTTTGATAATTTAGATATTATAAAAATCAATCCATTTTTATTAATTAGAATTGGATTTTCTAAAGCTTCTAATTGAAATATCTTTTTACAAGAATCTTCATTTATAATTCCATAAACAATTCCTTTTTTTATTGAAATATATGATAATCCAAGTTTTTCATAAATTTTAATAATATTAATTATTTCATTATCAATAAATCCTAGATTTTCCCAGAACTTCCTAGAAATTTCCATAAAATTTTCTATTGTTGGTTTCTTCAAGAAATCTTCTTCACAAATTAATCCATATTCATTTATTTTATTAATTTTATGATTAATTATTTTATTTGTATTTAAAATTTTAACTGGTGTAGTAACTACTAACCATCCATTAGGATCTGGTAATCTTATAACTTCTCCAAAACTAGGAGCTCCTGGTTTTTTTCTAAATTCAAATCCTCCTACTATTTGTGCAGCTACATCTCCAAATCCTGTTCTTCTTCTTACTTCTAAAATATGTGCAATATTATAAGCTTCTTCTTTTTTAATAGGCATTCCTAATGCTTTATTAATTGCTAAAACAAGACCTAATGTAGAAGCTCCACTTATACCATAACCATAACCTATAGGTAATAATGATTTTTGTTTAACAATAATCTCTATAGGACTATCTACTAAAAATCCCAATATTGGATATATGATATTATTGTTTTTCTCTTCATTATTCCATAAAAATTTAATCTTCATTTTATTACTTTTCTTAATATCTACATGAGTAATAACTCCTGCTTCTAAACATATTCCTGCACCTGTAGAACCTGTAGTTAAGTAATCTTTAGATAAATGAACTCTAAAGAATCCAGTTATATGAGCAGGTACATAAGATTCTCCAATCATTTTTTCTTAGCCTCTAAATAAATATCTAAAATTTTATTTGCAATTTCCTGTTTTGAAGAAATTGGAATATGTATTACATTACCTTTTTTATCAACTATATAAACTTCATTATAATCTGAATTAAAGCCAGTATATGGATTTGATAAACTATTTGCAACTATAATATCTGCTTTAGCTTCTCTAAGTTTTTCCATAGCTCTAGAAATAAGTTCTTCTTTTGATAATCCATATTCTGCTTTAAATCCAATTATAAAAATATCTTTTGATTTTTCTCTTACAATATTTATTATTTTTGGTAAAGGAGATAAATTAATACTAAACTTATTATTACTTGAAATTTTTCCTTCATATTTATTCTCTACTTTAAAATCTAATGGAGCTGCTGCCATTACAAATAAATCATATTTATTTCTAGAAAGAAGTTCTTTTACAGCTTCTAACATTTCTTCAGTTGTTTTAACATTTATTACTTTAATATTTCTTGGTAAAGGAAGATTTGTAGGTCCAGAGACTAAGGTAACATCAGCTCCTCTCAAATATGCCTCTTTTGCAATAGCATATCCCATTTTTCCAGAACTTCCATTTGTAATATATCTTATCGAATCTATATATGATCTAGTTGGACCTGCTGTTACTAATACTGATGATCCTTTGAGATCTTTTTTTGTAAAAATAGAAATTACTTCTTCAATTATTACTTCTATTTCAGGAAATTTTGCTTTATCTTCTATAATTTGTGGTTCAATAAATTTTATTCCTATAGAAGTAAGTTTCTTTATATTTTCTAATACTATTGGATTATTATACATATTAGCATGCATAACAGGAACAATTAAAATTGGTATACCATAGCCCATAGCAGATATTACTAATGAAGTTACAGGAGTATCATCAATTCCTGAGACTATTTTACCAATAGTATTTGAAGTTGCTGGAGCAACTAAGACAAGATCTACATTTTTTCCTAATAATATATGTTCTACTTTACCAGTTAATTCTGTAACAACAGGATTTCCTGTAGCCCATTCCATAAGAATAGGTGATATTAACTTTTGAGAAGAAGGTGACATAACAACAAAAACTTCAGCACCATTTCTCATTAATTCACGAGCAAGTTCAGGTGATTTTATTACACCTACACTTCCACATAAACAAAGAGCAATTCTTTTACCTTCTAATCTTCTACTTTTTTTAAACAATATATCTTTTGATGGATGTATCATAGCCATGATACATTTTCTCTCTCATATTTATGTATTTTATGTTATTAAAAAATATATTATATATTTTCTACTGTTATATACATAAAATACATATTTTATGTAATAAAGAAAATAAATAAGTTCTTTATCAAATTATTGGGATATAGATTGTTAGAAAATATATTAGAAAAAATCAATAAAATATTTAATAAAAATATATTAGCAATAATAGCAGTAATATCAATGATTTTTTTATTAAGTGGAGGAATTTATACCATATTAAGTAAGCCAAGTGCTATGGGAATATATAAATCATTAACTATACAAAGTTTCTTAGAGTTCTTTGCCTCAGTCATATTATTAACTATGGGTGCTATTGGTTTAATATTCTTGGAAAAATCTATGAGAAAAACTTTTGATATTTCTGGTGCTAAAATAAGATTTCTAATAGGCATAGCATTATTAATAACATCTATGATATTAATGGAAGTTTTATTATGGCTTAAATTTTAAAATTTTCAGAAAGGATGGTTCTTTAATTTAAAAAGATAAGCAAATATATTTGATATTAAATGTATTGGAGGAGTAACTACTATTATAAATAATACAATTTCTAATTCTATTGGATAGAATATTGATGATAATAATAATGCACCAAATACAAAATCTAATTGATCTAATAATGGAGCAGGTCTACCTCTTGGAATTCCAAATCTTCTTTTTATAAAAGCTCCTATGAGATCTCCAATTAAAGCTCCAAATGATAATAAAAAACCTCTAAAAGGAAATCCTAATATAATTCCAGTTAATGTACCAAAGAATAATCCTGATATAAAGCCTTCAAAAGTTTTTCCATCTCCAAATAACCTTTTTCCATCTATAAAATTTTTTCCAAAATCTATTGGTTTTTTACCCTTAAATATTACAGGAGTAGCATTTGCAATATATGCTGGTAAGATTAATTCAAATGAATTTATTGCTAATTGATAGATATCTATCATACATCATCTATTCCATTTTCACTAATTCTTACTAGACAATTTATATCCATTTGAGGTTTTATTAATACTACTTTTCTTATGTTTTCTTGTAATCTATCTAATCTAATTATCTTATCACACCAATATGTAAGTATATGAGATGCTACTGGTATTGGAGTTTTCTCTCCAGGACGAATAGTTATATCACTTGTTAATATTGTATACAATCCTCTTTTTATTGAATTATATTTTAATAATGCTAATTCTCTATTCAATTGTTTATTTAATATTATATTTTCATTTTCTCTTTCTCTTAGTTCTAATCTATAAAATGATGTTATTGAATCAAAAACTATTAAATTTAAATTCTCAAAAAGAAATAATTCTAAATTATCAATTAGATCATCTTGTTCCTTAAAACTCTTAATATTAATTACTAATATGTTTTCACTTATTTCTGACCATTTATCTTTTGCCATTATTTTTAATCTCATGAGAGAAGCAGTTTCACCAGTAAAAATCAATAAGGATTTATTTCCTTTCAAAGTATTATTTATTATTATTTGAAAAGCTAATGTAGTTCTACCACTTCCTCTTCCTCCATATATAAGTAATAATTCTCCTAATGTTATTCCTCCTTCAATAAGCCTATCTATATTTTTACAACCAGTACTTAGTTTTTCATTCATTAGCTCTCCTCATAATAAAAATATTTCTTTTTATATAATATTCTCCAATAATAAAAATATATAAATACAATCAATAAATAAAATGGAGGTTTAATCTTGAGCTTAAGAGATTTTCTTAAAATTGAAAAAGATATAAAAGAATTTAATGAATCTCTTTCTACTAAATACGAAATTCCATTGATTATGAAGAAATATGATGGCGGTCCTATATTAATTTTCAATAATATTAAAGGTAATAGTGATTTTCGTATAATAGCTGGAGTTTGTGGAACAAGAGAAAGAATTTTAAAAAGTATTAATGCTAATAAAAATAATTATTATGAAAAAATAATAAATGCTATTAATAATCCAATTAAACCAAAAATTGAAGAATTTCATTTTGATATTGAAAAAAATGATCTTAATTGTTTACCAGTATTAACATATTATGAAAAAGATCCTGGACCATACATAACATCAGGTATTGTTATAGCAAAACATCCAATAAAAAATTTTCAAAATGCTTCAATACATCGTTTATTAGTATTAGATGGAAAAAGAATGGCAATAAGAATTGTTCCAAGACATTTATATTCTATGTATCAAGAAGCAAAAGAATTAGGAAAAGATTTAGAAATAGCTATAGCCATAGGCTTACATCCAGCAGTACTTTTAGGAGTTAATACAAGTCCAAAATATGGAGTTGATGAATTATGGGTAGCAAATTCTCTTCTTGATGGAAAATTAAAATTAACTAAATGTGAAACTGTAAATATTGAAGTTCCTATTAATTCTGAAATTATTATTGAAGGTGTTATTAAAAAAGATGAATTAGTAGATGAAGGTCCTTTTGTTGATCTTACTGGTAATTATGATATTATAAGAAAACAACCTGTTATTGAAATTAATAAAATAATGATGAGGAAAAATCCATTATTTCATGCTATTCTTCCTGGAGGATATGAACATAAATTATTAATGGGACTTCCCAAGGAAGCTAAGATATATGATTCTATATCAAAAATTATACCTGAAGTTAAAGGCGTCCGTCTTACTATAGGAGGTTGTTGTTGGTTTCATGCAGTAATTTCAATAAAGAAACAAGCAGAAGGAGATGGTAAAAATGCTATATTAGCTGCTTTTGGTTCACATCCAAGTCTTAAACATGTAGTTGTTGTAGATGATGATATTGATATAGATAATATATTAGAGATTGAATGGGCTATTGCTACAAGATTTCAAGGTGATGAAGATCTTATTATAATTAAAAAAACAAGAGGATCTTCTTTAGATCCTTCATCAGATAGAGAAAGAATGATTACATGTAAAGTTGGAATTGATGCTACAATTCCATGGGATAAGCCAAGAGAAAGATTCTTAAAAGCAAAAATTCCTGGTGAAGAATAATGTACTTAACTAAAGAAGAAGAAAAAATGTTATCTGGTGAATATGGTTTAGCAATTCAAAAAGCAATGCAACTTTTAGTAGCTATTGGAGATATATTTGAAGCAGAATATTTAATTAATATAGAAAGTGCTCAAATCTCAGGTGTATCTTATAATAATATTGGAGATGCTGGTTTAGAATTTTTAGAAGAATTTTCTAATTTAAATGCAAAAGTAGTAGTAAAATCTACTTTAAATCCATGTGGAATGGATCTTGATAGATGGAAAGAAATGGGAATTGATAGAGAATATTATGAAAAGCAAATGAGAATAATTAAAGCATTTGAAAAAATGGGTATAGAGATTTCATGTACTTGTACTCCTTATTTTGTAGGAAATATACCAAAATCAGGTTCTCATATTGCATGGTCGGAATCTTCAGCAGTTGTTTTTGCAAATTCAGTATTAAATGCTAGAACAAATAGAGAAGGAGGTCCTTCTGCATTAGCTTCTGCTATTATTGGTAAAACACCTTATTATGGCCTTCATAAAGATGAAAATAGACTTCCTAATTTTCTTGTAAAAATTGAAACTGATTTAAAAACAGATCTTGATTTTAGTCTATTAGGATATACTATAGGAAGATTAATTCCTTCTTCAATTCCTTATATCTCTGGTCTTAAAAATTATAATATAGATAAATTAAAAGCAATATCTGCAGCTTTAGCTACTTCAGGAGGAATTTCTTTATTTCATTTTAAAGGAAAAATAAAAAATAAATTAAAAGATAAATTAGAAAAATTAAGTATTGATAAGAAGGAATTAGAAATATCAAAAGAAATGCTTTCTATGAATAATGAACCAGATTTAATATGTATAGGTTGTCCTCATTGTAGTTATGATGAAATATTATATTTAGCAAAAGCAATTAAAGGTAAAAGATTGAAAAAAGATTATGGATTATGGATTTGGACTTCTAAAGGTGTATTTCTAAGAGCTAATAAATATATAAAAATATTAGAAAATTCTGGATGTAAAGTATTTAAAGATACATGTATGGTTGTTTATCCTATAAATTTATCTGGATATAAACATATAGCATCAAATTCATGTAAAGCAGTAAGTTATGTTGCTTCTATATCAGGATTAAAAGCTTCTTTAATTGAACTTTCAGATATATTTAATAAATTTTTTGAATAGGTGAAAATAATGGAGTTTATCTATAAAGGAAGAGGAATTTCAAAATTTATAGGAGAAGGAGAAGCAATTATATCAAAGAAGCCATTTTCTTTTTTTGGTGGAATTGATCCAAAAACAGGAATAATTATAGATAAAAATCATGATCTATATGGAGAAAGTATAGTAGGAAAAGTATTCATCTTTCCAAAAGGAAAAGGAAGTACTGTTGGCTCATATATAATATATCAATTAAGAAAGAATAAAAAACATCCAAATGCAATAATAAATATAGAGAGTGAGCCTATTATTGCAATTGGTTGTATAATTGCTGAAATACCCTTAGTAGATAAACTTGAAGTAAATCCTATTTATAATATTAAAAATGGAGACTATTTGATTGTAGATGGTATTAATGGTATTGTAAGGAGGATAGTAAAATAATGAAGCCATGGGGAATGATAAAAGACCCAGTACATGGATATGTTCATATATCAAAAATAGAAAAAGATGTTATTGATACTTTACCTCTTCAAAGATTAAGAAGAATAAAACAACTTGTTTTTGCTGATCTTGTATATCCAGGAGCTAATCATACTAGATTTGAACATTCTATTGGCACAATGCATCTAGCAGGAATTTTATGTAGAGCTCTTGATATTAATAATGAAGATACACAAATTATAAGATTAGCCGCACTTTTTCATGATCTTGGTCATGGTCCTTTCTCTCATACTTTTGAAAGTATATTAATAAAAAAATTAAATAAAACTCATGAAGATCTTACACCTTGGGTGATCAAAGGAACAGAAATAAGAGATATATTAGAAGCAAATGGATTTCCTTCAGATGATATTGCAGAATTAGCTATTGGAAGATCAAGAAAATACAAACCATTTTTTAATCAAATATTAAGTAGTGCCATTGATGTTGATAAAATGGATTTCATAGTTAGAGATACTCATCATACAGGAGCAGAATATGGAAAAGTAGATATTCATAGACTTATATATACTATGACTATTATTGATGATAATCTATTATTAGATAGTTCAGCTCTTCCAACATTAGAAGCATTTTTAATTGCTAGATTAGAGTCTTTTAAAGCTATATATTATCATAAAACTGCAAGAGCAGCTCAAATATTATTAGTTAAAGCTTTAGAAATAGCTGATGAAGAACTTAATATTTGTAAGTTTAGTAGTCCAAATGAATATATAAAAATGGATGATTATAGTGTATGGTATTTATTAAAACAATGCGAAAAATCAAGAGGAATAATGAATGCTATTGAAAGAAGACAATTACCTAAATGTGCTTATGAACGTGAATTAAAACTTGAAGATAGAACTATTGTTAATTTATTGAATTTAGAGAGTATAAGAAAAAGAGTTGAAGAAGAAATAGCTAGAACTGCAGGAATTAATGAAGAAAATGTATTTATTGATACTCCTTCTCTTCCATCAATACCATATAGACATTCTCTAGATTTTGATCCTATGGACATTCCTATTATTGATATTGAAGAAAATAAAAGAAAAATAGTAAGAGCAACAGAAATATCAAAAACTATTGATGTATTGAGAGGTTTTCTCAATATAGTTAGAGTTTATACTTATCAACAATATAGAGAAAAAGTAAGAGAAGCTGCTTCTAAAGTATTAGGTGAATTACCAAATTCTGCTAAAATCTCTTACTAATATAATTTAATACTAAATTAAGTATTTCCTTATGAATTTCAATTATAGATCTATTTGCATCAATTATATAATAATTCATTTTCTTTGCTCTTTCTAAGAATTTTAATCTTACTTTTTTTAAGAATTCTATTCTTTCATATCTATCTACTAAAGTAATTTTTCTTTTAAGTGAAATCTCAGGATCAACATCAAGAATTATGGAAATATCTGGAATAATTGCTTTCTTATTTATTAATAATATCCAATCTTCATCTACTCCTTGAGATGTTTGATAAGCTATTGATGATTCTAAATATCTATCACTTATAACAATTTTTCCTTCTTCAAGCCATGGCTTTATGAAAAATTCAATATGATAAATTCTATCAGCAGCAAATAATAATGCTTCTAATTCAGGAGAAATACAAGGTCCTTTAATTATTGATCTTATTATTGGTTCTATTGGTCCATTAGGATTAGGTTCTTTTGTTCCAATACTATTATATCCCAATTCTCTTAATTTTTCTACTAATAATTTTGTTTGTGTAGAAGAACCAGCTCCATCAATTCCATCTATTGTAATAAAGCATCCTTTCATAATTTCTTAATAACTAAACAATTATATCTTTTTATCCTTAAATAATTATTATATGAAAAAATTATTTAATAGAAATGAAATTGTAATAGTTGCAGATTATAGAGAAAAAGAAGCAAAAATTATTAATGAATTAATAAAATTAGGAGCAAAAATAAATTTTGCAAATCTTTCTGCTGGAGATTTTTTATTATCTGAAAGATTAGTAGTAGAAAGAAAGACATTTGAAGATTTTGCAAATTCTATTATAGATAAACGATTATTTGAACAAGCAAATTATTTACGTAAATACTATGAAAGACCTATTATTATTATTGAAGGAAAAGGACCAATTATTAGAAATATAAGTATGGAAGCAATAAGAGGTGCAATGATTTCATTAATTTTAGATTATGGTATACCTATTTTAATAGCAGAGGATACTGAAGAAGCAGCTAAATTTATAATTACTTTAGCAAAAAGAGAAGGAAAAAAAGAAGATTTAAAGACTATTTCTTTAAAAGATAGAAGAAGAGCAAAAACATTAGATGAAGTAAGAGAGTATGTTGTAGCAAGTCTTCCTATGATTGAATTGAAAACTGCAAGAAAGTTACTTTCCTTCTTTGGTAGTATTGAGAAAATATTTACTGCAAGTGAAAGAGCATTAATGATGGTTGAAGGTATAGGTCCAAAAAAAGCTAAATTAATAAAAACCATAGTCTCAGGACAATATAGTTCTAAATCTTCTTCCGATGTATCTTCTCCTTTAAATCAATCAAAGTCGAAAGTGTCTTAGCTAATTTTTCAATTTCTTCTGGATTTTCAATACTTGACATTTTATTTCTTATTTCTTCTATTTTCTTATTTATCTCTTCTTCAAGTTGAGCACTTTTTAAAGTTTCTAATATCTCTTTTTCTTCTTCATCAGTTTTTACAAATATAACTTTTCTTTCACATGATGGACATATAATTTCTCCACTTTTTAATTTAAATAAAGGAATTTTACATTCAGGACAACATTCATTTAGCATTGTTGCTCCTAATCTTAATAATTCTGCACTTTTCTTAATTACTTCATCACGAATTACCAATTTAATTCACCATATTATAAAACTTCAATTTATAGTAATTATCATAACTTTTATAATAAAATTTCCTTTATCTACTTTTTTAGATTTTCATTTCATTAGCTCTTTAGTATAATAAGTCAGCGAAAAATAAAAATGAGAAAAATAATATAAGTTATTTGATTTAGTAATTGGTGAGGATTTATGAGTAGTATTGAGAAAATGAATCAAGCAATTACTATATTACAAAGAGTTGTAGAGGATACTGGTATTCCAAGAAATATAAGAAGAGCAGCTTCTGAAGCTATTAAAATACTTCAAGGTACTACATATAGTAATGCAGTTAGAGCTGCTAATGCTATAAGTATTTTAGAAGAATGTACTCAAGATCCTAATATTCCTTTATTTGCTAGAACTGCTATATGGCAAGCAATTAGCTTACTTGAACAAGTTACAGATTAATCTAATAATTTAGCAAGATTAATTACTGTATTTCTTATATCTTTTGATTTGTATATACTTCTTCCAATTATTACATGCCATTTATTTTTCATTATTTTTGAGCATATACTTATTTCTCCACCTTGTTCTCCAATACCTGGAAGATAATATATTGGTGAATCTACTATAGCATCAATTTCTTTTTTATATTTTTCAAGTAATTGATAATTATTTCCTGGAAGTACATAATCTTTAACTCCTAGTTGAGCAGCAATTTTAAAAATTTTTAAAGGAGCATTATCTTCTATAAATCCTCCATTACTACTTAAGAAATCACTTATTGTCATTATAGCACCAACTATTGGTGTAATATCTACTTCTTTAAGAGCTTCTATCCATGAAATTTCAGAAGAAGGACCACATAATGGAAATATTATTGCATAATCTATATTTGCAATTTTTAATATATTTGAAAAAATTTTTGACATATGAGGTACATCAGTTCCTCCTTTTTGATGATCATATATAATTGATTTTTCTGTAATTTTTCTAATTTCTGAGACTACATAAGATAAACCATAACGTAAAGCTAAACTAAATCCTATTTTATATCCACTAATTTCTTCAATATCATATGTTTGAGAAACTATTTTTATTAAATCTTCTATTGATTCAATATCACATGAAATTATTATACTTTTATCTCTTTTTATTTTCATATTATTGTTTTCCTCCATATTCTTTTAAATAATTCATAATTTTTTCTATATCTTCTTCTTTAATATAATTCATTTCTAAAGCAATTTTTATTATATCTTCTATATTTACTATTGCTCTTACAGGTATGTTATATTTTATTTCAAATTCTTTTACTGCTGTTAAATCTGTCTTTCCTTTTTCTAATCTATCTACTGCAATAATAATAAAACAAACTTTTGCATTTAAAGAAGATATTATTTTTAAAATTTCTTCTTTTGTTTCTCCAGTAGTTATAACATCATCAAGTAATAATATTCTATCTCCTTCTTTTATTTCACCAATTATAATTCCTTTTTCTCCATAATCTTTTATTTCCTTTCTATTAAATGCAAATCTTTTACAAATTCCAAATATATTATTTAATGCTATAGCTGTAGATATAACAATAGGTATGCCCTTATATGAAGGACCAAATAAAACATCAATTTTATCAATAATATTATATTCCATTATTGCTTTTGCATAAAATTCTCCAAGTTTTGATATATTTTTTCCATCTATTATTTCTCCAATATTAATAAAATATGGTGAAATTCTTCTACTCTTTAATTTAAATTCACCAAATCTTACTGCTTTTGTTTCAAGTAAAAATTTTACAAATTCTTTTTTTAATTCATTCAATCTTTATCCTCCTTCCACTTGGACTTCTTTTATAATTACCAAAATCTTTTCCAATTTTTAATATAGAATAAGGAATAACAGGCCCATCTACACAAGTTCTAAGTCCATCTAATGCACAACTTCCACAAATTCCTATTCCACATTTCATATATCTTTCTACAGAACAAAATATTTTATATGGATTAACAATTTTTGATTCTATTTCTGAAGCTTTAATAAGCATTTTTTCAGGTCCACAATTAAAATATTCTCCATTATTTAATTCTATTATATCTGTAACTAATCCCTTAATTCCAAGACTTCCATCTTCTGTTGCAACTTTTACATCTGTAATTTCTCTTAAGCTATCATAAAGTGGAAGTTCTGAAATACTTTTACCTCCTATAAAAATTGATGAAACTTTATTTTTGAAAGCTTTTGCTATAAAATAAATTGGTGCTACTCCTGTTCCTCCTGCAACTAAATTTACATTTGAATTTGGAATATAGAAATTACCATATGGTCCTCTTATTAATATTCTATCTCCTTCTCTTAATGATGTTATATAAGAAGAAACAGGTCCAACTTTTTTTATTAATAATGTTATAGGATTATTATATGCTAAAGAAAATGGTTTTTCACCAATATTTGGAATCCATATAAATACAAATTGACCAGGTAAAGCTTCTATAGATCCATTTAATATTAATACTTTTGTATCTGAACCCCAAACTTCTTTAATTTCAAATTCTTTATATTCTAAAGGTACTTTTGGTCTATCAGAAATTCTTCCTAATGAGAGATCTTTTATAAATGATTTTAATTTATTTGTATTCATACCCATTAATGTAGTTCCTATACCAAATAGATTAGCTCCAGCTTTTTTAAAATCTTCAATATCTTGTGGAGTTGAAATTCCTCCCATACCAATTATTGGTACATTTACTTTTTCTCTTATTTCTTTAATGCATATTAATGCAATTTCTTTTATAGCTATACCAGATAATCCTCCATATACATTTGAAAGTATAGGTTTTTCAACTAAGGCATTTAAGAATATTAATGGTCCTAATGTATTTATTGCAGTTATTCCATTAGCTCCTGCTTTTACTGCTATTTTTGCTATATGTCCTATATATCCTGGTATAGGTGGTAATTTAACAAATATTGGTAAATCTGTAGTTTCTCTTACTGAAGAAACAATTTCTTTAACTAATTTAGGAGAACTTCCAATTGTAGCTCCATAACCTTTTACATGTGGACATGATAAATTTAATTCTATCCAATCAGTATATTTCTCTAATTTCATAGTAATTTCTATAAATTCTTCAGCTGAAGAACCAAAAATAGATGTCATTAAGATTTTTTTAATTGGATAAATCTCTTTTATTTCTTTAATATATTCATCAATACCAGGATTTGCTAATCCTATAGCATTTACTAAAGAACCATTTACTCCTGCTATTACTGGTTCCTTATAACCTTCTCTTTCAAATAATCCAATACTTTTAGTTGTAATTACTCCTAATCCTTCAGTATCTTCTAATACTTTTATTATATCAGGTGTTGTAGCTACAATACCTGATGGAATTACTAATTTTTCATTAGGAAGTTCAATTTTCATTCATATATAACCTCATTTCCTTTGATTTGGAAAAATTCTCCATCTTTATATGCTATTTCTCCATTAATTATTGTTATAATTGGCCATCCTTTTAAATACATACCTTCATATGGAGTCCATTTACATTTATAATGTAGATCATCAGCACTTACTTTTTTTCCTAATTTTCTATCTATTATTACAATATCTGCATCTGCTCCAACTTCTATTATTCCTTTATTTTTCAATCTAAATATTCTTGATGGATTATAACACATTAATTCTACTAATCTTTGAAGTGAAATTAATTTATTTAAAGCTGCATTCATCATTAATGGTAACATAGTTTCTACACCTGGTACACCTGATGGTGCATCTTCTTTTTCTTTATCTTCTTTTAAGTGAGGAGCATGATCAGATGCAATATAATCAATTAAATTATTATCTAAAGCTTCCCATAAGGATAATCTATCTTTTTCATCTCTTAGTGGAGGATTTACTTTAGCATAATTTCCTAATTCTTTTATAACTGAAGAATTTAAAAATAAATGATGTGGTGTTACTTCTTTATAAAAAGGAGATGCTAATTTTACTTCTTCAATTGAAGTTATGTGAAGTATACAAATTTTTCCAAGATTAGCAAAAGGAAGTAATTTATTTATTGCTGATATAACTGCTAATTTTGGTCTTGAAGGAAATTTTTCTATAATTTCTTCATCTTCAGCATGTACAGTAACTATTTTTGAATTTCTTATAATATTCTCTATTACATTTAAATTTCTTACTAATAAATTTCCAGTTGATCTTGCCATAAATATTTTAGCAGAAGCTACTAGAGGCTTTTCTATATTTTTTCCAATTACTTTTTTTACTTCTTCTAAATTATCTTCTGTTACTCCAAAGTGAAGTCCATAGTTTACTAAAATATTACTTTTTTCTATAATCTCTTTTTTTCTTATTAGATTATAAATTGTAGTTATAGGTGGTATATTATTTGGCATATCAATTACTGTAGTTACTCCACCTGCAATTGCAGCTTTAGAACCACTTTCCCAATCTTCAGATTTTCCTCCTGGCTGTCTAAAATGTACATGTGCATCTATAACTCCTGGCATTACTATTTTATCATCTGCATTTATTATAATATCTGCTTTTATATCTTCTTTTGTTATACTATGAATTTTCTTATTTTTTATAAATATATTTGCATTAAAAATATCTTTATGAGTAACTATTATTCCATTTCTTATTAGTATTGACAAAATTCTCATCTCATGTTTTTAATTTAATATTTTCTCCTGAAAATTCATATCCACAATAATAACATACAACTATAAGTGGATTTTTATTTATTACATAAAGTCTAGATGGTATAGGCTCTTTATTTGATATACAATTTGCATTATTACATAATGCTACATCTTCAAGTATATCTGGGATTACTACTTTTCTTTTTTCTTGAATTACATAGTTCTTAATTATATTTATTGTTGCATATGGAGCAATTAATGAAATCTTATTATATTCTTCACTTTTTAAAAATCTATTTTCAACTTTTATTATATCCTTTTTACCATATTTTGTACTTTCTAAGTTTTGACCTATTATTACAACAGAATTCTGATTAAATAAATTCAATAATTCTGCTATTTTAATTCCTTTTCCTGGAGGAATATGATCTATTACTGTACCATCTTTTATTAATCTGACTAATAATCCCTTTTTTGTAGTATTTGTTTTTATATCACTTATTTTTTCACTCATATTACTCATCTCCTAATACTAATGAAAGTAAAGCCATTCTTACTGGAATACCATTTCCTGCTTGTTCAAAATAATAAGCTCTTATATCTTCATCAACATCTACTGAAATTTCATCAACTCTAGGAAGAGGATGTAATATTCGCATAGTTGTTTTTGCTTTAGATAATATATTTCTATTTAATTTGAATATTCCTCTTACTTTATTATATTCATTTTCATCAGGAAATCTTTCCTTTTGAATTCTTGTCATATATATTATATCAACATCAGAAATTATTTCTTCAATTTTTGAATATTTTAAAAATTTTACATTTCTTCGTTTTAAATAAGCTTCTATATGCTCAGGAATTTGTAAAATTTCTGGTGCAACAAATCTTATTTTACAATCATATAAAGCTAATGCATAAGCTAAAGAATGTACAGTTCTACCATACTTTAGATCTCCTACAATTGCTATATCTAAATCATCAATTCTATTTTGAGTTTTCTTTATACTATATAAATCTAGCATTGCTTGAGTTGGATGTTCATTTTTTCCATCTCCTCCATTAATTATTGGAACTTTTTTATGTCCTCTTTTCATTCTATTTGTTGTAATATCTGCTGCCCATCTTGCAGCACCATCATATGGATGTCTTAATACTATTAAATCTACATAATTTGCTACAGTTTCTATAGTATCTTTTAATGTTTCTCCTTTCATTACAGATGTACCTTCAATACCTGCAAACCATATAGTATTTGCTCCAAGTAATTGTGCTGCAGTATCAAAACTTAATCTTGTTCTTGTACTTGGCTCATAAAATAATAATCCTATGCATTTTTTACTTAATAAGTTCCTATTATATCCTTCTTTTTCTATTTTTTCAGCAGTTTTAATTATAAAATCTAATTCTTCTCTTGTAAAATCCTTTATTGATATTATATCTCTTTTTATAAATCTTTCTCTCAAGTCGTTCAGAAAAACCCACTCTCAACTAGTTAATTTTAAATATTTAAAAATTTCTTCTTATTTTTAATAAAGCTTCTTTACAAATTTCATTATTTCCTGCAATTAATGAAATTCTTTCTTTTAAATTAATTGGACAATCTAATTCAGAACCATTAATTTTTAAAATTTTTCCTCCTGCCTCTTTTATAATAATATAAGGAGCAGCAATATCTGTTATTCTTAATAATTCTCTATTATCTATATAGAGATCTAATGCACCACTTGCTACATAACAAAGTTCTAATGCAGCTGATCCAAGAATTCTTATTTGTTTTACTGAAAAAATTAATGGTAATACTTCTTTTATACAATAATTTTTACCTTTTGCTTTTATATCAATTCCAATAATAGCATTTCTCAATGATGTGAGATTACTAATATGAATTCTTTTTTCATTTAAATATGCTCCTTTATTTTTTTCAGCTTTAAAAATTCTATTTGATGGAATTTCTAATACTACTCCAGCATATATGTCTGATAACATTGGACCATTGGAAATAGCCACAGAAATAGAATATGGTATTATACCTCTTATGGCATTTGTTGTACCATCTATTGGATCTAATATTATTATTGGATAATCCTTATTACCAAATCTTTTTTCACCTATTTCCTCACTTATAATTCTTCCTTCATATCCAATTTTTTCTAAATAAGAAATAGTTGCTTCTTCTGCTACTAAATCTATAAATTTTGTTTTATCACCTGCTGCACCAATTTTAATAAATTTTGAAAATTCTTTTTCTGGAATTTTTGATATAATATCTATTTCTACTTTACAAATTTCTTCAAGTAATTTTAAACTCATAAATTTAAATTTTAGAAATTAACTATTAATTTTATGCGGGGATAGCCAAGTCAGGTCAAAGGCGCAAGGTTCAGGACCTTGTGGCATAGGCCTTCGTGGGTTCAAATCCCACTCCCCGCATTTAATGATAATTTTTATAATTAAACTAATAATAATTATATTGATTATGCCATATGTTTTACATATCTTTGATCCTTGGAAATCTCCTCTTTGTACTTGTCCAACTAAATATTCATTATCACCTTATACAGGTTGTGGACATGCATGTAGATATTGTTATATAACTTCATATATTCGTAATGCTTTTAATCCTAGAATTAAGAAAAATTTTCTTTATTATCTTAAAAAAGATTTAACTAAAGTAGATCTTTCTATTCCTATATCTATTTCTAATAGTTCAGATCCTTATACTCCTCCTGAAGATAAAATTAAATTAACACATGAAACACTAAAAATAATTTCTTCTTTTAATGCTAAAGCTATAATTATAACTAAATCTAGTCTTATAATTAGAGATTTAGATATTTTAAAAAAAGGAAAATTTACAGTTAGTATGAGTATTACTACTCTTAATAATGAACTTTCTCAAAAATTAGAACCTTATGCTTCATTACCACTTATGAGAATTAATACATTAAAAATTCTATGTAGAGAAAAAATTCCATGTTCTATTAGAATTGATCCAATAATACCAGAAATTAATGATGATTATAATTCTATTAAAGAAATTATTTCTTTAGTTGCTAAAATTGGTATAAATCATATAGTTTCTTCTACTTATAAAGCAAAATCAGATAATTTTAAACGTATTTTAATAACATTTCCTAATAAAAGTGAAATTTTAAAGACATTATATATTGATAAAGGAATTAAAATTGGTAGAATAAGATATATGAATGAAAAAATTAGATTTAATTATATGAAAATGATTAAAGAATTAGCTGATGAATTTGGATTAACATTTTCTACATGTCGTGAAGGTTTTAAATATTTACATACATCAAAAACATGTGATGGCTCTCATTTAATACCTGATTAATAATTTAATTAATAATATTGAAAATTATTGAAGATAAATATGTTCTTCACAACTATCCTTATATGATCTTATATAATCATAATTTCTCTCAAAAATAATTTTTGAGTTCATTCTTTTTAAGACATAACTACAAACAGGTTCAGAGATATATTTACAAACAAATTTAGTATCAAGATTTAAAATCATAGATAATTTAAGAATTGGACATGGATTATCACATCTTATTATTGCTTCTTTTTTATCAATTTTTATAATATGTACATATTTTTTATCAATTCTTAGAAAATTAATATAAAAATCATTAATTATTTCTTCTATTGAATTATATTTCCTAGGCTTAATTGTCCATAGAAATCCATAGATATAGAATATAATTTTTGCCATAAATAATATAATCTTTTTTATAATATTCATAATTAATAAAAAAAGCGATAAGTTAATAACTCTTATATATTCAAAAATTTTATGAGCCCCAGTGGCTCAGCCTGGTAGAGCACCGCCTTGGTAATCTTCCAGAAAGGCGGGGGTCGCGGGTTCAAACCCCGCCTGGGGCTTTTCCAAATATATAAAAATGTTATAAAATCATTGTATTAATTCTTTTAATCGTAAAAGTTATAGCTTTGATTTTAATTTTTGTTTTTTAGGTGGGGCTGTGGTCTAGCAAGGTATGACGGCAAGGTGAGGGACACAACCTCACCTCGTTAAGGGCTCCAGAGGATAGTTGTTTATGACTGGATGGGATGATATACTTCTGGAGCTACGGGGTGACCCGCATGTCGGGGGTTCAAGTCCCTCCAGCCCCACCAATTAGATTAAATAAAAGTAAGATAATATTTCTATTAGGTAATTCGTATGCCCATGGCATTTATATTAGTAAATGTAGAAGCTGGAGCAGATAAAGAAGTACTTGAAAACATAAGAAAAATACCTGAAGTTAAACAAGCATACATGGTTTATGGAGTATATGACATTGTTGCAATATTAGAAGCTGATACTCTTGAGAAATTAAGAGAATGTGTAACTAAAAAAATTAGACAATTAGATAAAGTTAGATCTACTATGACTATGATAGTAATAGAACAGTAAACTTAAAAAATCCATTTTTTATTATTTTTCTTGGCACGCCGGCCATAGTTGGCGGGTCCCACCCGTTCCCATACCGAACACGGAAGTTAAACCGCCAAACGTCTGTGGTTGTACTGGGCTCCGAGAGGGCTCGGGAAGCCACAGAAGCTGGCGGCCATTTTTATTTTCTCTATTTTTTATCAAAATAAATATATTTTTCCTCTCTAATTTTTTCTCGATAAAAATGATAATTAATCAATTATTCCCAAGTGGAAATGATATCCCATCAACATTAATAAATTTAGTATGGTTAATTCTATTCTTCTCTATTATCTTATTCTTCAATCAAAGAATACAAATATGGATGTATCAAAGAAATGCTGAAAAAGCAACTATGAAATTACAATTATTAGCAGAAAAAAGTAAAGAAGAAACTCTTAAAAATATACAGAATTTTGCTCTTGAAAATATAGATATAAAATCACAAATAACTTCATTTTTAGAATTCTTTACTATAGAACCTGTAGATAAAGATCCTTTTGGAGTTTTAAATAGATTAGAACATATACTTGATAGTAGAAGAGAAAGAATAAAATTATTTATATCACAAATTGCTCCAAAAGCAGGAAAAGTAGAAGCTGCAAATATTGAAGATATTATGGAAGCTGCTATTGCTTTAAATTTCATATTTAAAATTGTTAGACATTTCTTATTATTAGGAAAGAAAACAAAAAGCTTAATGATATTTATTCAATTAGATATGCAACTTCCATTAATAATGAAAATAGCTGAAGCATATTATAAAGCATTAAAAACATTTTCTTCTGGAAAACCAATTGGTGATGGATTAGGTCCACTTGTAGCTTCAAGATTAATGTTTGGATCACCAAAACAAGTTATAGCTGAAGATATTGTTTGTTCTGAAGTAAATATAGAAAATAGAAAAGTATATGTTATAAAAGCAGAAGGTCCTGGTGGAGTTGTTGGAAAACCAGGAGAAGCTGTAAAAAGACTTGTAGAATCATTTGAAGGAAAAGTTGCTAGAATATTTATGATAGATGCAGCTTCAAAACTTGAAGGTGAAACTACAGGAGAAGTAGTAGAAGGTGTAGGAGCTGCAATAGGAGATCCTGGACCAGAAAAATATAAAATAGAAGAAGTAGCTACAAAGTATAAAATACCTTTAGATGCTATTATCTGTAAAATGGATATTGAAGAAGCTTTAACTACAATGAAAAAAGAAATAGCAGAAGCTGCAGATTTAATAGTAAATAAAATAAAAAAAGCTATAATTGAAAGAACAAAAGAAGGTGATATTGTTATAGTAGCAGGAATTGGAAATACAATAGGAATAGCACAATAAGGTGATAATATGAATTCTAATAAAAATAAATTTACATTAATTTCTATTTTATTAGTATTAGGTGCATTTATATTATTTTTATTATCATCATTTATAGATCAATATTCAATAATTAATAGAATTATAATGTTTATTGGTTTAATACTATTAATGACCTCATGGGGGATTTATTTTATGGGATTAAAACAAATAAAACCTCAAATAACAGAAAATGTAATTACAGTAATAGCTTGTAAAAATTGTGATTATAGAGAAGAAAGACCATTTATAGAAGGTGATTATGTACTTAAGGAATTAGGTAGTTGTAAGAAATGTTCAGGAATCTCTTATATTCATGCAATTTATTTAGTTCCAGTTAAAAAATAATAATTATGCACAAATTTGTTGCAGTAGGTGGAACATTTGATCATTTTCATAAAGGACATAAGAAGTTACTATTAACTGCTTTTAATAAAGGAGAATTTGTTATAATTGGTATAACTTCAGATGATTTCTTAGAAAAAATTAATAAACCTCATGATGAGGATTTATGTAAAAGAATTTGTAATATTATAAAATTTCTAAATGAAAAAAATCTTACAAAAAGAGCATATTTTGTTATTCTAAATGATCCATATGGTCCAATTATAAAAGAAAATTTTATTGAAGGTATTATTGTTACAAAAGAAACATTTCATAGAGCTGAAGAAGCAAATAAAATAAGAGAAAGTCTTGGTATGTCAAAAATGAATATTTATGTAATAGATTATGAATTAGCTACTGATGGTATTCCTATATCATCTACAAGAATAAGAAATAAAGAAATAGATGAGGAGGGAAATTTAATTAAGTAAATGTGGTGATATCATGGCTTTAAGTCAATCAGAAATTAAATTTATTGAAGCTTTAAAAGAATTAGGAGGAAAATCAGATGCAGAATCTTTATCAAAGAAATTAAATGAACCTATTTCTTCTATTTTTCCAATATCTAAATTATTAGAAGAAAAAGGCTATGTTATTACAAAGGAATTAATAAAAGAATTATATGAGCTTACAGAAGAAGGAAAAAATTGTTTAATAAATGGACTTCCAGAAACAAGAATTTATAAAATGCTTATTTCTTCAGAAAGTATAGATCTTGAATATATTAAAAAATTTTTAAATGAAAAAGAAATTGCAGCTGCAATAGGTTGGGGAAAACAAACTGGTGTTTTTGAAATTGATAAGACATCAAAAAGAATTATATTAAAAAAGAAAGAACCTCCAATTTTAGATTTAATATTAAAAAAGTTATCTGAAGGAGAGATACTAACATCAGATGAATTAAATAAATTATCTGAATTAGAAAAAAGAGGATTAATTAAAAAGAAAATAATAAAATCTCTTATTATTGAATTAATAAAAGATTATATTCCTTCTTATCCAGTAATAAAAGTTTTAACATCTGATATAATAAAAAGTGGGAAATGGAAGGAAATTTCTCTTCCACCTTATGATGTAACAGCTTTTCCACCAGTAATTTTTATTGGAAAAAAACATCCATATTTAGAATTTTTAGAAGAAGTTAAAGAAATATTAGTTAGTATGGGATTTGAAGAAGCAAAAGGTCCTTATGTTGAAAGTGAATTTTGGAATTTTGATATACTTTTTCAAGCACAAGATCATCCAGCAAGAACAATTCATGATAATTTTCAAGTAAAAGGAGTATTACCAATAATAGATGCATCAGAAGAATTAATATTAAATGTAAAAAAGATTCATGAAAATGGAGGATCTACTGGATCAAGAGGATGGAGATATAATTGGAGTAGAGAAATAGCAAGTCGTCCAATATTAAGAAGTCAAACAACAGCTGTTTCTGTAAGATTTCTTTATAAAAATAAAACTCCTCCCATAAAGATGTTTTGTTTATCTAAAGTTTTTAGACCAGATGTTATTGATTCAAAACATATGATAGAATTTTGTCAATTAGAAGGAATAATAGGAGATTATGGAATTAATATAAGACATTTACTTGGAATACTTACTGAATTTGCTAATCAACTTGGATTTAAAGAAATAAAATTTAAACCTAGTTATTTTCCATTTACAGAACCAAGTATAGAAGCTTATATTAAACATCCAAAATTAGGATGGATAGAATGTTTAGGAGCAGGTCTTTTTAGACCTGAAGTAACTAAGCCCTTAGAAATAGATTTTCCTGTAATTGCATGGGCATTTGGAATAGATAGATTAGCTATGATCAAACTTGGAATTGATGATATTAGAGAGCTTCATACATATAATCTTAAAAAACTTAGAGAATGGGGGTATGAAATTGCCAAAGATTAATATAAGTATTAATGATTTAAAAAGAATATTAAAAATGAATATAAACAATGAAGAAATAATTGATATATTACCTAAATTAAAATGTGAAATAGAAGAAATAATTGGAGATAGAATAACATTAGAAGTAACATCTGATAGAATTGATTTCTTTAGTTGTGAAGGTATTGCACGTGGAATAAGGATTTATTATGGTAATAAATGGAAATTAAAAGAACCATTACCTGAATCTATTAAATTATTTGTTGATTCATCTGTAGAATCAATTAGACCATATATTGTAGGTGCAGTTATAAGAAATATTGAGTTAGATGAAGAAGCAATAATACAAATAATGCAACTTCAAGAAAAAATTCATAATACATATGGATCTAATAGAAGAAAAGCTTCTATTGGTATATATGATTTAGATAAAGTTTCTCCTCCTATTCATTATTCAGCTTTTCATCCTAATAATATAAAATTCATTCCATTAGGATATTCTGAAATAATGAATGGATATGAAATATTAAGTAAAACTACTAAAGGAATAGAATATAGCTGGATAATAAAAGATAAAGAAAAATTTCCATTACTTTATGATTCTAATAATATTGTTCTTTCTATGCCTCCAATTATAAATAGTGAAAATACTAAAGTCACTACAGATACAAGAAATCTATTTATAGATATTACAGGAACTGATGAAAATACCATAAATACTTGTTTAAATGTAATAGTAACATCAATATTGGAAAGAGGAGGAGATTTTCAATATGTTGATATTTATTATCATAATAAAATAGAGAGAACTCCAAAACTTAATTATACTACTACTTCTCTTAAATTATCAACAATTAATAATTCTCTTGGAATTAATATTAATTTAAGTGATATTATATCTTTTCTAAATAAAATGGGTCATGAAGTTAAAGAAGTAAATGATAATGAAATAATTGTATTATCTCCTCCATATAGAGTAGATATACTTCATGAAATTGATCTAGTTGAAGATATTACTATGGCAATTGGTCTAGAAAATATTAAGCCAGAAATACCAAGAATTACTACTATAGGAAGATTACTTAAAGAAAGTAAAATAAGAAGAATAATTAGAGATATTATGATAGGAATGGGCTTTCAAGAAGTTATTACATATATGTTAAGCAGTAAATCAGTAATGGAAGATAAGTCCTTATTAGAAAAAAGAGAATTTGTAGAATTAATAAATCCAGTATCATCAGAATATGAGGTTTTAAGAGATTGTTTATTACCAAAATTATTACAATTTTTAAGCTATAATATACATGAGCCTTATCCACAGAAAATATTTGAATATGGTGATGTTGTATATGTAGAAAATGGAATTGCAAAAGTTTCAACACATTTAGCTGCTGCTATTAGTGATTATAAAGTTAGTTATGAAGATATACAAGCAGTAGTCGTTGCCTTATTTAAAGCACTTTCAAAAAATATAAGCTTTAAACCATATAATAAACTTCCATTTATAGAAGGTAGAGCAGCTGAAATAATTCTAGATGGAAAATCAATTGGTATTGTAGGTGAAATTTCTCCTAGAGTTTTAGTAAACTTTGGATTAGAATTTCCAGTAGGCATATTTGAATGTGATATCAATAAATTTATTTTTTAATCTTAATTAATATATAATATAGCTGTAGGGCGATAAACGGGTGAAAAGGGGCCAAGTGAGCAAAGGCGTAAGCTTAGCTATGAACGAGGCTTAACCCACACCCGTAACAGCCCTACAGCTTTTAAACTTATAATTTAAATAAGACATTTTTTATTTAAAATCATTGGCAGACTGCTGGATAGTTCCCGATGAGAGAGAGCTCAACAGAGTAGGACGAAATGTCCTTCAATGATGTTGAGTGTTAGCATCGGGAGACACAGCAGTCTGCCATGGAGGTTAAAAAATGGATTTGATGACAAAATTAGATATTATATCTAGAAATACTGAAGAAATAATAACAAAAGAAGATCTTAAAACATTACTTGAAACAAATACATCACCAAAGGGATATATAGGTGTTGAACCATCAGGATTATTTCATATTGGTTGGATTATATGGGTAAATAAACTAAAAGATTTAATAAATATAGGCGTAAAAATGATATTTTTAGAAGCTACATGGCATGCTTGGATAAATGATAAATTTAATGGAGATATTAAAAAAATTAATTTATGTGCTGAGTATATAGAACATTGTCTTAAAGCATTAAATGTAGATATTTCAAAAATTACTTTTATTAAAGCAGATTCTCTTATAGAAGATAAAAAATATTGGGAAGGAGTATTAAGAATTGCAAAATCTTTAACTCTTTCAAGAGTAAAAAGAGCTGTTACAATTATGGGAAGAAAAGAAGATGAAACAATTATGGATTTTTCAAAGCTCATCTATCCTTGTATGCAAGTTGAAGATATTTTCTTTCTAGATTTAGATATTTGTCTTGGTGGAATTGATCAAAGAAGAGCACATGTTTTAGCTAGAGAAATTGCAGAAAAATATCATTATAAAAAACCAATTGCTATTCATACATCTATATTACCTAGTTTACAAGGTTATGGAAGAATGGATTCTGAAGAAAAAATAATAGAACATAAAATGAGTAAATCAAAACCTGAAACTTGTATTTTCATTCATGATTCTCCAGAAGAAATAAAAAATAAAATAAATAATGCATATTGTCCTCCAAAGGAAATTGAAGGAAATCCTATAATAGAAATTGCAAGAAGAATTATTTTCTATAATAATAGAGGAGTAATAATAGAACGTCCTAAGAAATATGGAGGAGATATAGTAATAAATTCAGCAAATGAATTAATTTCTATGTATTCTAAAGGAGAATTACATCCATTAGATCTAAAAAATTTTGTATCAATTGAATTAATAAAAATGTTATCTAATGTAAGAGAATATTTTGAAAAAAATGAAAATGCAAAACATTTATTAAACCAATTAACTTTTTAGGAACTTATTCCTTATTTCTTATAGTATGAATTTAATCATTATTATTCAAGGTGATAAATTTGGGAGGTACTCCAACAACTGCAAAATATATTATATATGCTGGAATAGAAATAGATGGTATAGTTGATAAGCCAGATGTAATTGGTGCAATATTTGGACAAACAGAAGGATTATTAGGTGAAGAATTAGATTTAAGAGAACTTCAAAAAAGTGGAAGAATTGGAAGAATACAAGTTGAATTAGAATCAAAAAGTGGAAAATCTTTTGGTGAAATAATAATTCCATCAAGTATGGATAGAGTTGAAACTGCAGTTATTGCTGCTGCTATAGAAACTATTGATAAGGTTGGACCATGTTCTGCAAAAGTCTATATAAAGAAAATAGAAGATGTTCGTGAAGAAAAGAGAAGAAAAATAATAGAAAGAGCTAAGGAAATATTACTACATTGGGAAACTGAAAATGCATTTGAAGTAAAAGAACTAACTGAAGAAATTTTAAAATCTGTTAGAGTACGTGAAATTATAAAATATGGCCCAGAAGGCTTACCAGCAGGACCAGAAATTGACTCATCAGATACAATAATTGTAACAGAAGGAAGAGCTGATGTTATTAATTTACTTAGACATGGTTATAAAAATGTAATAGGAATGGAAGGTGCTTCTGTTCCAGAAACAATAAAAGAATTAAGTAAAAAGAAAACAATAATTGCATTTGTTGATGGTGATAGAGGTGGAGAATTAGTATTAAGAGAATTATTACAAGTAGCTGATGTTGATTATATTGCTAGAGCACCTCCAGGAAAAGAAGTTGAAGAATTGACTGCAAAGGAAATTGCAAAATCTCTTCGTAATAAAGTTCCTATAGAACAATATCTACCTACTATTTCAGAAAAACGTCAAGAAGTAGCAAAGGAAATAACTAAACAAGAAGTAAAACAAGAAACTATAAAACAAGAAATAAAATTAGAAACTTCTATTCCTTCTAATATTAATATAAATAAAGTAAGAGAAATGATAAATCAACTTCAAGGAAGTCTTGAAGCAAATATTATAGATGAAAATTTTGATGTAAAACAAAAAATAGCAGTTAGAGAATTAGCAGATGTATTACAAAATATTAATGAAAAAGTATATGGTGTTATATTTGATGGTGTTATAACTCAAAGACTATTAGATATATCTAGTAATAAAGGTATTTCTTTATTAATAGGAGCAAGAATAGGAAATATTGCTAAAAAGCCTCAATCATTACAAGTCTTTACTTTTAATGATTTTCTTATTCAAGAAACATCACAATAGCAGTTTCACCATCAGGATAATAACCATAAATTCTTTCTTTTTCTTTAAATCCTATTTTTTCATATAATTTTATAGCAGCTATATTAGATTCTCTAACTTCAATTCTTATTTTTCTTGCTCCTAATTCCATAAGTTCATTAATAGTATTTTTTAATAAAATTGTTCCAATTCCTTTTCTTCTATAGTTTTTATCTATTGCAATAGATATAATATGACCAATATATTCATTTCTCATTATTCCAATACAATATCCAATAATCTTTTCTTCTATTGTAGCTACTAAATAAACTCCTGGATGAAATAAAAATGCTTTTAAAAGTCCATAAGGATAAGGATCAGGAAAACTTTCCTTTTCTATTCTATAAATTTCATTTAAATCATTAATATTTGCTTTTCTTATTTTTATCATATTTAAATTTAAGTAGAAGAAGTTAATTTCTTTTA
>CAZTWF010000049.1:0-3346 GCA_964617245.1 uncultured Nitrososphaerota archaeon
CTGAACCGCTCTTCCGATCTATATGTTGGTATGGAATTTTCTTCAAGTTTTTTCATAGCATTTTCACATTCCATATCACCTATAAAACATATAACAATTGTTTTATTAGAATCACTACATATATCAATAATTGAATCTGCTAATCTCAAAGGATTAGTAATTGCAGTTTGACAATAAAGTAAAACTATAGAGCCTATTCTATCATCTTTTAATGCTATTTCTAATGCTTTATAATAATCTTCTTCATTTGCTTGACCTGTTAAATCAATAGGATTTTTTGCATTTCCAAAGAATGGCATTATTTTTTTAAATTGAAATTGAAGATCTTCTGGTAAAATAGATAATTTTACTCCATAATCCTCACATGCATCAGCAGCCATAACACCAATACCTCCTCCATTAGTTATTATTATTGCTTCATCATTTATAGGAGGAGGTTGCATACTCATTATTTTTGCCCAATCAAATGCTTGTAATATATCATAAGCTCTTAAAGCTCCACATTGTTTAAATGCTGTATTATATACAATATCACTGCCTACTAAAGAACCTGTATGAGAAGAAGCTGCAATTGAACCTATTTTACTTCTTCCAGATTTTATAATAATAACAGGTTTTTTTATATTATAAAGAGATTTCATTAATTTTCTTCCATCTTTTGCTCCTTCTAAATACAATATTATTACTTTGGTTTCATTATCTAATGAAAGATAATCAATAATATCAGCTTCATCAATATCTACTCTATTTCCTATACTTATTACTGCTGATAAGCCTATTTTATTTATATTTGTCCATCCCATAAGAGCAATTCCAAGTGCTCCACTTTGAGTTATAAGAGCAATTTTTCCAGGATAAACTGATCTAGGACCAAATGTTGCATTTAATTTAGAAGAAGAATAATATATACCAAATACATTTGGACCTAATACTCTTATTCCATATTTTTTTGCTATAGATAATACTTCATTTTCTAAAGAAATATTTCCAATTTCTTTAAAACCAGAGCTTATTATAATTACTACTTTTACTTTTTTATCTCCACATTCTTCTAAAATACTTGGAACATAAGAAGCAGGAATAGCTATAATAGCTAAATCTATATCATCATCTATTTCTTTAATAGATGAAAATGCTTTAATGCCTAGAATTTCTTTTGCTTCAGGATTAATTGGATATATTTTACCTTCATAACCATTAGAAATTATATTATTTAAAATTTGATAGCCAATTTTCTTTGGATTATTAGAAGCGCCTACAATTGCAATACTATGTGGATGAAATAAAGGATTAAGTTCTTTCATTTTAAATCATTTTGTTATATTAATAATAAATTTAAATAATTTTTTGTAAGTAAAATATAATTATGTAATGATTCTATTGTATTCCAAGTTGCTAAAAGCTATTTTTCTGTAGATTTTATTATTTTTTGATATTAAAACACTGTTTTATATTACTTTATATATATTGTACATATTAATAATGTAAATATTATTTTATAAAAAAGTATAAGTGAAAGTTTATATTTATATATTATTGGAAAAATAACTTTTACAAAGAGGAATGTTTATGGAAATACCTAGTACAATATTAGTAATAATAGCGGGGGCAATATGGATTTCAGGATATGTGTTCTATAGTCCAAAAGTAACTGGTATATTCCGAATGCAAAAAGATCGTCCCACGCCTGCAGTACAATTTCGTGATGATATAGATTTTTATCCTGCTAAACCAACTATGTTATTTGGTGATCATTGGGCTGCTATCTCTGGTGGAGCTCCTCTTGCTAATGGAGTTGTTGGTCTTCAATGGGGTTTTGCTCCTCTTGCCACATGGCTTTGGTTAGGTTCAGTATTAGCAGGTGGGGTTCACGATCATGGAACACTTTTCATGTCTGTACGAAGAAAAGGAGATTCTATAGGACGTATTGCAAATGATATACTTGGTCCTGTAGGAGGAAAGATCTTTACCTTTTATACATGGTTTACTGTTATGCTTATGAATTCTATTTTCATTGGCTTTCTTGTATCTATTTTTGCTAAAGCACCTCAATCTGTAATACCTGCAGTAGTAGGTTTTATGGCTGCTGGTCCAATAATAGGTTATGGTGTTTATAGACGTGGTATAAGAGTAATGACAATGACAATAATTATGCTCATCTGGGTTTTTATCACAATATGGATAGGCTTTTTATATCCTATTCCACTTCCAGCTTGGGCCTTATGGGCTATATGGACAATTTATCCAATGATATCAGCAGCAATTCCAGCATGGTGGATGATAGAACCAAGAAATTATATGAACTTTCTCTTAATGGCAATTGGTTGTGGTTTACTTTATATTGCTCTACTTGTTGGTTGGCTTCCTATGAAGTTCCCAGCATTTACAACATTTTGGGACTTCAGGATTGCACCATCTGGACCACTTCTTCCTCTCTTAGTAGTTATGGTCTCATGTGGTGCTCTTTCTGGGCTACATGCTGTTTGGACAACAGGATATACTGCTAGAAGAATAGCATGTGAAACTGATACAAGATTTATAGGTTATGGTGGATTTCTGAAGAAAATAATAGCTCGTAGTGGTTTGATTATTAGAAGACAAGGTGGATTTCTACTAGAATCATTAACTGCAACAAGTACAATGTTTTGTTGTATGATAATGACTTGGGAAGAATGGTTCCCACTTTTTAAGACACACTGGACTATAGCTGCAGCAACAGGATATGGAAAAGTTTTGTCAACAGTTTATGGAATTCCTTATGAATTTGCATATGTTTTCTGCTTCTTCTGGCTTTCATGCTTCATAATTACAACATTAGATGGAGGAGCTAGAACAGGTAGAATACTTATGGTTGATCTCTGGAGAATGATAAGTCCTAAACTTGTTAGACGAGCTACATTAGCACGTTGGCTAGGCTCTATTACTACTATGGGAGTTGCATTTCTCTTCACACTTACTGGAACTTGGATAGTTCTCTACCCATTATTTGGTTCTACAATGTTAATGGTTGGTGCTCTTTCTCTTGGTGTTCTTACTTGTTGGCTTAAACTTACAGCTAGACCTCTCAGATATCATATGCCATTGTGGATATTCATCTATATTTTCTGCTTAGCTGCTTTTATTTATAACATCTGGTATTATACAATCTATATATATAGCCTTGTTTTAGGATCTGTCTCAATTGTTCTATTAATATTAGTTGTATACTTAGGAGTAATTACAGTTAGAAGATTTAGAAGTATTACTCCTGAAGAAATAAAAGAGTGGGCAGCACAAGAAGTATGGCCCCCGCCAAGTAAATAAAATTCTTTTTTTATTTTTTATTTTTTATATAATAAAAAAAATA
>CAZTWF010000050.1:0-4870 GCA_964617245.1 uncultured Nitrososphaerota archaeon
TTTTTTTCTTTTATTTTTCTCATTTAAAAATTCATAAAGATTTTATAATATTGAGAAAATGAAGAAATTCATAATTATTATAATAGTTATATTACTAATAATATTGATAATAATACCAAATTTTGCATATGGATCAATAGATATAGAAATTAAAAATTATGAAGCTTTAGATCTTGGAATATTTCCTTCTGCTAATTCTTTATTTATACCAATTCCTAATAATATTAGTTTTTCAGTATTTTATGCTAATGTAAGTAAAGTATTACGTCCACCAAATCCATCAGGTAAGGATACATTAGCAATAGGATTATGGGTAGCAGATAATTCAGGAAAAATAATTGCTCTTATAATTTCAAAAATTTCTGAAGTTGAATTTATACGTATAAGAAAAATAAATATAGAACCATGGAAAGATATACCTATAATAGAATGTACTACTACTAGACTTTATCCTTTAATAAAATATCAAATAGATAATGGTGGATATGCTTCTGTAATTTTTACAATATCAGATTTTGATTTAGCTCTTAAATTTTTAAGAAAAACAGCAGAAGATCTAACTATTATAGGATTATTTACATATCATGATTTTACTCATATCTATACTTATAATCATACTATATTATCTATTAAGACTTCAGGAATATATTCAATAGCTAATATGAGAATTATATCAGCTATAATTAATAATACTTTTTATTTAGCAGAAGGAGGTATAATAAGATTAAATGAACCTATTAATGGTAATATTATAATTAATCTTCAAGGAAGTATTCTCTTTATTCCTATTTATCATAAAATAATGGTGAATTTATAATGAAGAAATATTATTATTTATTATTTCTCATTATTCCTATTTTTTGTATAAATCAAGTATGTGCTTATAGTTTTCAAGAAAATATTTTTCCTTCACAATTATATTTTCAATATTATCTTTCTCCTGCTGGAAATGATCCTGGTCAACAAGAAGGATTTTATGAAAATCATCCTATTAGATATAATTCAATAGAATGGAATTCTGAAATTGGAAATATTCATTGTCAAGTATATGTAGAAGTACCTAAAGGAGTTTCACAAGCTTATAGACCAAATGTTAATATTACTTCAATTATTTCTTATAATGGTAGTTTTTCTCATCCATTTAGTTATGTTAAAATTAAACCTAATATTGATATTAATGTATTATCTTTACATCAACCTCCATCTGATATGGGATTTGTAAAATATGATTATTATATTAATAATATTCAATATTCTGGTAGTAAAGAATTTTCTATTGATATTGCTTATTTTTATGTTATTGCAGATTATTGGTATCCTAATAATGAAGTTATTTATGATTATGCTAGTATAGATATAATATTTTCAATTAAAGAAGTAGAATTAAATTTCTATTGGCCTCAATTAGATATTAATGCTTTTCCTATAAATGCATGGAAAGGACAAAATATACAATTTATAGCTATTATTAAAGATGGTATTCCACCATATATTATTCAATGGAATTTTGATAAATATTCTAATTATACAGAAATATTATATGGAAATATTGATGATATTTTAACATCATATACATATTTTGCATTTCAAAATCCTGGCATATATAATGTAACATGTAAAGTAATTGATTCTATGGGTATAATTGATGAAAAATGGCTATTAATTAATGTTAGTAGTATTTATCTTAATATAGAGACAACAATAGGAGGAACAACTTATCCTCCTCCAGGAATATATGAATATTCAATAGGAGAAAAAGTAAATATTTTTGCATATCCTTATGAAGGATATGTATTAGATAAATGGGAATTAGATGAAATTCCATTAGATTCTAATAATCCTATTACTATAATAATGAATTCAAATCATACTTTAAAAGCTATTTTTACTCAAGAACTTATAGTAAATGTATATGCAAATACAACATATGGAGAAGCTCCTCTTCCAGTTCAATTTTATTGTATAGTATCAGGAGGAAATCCACCATATAATTTCTTATGGAATTTTGGAGATATGGGTATATCTAATGAACAAAATCCTATACATATATATTCTCAACCTGGTAAATATAATGTTATATTAACTGTAGAAGATTCTATAGGAAGAAAAGGATATGGTTATATTGATATTTATGTTAATTCATCTTTTGATTTTATTATTTATAAATCTAATGATATTTCATTAAGACCAGGAGAATTAGGAACTTCTATTATTTATGTTAATTCAAATCAAATAATACCTATTCAATTATCAATGGAATGGATTGAAAAAATACCTATTAATTCATCTATTTCTCTTATACCACAATCTGTTATAACTAATGGATCTTCTTTATTGACTTTTTTAGCTGGAGATTCTATTGGTATGTATATATGTAGAATAATTGGAAAATCAGGAAATCTATCTCATTATGTAGATGTTTATATTAATATTACTCAACAAATTTATTATCTTAATATAGAATCATCAGAAGGAGGAATAACAAATCCTCTGCCAGGAATATATGCATATCCAGCTGGAACAATTGTAACTATTCTTGCATTTCCTAATAATGATTATTTATTTGATAAATGGCAATTAAATGGTAATGATTATTCTTCTAATGATATAATTTCAATAACTATGAATTCAAATTATACATTAAAAGCAATATTTAAAAAGAAATTACAAGATCTACCGTCTACAATAATTTTTGATGTAAGATATCCATGGTATGGTAATTGGATACAAGGAGATTATGGCAAATATGGATTAATTTATTTTAATAATTCTATAATAATTCCTAATTCCCCTTATATATTACAATTAATGATTTCTGAAGCAAAAAATGTACCTATTTATTTTGATCCAGTAAATCTACAAGGAAAACTTCTTTCTCAATGGGGAGGAGAATCAAAAATTAAAATTCATTCTGCTTATTATACAATAGGAAATTGGGAATTTTCTTTACCATCAATTATTTATCCATCATATTATGAATTAATTCTTATTCCATTACAAACTCATATATTGAGATTAAATATTAAATTAATTGATTTTCCTATAAATATTACATCAAATAAAAATTGGGGTTATGTAATTATAGAATCAAATTCTCCTAGTTGCTTTATTTATAATTATAGTAATGGATTTGGAGTTTATTATGTAGATTATTCATATAATATAAAAATAAAAGCATATCCATATGTAGGATATTATTTTGATAAGATTATTATTAATCCTAATACACAAGATGAAAAAATATTCTATGATAATATTATTACTATAGAAAATATTACAAAACCTTATGATGTAGTAGTTTATTTTTCAGCTAGTCCTCCTAAATCTAAGCTTATTATAAAAGTAGAAGGTAATGGTACTACAATTCCAGCTCCAGGAATATATGAAGTTCCTAGATATTCTTATCAATCTATAATTGCATATACCATGGATCCAAATTATTATTTTTCTAATTGGATTATAGATGGAAAAACAATAGTAAATGATAATAAAATAACTATTTATATGGATAATGATCATATAGTAACTGCAATTTTTGATACAGATAAAATAGAAAATGTTGGACCTGCTTCTCTTAAAGATGGAAGAATGTTGAAAAGAGTAATTCTTTATGAAAATATAGGAATAAATGTTACTGTAAAAATTCCAGAAATAACATCACCAACTCAAGTAAATATTACTGCATGGTTAGATCCTTCAGGAGTAGTATGGTGGGATAAAAATTCATGTACATTTAAATCAACAATTTATAAATTTACAAAAATAGTAACAACAGATAATTCAGGATATATTTCTATTCTTTTTGGTTCATTAGATGATGTTTTTTATTCTACAAATAGAAATGCTTCTATTGGTTCTAAATATTTTGCATATGCTGAAATTAGAGTAAATGATAGAATTTATTTCTATAATAGTACTTGGAAAATAGATAATATCATGGCTACTGCTGAATTTGACTATAATTTAACAGGAATAAATGTTATATTTAAATTTAGATATTTAAGTGATGGAAGTTTAATAAAAGGAAGAGAAGGATATTATGTAGCTACTCTTGAAGGTATATATGAAATATGGAATAATGGTCTTTTAAAAGAAAGATTTTCTTCTCCTTGTGATGAAAATGGTTTTTCTTATCTATGGATTCCTTATTCCTGGCTTAATAATTCAATATTGAGAACTGAAATTCCTATAAATATTTATACTTATGAAAATTCTTCATTATATCCTATTACTCATGCAATTAGAAATAATATTACTTATACAGTAATTGCTCCTATGTTTTATTTTATAAATTCTAATTTTATTGTATTAGAACCATTTGATTGGGGTGATAGAATTAATTTAACTCCTATAGAAGGAGCTTATGCTTATGTATATTTTGATGAAATAAATAATGGAGAATTTTTTGGTCCTTCTAAATCTATATTACTTTATAGATCTCATGGAAAAATTTATATGAATTTCTCTATAAATTCATCTTATTTATTATTACCAATAAGAGAACAAATAAAAATACCCATGGATTTAGCTCAAATTAAAGGAATATTAATTGAAATTCCAAATGTTAAAAATATTTTTCTTCAAATAATACCAGGACATTCAATAAATATTTTATATAATCCCATAAAGGAAGGAAGAAAATTATTATTTATAAGGTGATATTTTTGCATTATATTATTACAGCTATAATTATTATTTCTTTTTCAATAGCATTATCAATAGGAATATCAAATAATCTTTATTATTATTTAATACAAATTCCTGATATAACAATTTCATCTATTCAAAATAAAATTATAGAAATAATTGAATTATTATTAGAAGATCAAAATAATATTGTTTATGGAGTTTCTACTGGAAATTTCATAAT
>CAZTWF010000051.1:0-5984 GCA_964617245.1 uncultured Nitrososphaerota archaeon
TCATCATTGAGATCTGGTGCAGTAATTGTTATTTTAACAGTAGCATCTTTCTTATACATTGTTTTATCAGTTGTAATTTCTACAGGTGTTGTACTGAGAGTTGAAGTAGTTTCAGCTTTTACTACAGTAGTACTATTGAAATAATATTTAATTTTTGCCTCTGTTAGACCAACTTCAACTTGGAGTATATTATCTGAAGTAGCACTACCAATAACTACAGGTAATTTAGCACTAAATTCACCAGTATCTTTACCTGTTTCTTTTAAGTTTAATAATACATAGTCATTACCCATTGATACATTTATGTAAGTATTATAAATTGTTCCATTAATATATTCTTCTTCCCAAGTCTTAAGATTCAAATTAGGATCTCTTAATGTAATAGTGAGATCATCTCTAGTTGTAAATGTAGTAGGTACTATGAGTGAAATTGGGAAGGTTTTAAGTGTTATCCACTTAAATGGAAGTGTTGTTTCATTTGCATATACAACTTTAATTGGTGTTCCACTAGCAAGAGGACCAAAGTTTATTTCACCTGCAAAATAACCTGTAGCATTATAACTAATATCAATCTTAAAAATACCTGTTGCAGGACCTGTTTCTGTTGCACTCTTAACTATATTACCAATTACAGTACCATCTGCACGATAGAATGTAATATTTATATTTGCAGTGTCAGCTTTTGTTGGATCAAAATTCCAATCGTAATCCTTAATAGATATACGCATCCAGCCATTCATTGGATATTCTAAAGTTGTTCTATCAAAAGTAATATCAGCTGCAGCAGCTACATAATCATCATATTTTACACTTGCAGTTACTGCTCCAACAGGAGAAGAATCCATATACTTGAAAGTTATAGCAGCTCCTTCTGATAACACATCCCAATAGAAAGATATTGTTGTATTACCATAAGGAGGATTAGTAACATTATTGCCAATAGTACCAGATCCTGCAGTATTTTGATTAACTGCAGAAGCATTTGCAAAGAATCCAAAGAATTCTCCATTCTTTAAAGGAGATATTAATGTCATTGATTTTTCAGTACCACTATCAACCCTATATGTTATTGTAATAGAATCTTGACCTGTAAGATCAGGATCATATAGCTTTACTTGAATAATAGCATTTCCCCAGAATTGTGGTGATGATACTTCTAATGTTCCAACAACTGCTGCTTTTACTGGTATTGCAACTGCCATAACTGAAAGTACTAGTGTTGCTAATAATAGACTACTTAAAATTTTTTTCATATACTAGTACACCCCTATGGGCATTAGAAAATTATACAAAAGATTATAAAAAACTTCTCTATATTTCTGTAAACAATTGTAAACAAAAATATATTGATAATTTTAAAATATTTATTTTAATTATTATTTTAAAATTTTAAATTCCCATAGACAAAAACAATCATTAGGATGCTCATCAGGAGGAGCAAATATACATTTAACTTCAATTTTTTCATCAATTTCTTTACAAAATGCTTTAAATTCTCTTAAATGCATATTTTTACATGGATATTCTCCTCTTCCACTTTTAATTCTTGCAATTTGAGGTAAACAATTTCTTACTCTTAATAAAATTTTATCTTCAATTTTTTCAAATTCATAATTAAGAATTATACACCAAGGATAATATTTAATTGCTTTTAAAAATCCATCTAAACCTTTTTCTTTAATATTAAATCTTTTCTTTATTTCTCTTGCTGCTCTTCCTCCTATTTCTTCCCAAATTTTTTCATTTAATTCTACAGCAATATTAAGCCCAAATTTATCTTCAATTGCTAAAAACCAAAGGGCATCAACAAGTCTATATTGTCTAAGTAAAAATTCTACATATTCTTTTTGATAAATTTCTAATTCCATAAATTATTTAAAAAATAATAATTTAAATTTTTATTGCTTTTAATTAATTATTTTAATTATACATCATTTAATTTATATAAGAATAATATAACATGAAAAATAAAAAATTCATTATTCATGTCTTAGTGCTACAACTGGATCCATTTTTGATGCTCTTCTTGCAGGATATAAACCTGCAAGTAAACTAACTACAATAGCAAATAAGAAAACAAGAATTATTGTCTCTGGTCTAATTATTGGAGTATAAGAAAAAGAACTAATTTGAGCTGAAAAGCTTCTACCAATAAGAAATGGCATTATATAAGGCATTATATAAGATAATATTGAACCAATAATTATTCCTATTATACCACCAATTATACCAACTATTCCTGCTTCAGAAAGAAATATTGCAAGTATATTTCTATCTTTAAATCCAAGAGCTTTTAATACACCAATTTCCTTTGTTCTTTCAATTACAGATACAAACATAATATTCATTATTCCAAGACCTGCTACAAATAATGAAATTGCAGCTATTGATCCTAATAATATAGTTAACATTCCTGTTATAGAAGAAACTATTTGAGTAATTTGCTTAACAGTAATAATATTTACATTATTTCCATAAATTGCTCTTATATTATCTACAACTTCATCAACAAAATCAGGATTAATTGTTTTTACAAAAAGTGCAGAATAACTTGTTCTACCTAAGAAATTAGCTACTGCTTTTAAAGACATAAAAATACTATCATCTACTGAGACAAGTGCTGTCATTCCATATGGTTCTAAAATTCCTACTATATTTACAATCATTCTTGTAGATCTTGATTCAATAGTAGTAGTTTGACCAATATTTAAAAAAGGAGATGTAAAATCTTGTGGTTGATAAACATTTGATCCAATTATAATTTCAGAATAGCTTAAAGATTGATATAATCTTCCTTCTTTTAATTCATATCCTGAAATAAGAATTCCAAATTTTGATGGATCTATTCCAACAATTTGAACAATTCTTGATGATTGTGCTCCATAAATTCTTACATTTGATGTTATAGTTGGTATTACTAATTCTACATTTGGTATTTGTAAAATTCTATTTACATCTTTATCAGTTAATATTATAGAAGCTGATGCTGGTCTTAAAAGTATTGTATTTGGACCAAGTTTACTCATTTGTTCAATTATACTAAATTGAATTCCTTCAGTTTGTGAAACTAATGCTATTATTGCTGTAGTTCCTACTACTATTCCTAATATAGTAAGAATTGCTCTTAATTTTCTTTCACGTAATGATCTTATTCCCCATTTAATTATATCAGTAAATTTCATTTTCAATTACCATATAATTACTTTTTATGTCTTATAAAATAAATTATACTTACTATTGCAATTATTATAATAATAGTTAATAGATAAAATATATTAAAAGAAATTATTTCAGAAGAAGTTCTTATTTGAGTTATATTAGTTGCAACTACAATATTAATAGGTACAGTGAGTATACCTTTAAGATTTTGACCAAGATTATCTCTATAAGTATATTCTAGATTAAGCATATATTTATCAGATGTAATATTTGTAGCATAATATGTAATTGTAAAAGATGATGGTACATTAACTGATAAATCTCCTAAGAATATTTTATCATAACTTATTGGTTTAAGATCATGAGCTTCACTTGGATAAATCATTACACTTTGTGCAGTAGTAGTTCCTAAATTAATAATAGTAACTGTTATGGAAAATGGTTTTCCAAGTGTAATTTGTGATGGAAATATTGAAGAATCAAGAACAATAAGATCAACTATACCTCTTACAATTATACCAATATAACTTATTTGTTGTTTACTTTTTAAATTTGTATCTATATAAGATATAGAAAAAGTAAATGTTGTAAGTATTCCTGATGCAGAAGGTGAAACAAATATTTTTAATGGTATTATAATATTTTCTCCTGGTTTTAATTCATCTATATACCAATTTCCATCATTTTCTAAAAGTATTATTGATTGAATTGGAATTGTAAGAGATATAAATAATGATTTTGCAATTCCATTACCTTCATTTTTAATTTTTAAATTAAGCTCATTTATTTCTCCTGATCTCAATTCATTTTTATCTATACTTATATCAATTATAGCTAATTTTGAATAAATAGTAGGAATATTTAATGATATATATCTTGTTTCTTGTTTAATTCTTGATAAAGAATCATAATAGCTTATTATAATAGGTAATTGATATGTATTTCCAGAAGCTAATGGACTAACATAAATATCAGCTTCTAAATCAATAGTTTCTCCAGATTTTATTTTATCTATAAACCAATAACCATCAGATTCTTTTAAAACTAATGGTAATCCAGATGGTATATTCAATATAATTTGAACATAAGAAGCATCACTATCTCCTTTATTATGTAATTGAATATGAATTTTATTTATTTCTCCTGCATTAAGATCTTGTGGATTTACATTTATATCAAAATTTACTGATGGAGATATACTAAAAGGAACTATTATTGTTAAATATTTTGTTTCAGTTTTTGATTTAATATAATCTGAATAAGAAATTGTAATAGGTAATTGATATGTTTGACCTATAGAAGAAACTGATGCATATATTATTAATGGAATTTCAATTTCTTCATTTACTTTTATTGATTCAAAATTCCATTTGCCATCACTATTTATTAATGATAATGGAGATATACCAGAAGCTGCTCCTGGCATATTAAGAGATATAGAAATTTGTTTAGCATCTGCATCTCCAATATTTTTTATTTTTAATGTAAGATTATTATTTTTTCCAAAATTAATTTCATATGGATGTATAGAAACAGATAAAATAGCTCCTTTTACTTCTAAAGGTGGAACATAAACTCCTATAACTCTAGTTTCTGTTTTAGAACCATAATATTGATAACTTAATGTAATTGTAATTTGATATATATTTCCTGCTGCATTTGGACTTACATATATATTTAAAGGAATAGAATATGATTCTGAAGATGCTAAACTATCAATATACCATCTTCCATCACTTCCATTTAAAATCATAAGTGCTCCAGTAGTAGAAGATGGAAGAGATATACTTACCCATATTTGAAAAGCTGTTGCATCTCCATTATTTCTTACTATTAAATATAATTGATTATCAGTAGCTGGAGTAAGTATTGTTTTATCAAAACTTACATTAAGATTAGGAGGACTATATGATAAAACTATATTAATATTACATAAAGAAAGAATTATTAATATTAATAGAATAGTTTTAATCTTTAACATTTTGTTCTACCTCTTTTTCAATTAAACCATCTTTCATCCAAAAAACTCTATTACAATATTTTATTAAATTTAAATTATGAGTAACTAATATAATTGTTACACCTCTTTTATTTAAATTATGTAAAATTTCTATAATTTCATTTGCTGATTTAGAATCAAGATTACCTGTAGGTTCATCTGCTAATATAATCTGTGGATTATTTATAAGTGCTCTTGCTATAGCAACTCTTTGTTGTTGACCTCCACTTAATTCACTTGGTCTATTTCTTTCAAATCCTTTTAAACCAACTAATTCAAGTAATTCTTTTGCTCTTATTTTTCTTTCTTTAGGAGAAATTCCAGAAGCTATCATAGGAACTTCAATATTATCTAAAGCACTCATATAAGGAATAAGATTAAAAGTTTGAAAAATAAATCCTATTTTTTTATTACGAAATTCAGCAAGTTCATTACTTTTTAATGTAGAAATATCAATACCATCTATAATTACTTTACCTTTTGTAGGTCTATCAAGAGCTCCAAATAAATTCAAAAGAGTTGATTTACCACTTCCTGATGGTCCAATAATTGCTATAAATTCTCCTCTTCTTATTTTCATATTAATTCCTCTTAAAGCAGGATATTCAATTTTTCCTGATTTATATATCTTCCAAAGATCTATTGCAATTATTATCCATTCAGATTTTTTCTCTTCAATAGATTGAACTATTTGCAAAATAATTACCTCTTTAAATAAATTATAGAAGATATTAAAAAATTTTATATTAATAAATCTATTTTAATCAATTATGTGATATTTTTAATTTTTCATTTATTATTTATTTTTAACATATTATCTTTAGAT
>CAZTWF010000052.1:0-12729 GCA_964617245.1 uncultured Nitrososphaerota archaeon
TTATAGTATTACTAGGTGGTTTAGCATTACCTAAATCACAAATAAATCCATATGAATTAAAAGAAAAACTTAAAAAAATAAGTAAAATGGATTGTGTAATAGGTGTTTGTTTTCAAGGAGTAATGGATAAGCCAGAATGGATAGATACATTTAAATTCACATATTTCATAAATGCAGAAATCTCAGTTTCATTATTTAAATTAAGTGAAGAAAGATGATACAAGAAATTAATGGAAAAAAACCGATAATATCTCCATCAGTATTTTTACATGAAAATGCAATTATTATAGGAGATGTAATTATAGAAGATAATAGTAACATATGGCCATTTGTAGTAATTAGAGGAGATATAGAGAGAATTTCAATAGGAAAAAATGTTAGTATACAAGATGGATCTATTATACATACTGATTTTGGTTTTCCAGTCACTATAGGAGATAATTGTATAATAGGTCATGGTTGTATATTACATGGATGTAAAATTGGCAATAATTGTCTTATTGCAATGGGAGCAATTATATTAACTGGTGCAGAAATAGGTAATGAATGTATCATAGGAGCAGGAGCTTTAGTTCCTGAAGGAAAGAAAATTCCAGATAGAAGTGTAGTAATAGGAATTCCAGGAAAAATTGTTAGAAATATAGAGGAAAAAGACCTGATAAGAATAAAAAATACAATAGAAACTTACAAAAATTTAACTAAGCTTTATTTTAAGTAACTTTTCTGAAATTATAATAGTGATAATACCTATTACAAATGGTATAAAATATAACATAATAGAAAAAATATCATTCTTTCTAAGTATATAATAGATAAAAGTAGGTGAAAAAATCAGAATTAAAGAAATGCCAAGTAGAAATGCAGATATTCTCATAAAATCACCTAATTGGATGAAGAATTCTAATTTCTTTATTCTTTGGAAAATAAGACCTTATTAAAGATATTGGAGATTCTTCTAAATTATTAAATCCTATTATTACAAATTTATCAGGATATAAATGAATATAATGATCTAAATCAAAACGTAAAATTACTTCATTAGGAAGTATTGTTACTTTAAAAGGTATTTTATTTTTAATTAAAACTTTAGAAATTTCAATAATAAAGTTTTTATGATCTTCTAATATCTTTTTTTTCTTAATTTTTTTAATTCCTTTGATATTACTAATTTCATTTTTATTTATTTTTGAAAACCCCTTAATATTACTAATATTTGGTATTTCACCTTCAAAATTTATTTCAAATCCTTTTCCTTCACTTAATTGTCTCTCTATAGCAAATATAATATCATTTTCCATAATATTTCACTAAACTATAACATTATAAGAATAATTTTTAAATATTCTTCTAACAATAAAGTAACAATATCTTGGTGTAGTAATTATGTTAGAAATAAGATGGCATGGAAGAGGGGGCCAAGGAGTTGTTACTGCAGCTGAAATATTAGCAATTGCAGTAATTAATGAAGGAAAATATGCTCAAGCATTTGCAGCTTTTGGCCCAGAAAGAAGAGGTGCTCCTGTTTTAGGATTTACAAGAATTGATGATAATGAAATTTTTTTAAGAACACAGATCTATAATCCAGATATTATAGTAGTACTTGATAGTCATATATGTGATATGGAAGGTATTGAAGATGGACTTAAGGATAATGGTATTGTTGTTCTCAATACATCATTAAAACCAGAGGATTATTCTGAAAAATTTAAAAATGCTAAGAAAATTGCTACAGTTGATGCAACAACTATTGCTGTAAAGGAAATTGGAACGCCTATAACAAATACTGCAATATTAGGTGCATTGATTAAGGCTACAAATATTGTTAAATTAGAAAGTATTGAAAATGTAGTAAAGGAGAGATTCAGAAGAGAAATTGCAGAAAAAAACATTAAAGCCATTAGAGAAGCTTTTCGTCAAACAATAGTATTTGAAAGGTGATAAAATGAAAACATGGAAAGAAATTCCCATAGGAGCAATGATTATAGAACCAGGTAGTTCAATAGAATTTGATGTTACTACATGGAGAGTTTTTAGACCTATATTAGATAAGAATAAATGTACTAAATGTGGTCTATGTTGGATTTATTGTCCTGAAGGAGCAATAATGGTTAATGAAGATGGATCTTATGAAATAAACTTATCTTATTGTAAAGGATGTGGAATTTGTCAAAAGAGTTGTAATGTAAAAGCAATAACAATGGTGAGAGAAGATGAAAAGAGTAGCACTTAATGGAAATTATGCAGTCGCATATGCTGTAAAAATGGCAGATGTTGATTTTGTAGCTGCATATCCTATAACACCACAAACACCAATAGTAGAAAAAATTTCAGAATTCATAGCTAATGGCGAATTAGAAGCAGAATATGTAAATGTAGAGTCTGAGCACTCAGCAATAAGTGCATGTATAGGAGCTTCTTTAACTGGTGCTAGAGTATTTACTGCTACTTCATCACAAGGTCTTGCATATATGCATGAAGTACTTTTTATGGCATCTTCACTTAGAACATCAATTGTAATGGCAAATGTAAATAGAGCATTATCACACCCACTAAATATATGGAATGATCATTCAGATGCTATGTCAGAGAGAGATTGTGGTTGGATACAATTTTGGGTAGAATCAGCTCAAGAAGCTTTTGATACAACAATACAAGCATTTAAAATTGCTGAAGAAACATTATTACCAGTAATGATAAATCTTGATGGATTTATATTAAGTCATGTATATGAGGCTGTAGAATTACCTGATGAAGAATTAGTAAGAGAATATATACCATCAAGACCTTTAATGAATAGATTATCTCCAAAGCTTTCATATGCTATTGGTGTAGTTGGACCCCCAGAATATTATTTTGAAATGAAATATCAAGCTTTAGAAGCAATAGAAAGAAGTAGAAATAATATTAATAATGTAAATAAAGAATTTAATATGATTTTTGGAAGAAAATATGATAATATTAATGATTATATGATGGAAGATGCTAAATATGTTTTAATAACAATGGGTGCTGTTACAGGTACTGCAAAATTTGTAGTTAATGAGCTTAGGAAAAAGGGAGAAAAAGTAGGATTAATATCAATAAGATGTTTTCGTCCATTTCCAAAAGATGAAATTATAAAATTATTAGAAGATGTAAAAGGAGTAGGTATATTGGATAGAGCATTAACTCCAGGTGGTCCTGGTCATCCATTATATACTGATATATGTTGTGCTCTTTATAATGCTAAAAATAGACCTATAATACAGAGCTTTGTAGGAGGGCTTGGTGGAAGAGATATGTCTATAGATGATTTTATTAAAATGTTTAAAATAATAAAAGAAGTAGCAGAAGAAGGAAGATCTAAATCTTGTGTATATATAGGATTAAGAGAGTGAAAAAATATGTTTAGAACCATAAAAGAATTGCCAAAAGAGGAATATCTTGCTCCAGGTCATAGACTTTGTGCTGGTTGTACAGTAGGTACTACAGTAAGACAAATATTAAAAGTAACTGGAAATAATGTTGTTATAGTATCTCCAACAAGTTGTTTAGAAGTTGCAACTTCGTATTTTCCACAATCAGCATGGAGAGTACCATGGGTTCATTTAGGTTTTGAAAATGCTGCAGCTGTAGCTTCAGGTATAGAAGGAGCTATAAAATCATTAAGAAGAAAAGGAAAAAGTGATGAGAAATTTCATGTAGTAGTAATAGGAGGAGATGGAGGAACTTTTGATATAGGCCTACAAGCATTAAGTGGTGCATTAGAGAGAGGTCATGACTTCTTATATATATGTTATGATAATGAAGCATATATGAATACAGGGATACAAAGAAGTTCTGCAACTCCCTATGGTGCTGCAACAACAACAACTCCACCTGGTAAGAGATCTATAGGTCAGAAAACAAAAAAGAAGGATTTGGTTGGAATAGCTATAGCTCATGGTATACCTTATGCTGCAACAGCATGTCCATCATATCCTATAGATCTTATGAATAAAGTAAAGAAAGGATTAGATGTTGAAGGACCTGCATTAGTCCATGTATTAACACCTTGTACAACTGGATGGCGATTTGAAACAAATATGGGTATTGAAATAGGAAGATTAGCAGTTTTAACAGGACTTTGGCCACTTTATGAAATTGAAAATGGAAAAATTAGAGTTACAGTTCAAGTACCAATGAGAGAGCCTGTAGAAAAATATTTGAAAATACAAGGAAGATTTAGACATTTAACAGAAGAAGAAATTAAAAAGATTCAAGAATATGCTGATGAGTTAGCTAAAAAATTTGGACTAGGACCAGTAAGAAAAACATGAAGATATCAAAATCATGTATAATAACTTTATTATTTTTAATTATTCTTATTTCCTTTATTAGTAGTTCTAGAATTATTTCAGGAACTAATACGCCTTTTACTATTGTAATTTCAGGAAGTATGGAACCTACCATACCTACTGGTTCTCTTGTATTTATAAAAAAAGTTAATGCTAATGAAATATTTGCTAATAAAACTAATGGAGACATTATTGTATATATGTTACCAAATACAAAAGTTTATGATTTTTTCATACTTGTAATATATGATCCCTTACCAATAATGCATAGAGCAATAGATAAAAAAGAAATTAATAATAAGTTTTACATACTAACAAAAGGTGATGCAAACTTATTACCAGATGGAAATCCAAATAATCCCTTAACATGGGTTCCAGAAGATAGAATTATAGGAAAAGTTATCTGGTATTTTCCCTATATGGGATATTACATAATTTTGTTTATTATTATAATTGCAATTATAATGATAATTATACCAGAAAGAAAAAATCTTTATAAGTTAAATGAAAGAAAGAGAGAAATAAGGAAAATTAATCGGAAGTGAATATTTTGGCGAAACCTTCCTTTAGAATAGAGAATGTTGTGGCCTCAATAACAATTAATCAGAATATAGATTTAGATGTTATATCTGCAAATGTACCTGGTGTGGAATATAATCCAGAACAATTCCCTGGTTTAATTTATAGATTATCAAAACCAAGAACTGCTACATTAATATTTTCATCTGGTAAAATGGTATGTACTGGTGCAAAATCAGAAAAAGAAGTACATACTGCAATAAAGAAAATTTTAAAGAATTTAAAAGAAAGAAATATTGTAATTTTAGGAGAGCCTGAAATTCAAATACAAAATATAGTAGCTTCTGCAAATCTCAATGCTGAAGTTAATCTTGAAAAAGCAGCATATCTATTAGAAAATGTAATGTATGAGCCTGAACAATTCCCTGGTCTTATATATAGAATGAGTGAGCCAAAAGTAGTATTATTAATATTTTCATCTGGTAAAATGGTATGTACTGGTGCAAAACATGAAGATGAAGTAAAAACAGCAGTAGAAAAAGTATATGAAAGATTAAAAGAACTAGGAGTATTGTATGAGTAATATCAACATCCTTCTATATCTAACTTTTTTTCTTTAAGAAGTTGAAGAGCATCTTTACAAGCAGTTAATGCTGGTGCTCCACCAGCTACTGCAATACAACGAATAGTCTCTAAAATTTCTTCTTCTGTTGCTCCTTTTTTATATGCTGCACGCATTGCAGAAACTACACACTCTTTACAATGACGTTGAGCTCCCATTGCCATGATTATAAGCATTTTTATTTTTGATGGTAAAGCACCATCTTCTTGAATTGTTTTATCACAGAAATCATAAAATGTAAGTAATTTTGGATCAAGTTCAGTAGCTAAATGCATAATTCCAGGTACAAAACCCATTTTCTTTTTAAAACTTTCTTGTAGCTCCATAAAATTATAATACTTCGTTCTCATATATAATAGTATCTACTAAGGTGTAATTTATGGAAGAGGGTATATTTGTAAGTGATTTTAATAAGATAATAAGAGATAGACATAAACTTCCTGAAAGAGTCTATATATTTGATACTACATTAAGAGATGGAGAACAGACACCTGGTGTATGTTTTACTTATGAAGAAAAATTAGATATTGCAAGAAAACTTGATGAAATGGGAGTAGATGTTATAGAAGGAGGTTTTCCTATAAATTCTGAAGAAGAAGAAAGAACTGTAAAAGAAATGAAGAAAATGGGATTGAAAGCAAAGATCTGTGGATTAGCAAGATGTACAACTGAAGATATAGATGCATGTATTAGAGCAGATGTAGATAGAATTCATATATTTATAGCAACTTCTGATATTCATTTAAAATATAAACTTAGAATGAATGAAGAAGAAGCACTTAAACAAGCAATAAAATGTACTGAATATGTAAAAGCACATGGTTTTGAATGTGAATTTTCATGTGAAGATGCTACAAGAAGTCCTTTAGAGAGATTAATAAAATTCTATAAAAGTGTAGAAGAATGTGGTGCAGATGTACATAATGTTCCAGATACTGTAGGTGTAATGGAACCAGAAGTTATGTTCTATTTAATATCTGAATTAAAAAAAGTATTGAAAAAACCTATTTCTGTACATTGTCATAATGATTTTGGATTAGCTGTTGCAAATACAGTAGCAGGAGTAAAAGCAGGAGCTGAACAAGTTCATACTACAATAAATGGATTAGGAGAAAGAGCTGGAAATGCTAGTATGGAACAAACAGTAATGATTCTTACAGCTATGTATAAAGTAAAAACAGGAATAAAATTAAAATTATTAAAAGAAACTTCAAAACTTGTTGAAAAATATAGTATGATAAAATTAATGCCTAATTTCCCAATAGTAGGAGATAATGCATTTGCACATGAGGCTGGAATACATGTACATGGAGTACTTGCAAAAGCTGAAAGTTATGAGCCTATTACACCAGAAATAGTTGGACAAAAAAGAAGAATCGTTATGGGAAAACATACAGGAAAACATGCTGTTGCAGCATTTGTAAAAGAGAAATTTAATCTTCCAGATGAAAAAATAAAAGAAGTTGTAGAAAAAATTAAGAAATTAGCAATTCATAAAAAGAAGATAATAGAAGATGATGTAATTGCAATTGTAGATGAAGTAATAGGAACAATTCCAGAAGCTGAAAAAATTGTAAAATTAGATGAAGTATTAATAATTACAGGAAATAAAATAACACCTACAGCTTCAATTCAAATAACAATAGGAGATAATAGAAAGATCGTAGCAAATACTGGAATTGGTCCAGTTGATGCTGCAGCAAAAGCTATACAAAATGCTATTGAAGAAAAAATTACTTTATTGAATTATAAATTAGAAGCCATATCTGGTGGAACTGATTCATTATGTACAGTAGAAGTATTATTAGAAGATAAACAAGGAAGAACTGCTAGAGGTATTGCAGTAGGTGGAGATATTGTAATGACTTCTATAAATGCAATAATAGAAGGAATAAATAAAATATTTAGAATGTATCGATAAACTATTGATAAAATCTTAGCATATTTTTCATAGTTTCATATCTTTTTATATCTTCAGGAGATAAGCTCTTTGATGTATTCTTTATAGCTTCTATAAAATGCTTCTTTTCAACTTTTTTAGGTTTCAAATCCTCTCTTATAGCATTAAGAGCTGCTTCTCTACATATTGCTTCAATATCTGCACCAGTATAGCCTTCAGTCATATCAGCAAGTTCTGAAATATTTACATCTTCTGCAAGAGGCATTTTTCTAGTATGAACTTTAAAGATTTCCTCTCTTGCTTTTTTATCTGGTAATGGTATAAAAACAAGTCTATCAAATCTTCCAGGTCTTAATAATGCTGGATCAATAATATCTGGTCTATTTGTAGCAGCTATTACAACTACACCTCTTAATGGAATTAAACCATCCATTTCTGCAAGAAGTTGATTAACTATTCTCTCAGTAACACCAGAATCAAATCTTCCTCCTCTTACTGGAGTAATAGAATCAATTTCATCAAAGAATATTACACAAGGAGCTGCTTGTCTTGCTTTTTTGAATATTTCTCTTATAGCTTTTTCAGATTCTCCAACCCATTTACTAAGAATTTCAGGTCCTCTTACACTTATGAAGTTAGCACCTGATTCTGTTGCTACTGCTTTTGCTAATAATGTTTTACCACAACCAGGTGGTCCATATAATAATATTCCTTTTGGAGGAGTAATTCCCATTTTTTCAAATAATTCAGGATGTTTCATTGGTAATTCTACCATCTCTCTTAATTGTTTCTTAACATCTTCTAATCCTCCAATATCATCCCAATGAACTTCTGGTACTTCAACATAGACTTCTCTTAATGCAGATGGTGTAATATCTTTCATTGCTTCAAAAAAGTCATTTCTACTAACCTTAAGATCCTTAAGTATATTAGTAGGAATTGTCTTTTTTTCTAAATCAATTTTTGGTAAAAAACGTCTTAATGCACGTATTGCAGCTTCTCTAGCTAAAGCTGCAATATCAGCTCCACTATAACCATGTGTTAATTCTGCTAATTCATCAATATTAACATCATCAGCTAATGGCATATTTCTCAAGTGAACTTGTAATATTTCCTTTCTTGCTTTTTTATCTGGCATAGATATAGCAATTTCTCTATCAAATCTTCCAGGTCTTCTTAGAGCTGGATCTACTGCTTCTGGTCTATTTGTAGCAGCTATTACAACAACTTGACCTCTTGATTTTAATCCATCCATTAAGGTTAATAATTGAGCTACAACACGACGTTCAACTTCTCCAGTAACTTCTTCTCTTTTTGGAGCAATAGAATCAATTTCATCAATAAATATAACACTTGGAGCAGCTTTTTCAGCTTCTTCAAATATTTCTCTTAATCTTTGTTCAGATTCTCCATAAAACTTACTCATAATTTCAGGTCCATTTATAGAGAAGAAGTTAGCACCTGATTCTGTTGCTACTGCTTTTGCTAATAATGTTTTACCACAACCAGGTGGTCCATATAATAATATTCCTTTTGGAGGTTCAATACCTAAATGTTTAAATAATTCAGGATGTTTCATTGGTAATTCGATCATTTCTCTTATTTTTATCTTAGCATCTTCAAGATCACCAATATCCTCATAAGTAACTCTTGAGACTGCTGCTTCTATTTCTTTTACTGGTTCTTCTTTTATTATTATTTCTGTATCATGAGTTGCATAAGCTGATGGTGACGGTTGTACTGAGAAAACAACAAGTTTTAAGGCTTCTCCAAGTATTGGTATTAAAAGAGTATCACCTTTAGTAACTGGCATATCCTTGAGCAAAGATTTTACATAATCAATAAAATCTGGACCAAAGGAAATTTTTTCTACAGGAGCTAAAATTAATTTTGATGCAGAATTCAATTCAATAGCTTTTACTTTTACAGCATCACCTATAGTTGTTCCAGCATTATGACGAATAATACCATCTATTCTTATTATATCAGAATCTTCTTCTTCAGGAAGTGGCCAAACACGAGCAACTGTAATACGTTGTCCAGTAATAGAAATAAAATCACCAGGTCTTAAATTAAGCTTTAACATATTTTTACGAGTTATTCTAGCTATTCTTCTACCAACATCCTGTGGTCTTGCTTCTGCTACTTTTAATACTAAGGTTTCTTCTTGCATAAGATTAAAATATTGAGACTTATTTTTATAATATTCGCTTACTATTGATTATAAAGTGATTATTATGGAAATCCCTAAGATTATTTCTAAAGAAAGATTAGAAAAACTTGCCTGGCTTGTTAAAATAGAATTAGAAGAAAATGAAAAAGAAGAATTCTTAAGTCAGTTAAATAAAATATTAGAAGCCTTTAAAATAATTGATGAATTGTCTTTAGAAGATGTGGAACCAACATATCATGTTATGGAAATTGTAAATGTATTTAGAGAAGATGAAGTAAAACCTTCTCTTAGTCAAGAAGAAGCACTTTCTACAGCTAAGAAAACAAAAGATGGATATTTTGTAGCTCCAAAACTTTTTTGAGGTGAAAAATTGAGAATAACTGATTTAACATTATTTGAACTTATAAATAGTATAGAAAATGGTGATATAATCTGGGAAGATGTTATTGATGCATATTTTGAAAGAATAGAAAGATATGATGAAGAATTAAGAGCTTATATCACAATAAATGAAAAGATTAAAAATGAAAAATATACTAATGGAATACTCAAAGGTATACCTATAGCAATAAAGGATAATATATGTACAAAAGGTTTGAGAACTACATGTGGTTCAAAAATTCTTGAAAATTATATTCCACCATATGATGCTACTGTTATAAAGAAATTAAAAGAAGCTGGAGCAGTAATAATAGGAAAAACAAATATGGATGAATTTGCTATGGGATCTTCAACAGAAAATAGTGCATTTTTCATTTCTAAAAATCCTTGGGATAAAACAAGAGTACCAGGAGGTTCTTCTGGTGGAAGTGCAATAGCTGTTATTATGAAAGAAGCTGTTGCTGCTTTAGGTTCTGATACTGGAGGTTCAATAAGATGTCCTGCTAGTTTTTGTGGAATTGTAGGTCTTAAACCAACATATGGACTTGTAAGTAGATTTGGACTTATTGCTTTTGCTAATAGTCTTGAACAAATAGGACCTATGACAAAAGATGTAAGAGATTGTGCATTTCTTTTAAATATAATTGCTGGATATGATGAAATGGATGGAACTTCTATAAATAAACCTAATGAAGATTATTTGAAATATTTAGATAAAGATATAAAAGGAATGAGAGTTGGAATTCCAAGAGAATTCTTTGGAGAAGGAACTGATGAAAATGTAATAAAAGAAGTTTGGAAAAGTATTCATAAGTTAGAAAATTTAGGTGTAGAGTATAGAGAAATAAGTCTTCCTATGGTAAAATATGCACTTCCTGCTTATTATTTAATTGCCATGTCTGAAGCTAGTTCTAATCTTGCAAGATATGATGGTATAAGATATGGTGTTAGAATAGATGAAGAAGGAATAGAATGGTCAACAGCTTTTTCCTATAATAGAAAACTTTTTGGAAAAGAAGTTAAAAGAAGAATAATTCTAGGAGCATTTGCTCTTTCTGCTGGTTTTTATGAAGAATATTATGTTAAAGCACTTAAAATTAGAACACTTATAAGAAAGGATTTTGAAAGAGCATTTAAGGAATTTGATGTTTTAATTACACCAACAATGCCTATAACAGCATTTAAAATAGGAGAGAAAATTCATGATCCTCTTGCTATGTATATGATTGATATTGATACAATTCCAGTAAATCTTGCAGGTATTCCTGCTATTTCAATTCCATGTGGTTTTTCAAATGGATTACCTATAGGATTACAAATAATTGCTCCTCCATTAATGGAAGGTAGAATATTTAGTATTGCTAAAAGATTAGAAGAAGAACTTGATCTACGAATGTGGGAGAAATTATGATGAATAGTATAAAAATTGGATTAGAAGTTCATTGTCAATTAACAAATCTTAAAACAAAATTATTTTGTAGTTGTAGTTCAGATTATAGAAACAAAGAACCAAATTCTAATGTATGTATAATATGCTTAGGACATCCTGGTACTCTTCCAAAACCAAATAAAAAAGCAATTGAATTTGCAATAATGGCTGGATTAGCATTAAAAAGTAAAATTAATGAAAGAGTTCTATTTTATAGAAAGAATTATTTCTATATTGATATGAATAAGAATTTTCAAATTTCTATGTATGAAACAAAAAATTCTCCTCCTCTTTGTAGTGGTGGATATTTAGATATAAGTTATGAAGGAAAAATAAAAAGAATAAGAATAAGACGTATTCAATTAGAAGAAGATCCAGCAAGATTAATTCATATAGGACCTATAGATATCTCACCATATACACTTGTAGATTATAATAGAGCAGGAATTGCTCTATTAGAAGTAGTAACAGAACCTGATATTTCTACACCAAAAGAAGCAAGAATATTTCTACAAAAATTAAGATCAGTATTTGAACATATAGGAATATTCGATGGTGGTCTTGAAGGTGCTATGAGATGTGATGCAAATATTTCCATAAAAGAAGGTGCAAGAGTTGAAATAAAAAATATATCATCATTTAAAGAAGTAGAAAGAGCACTTAATTATGAAATATTAAGACAAATGAATTTAATAGGTAAAGGAGAAAAGGTATTAAGAGAAACAAGACATTGGGATGAAATAAGAAAAGTAACAATTTCTTTAAGAGAAAAAGAAGAAGAATATGATTATAGATATTTTCCAGAACCAGATATTTTACCAATTCATATAACACAAGAACTTATAGAAAGTATAAGATTGAAAATGCCTGAATTACCTGATGAAAGAGCAGAGAGATTTATAAAATTATATGGTATTCCACAATATGATGCAAATATCTTAGTATCACAAAAAGCTCTTGCAGATTTTTTTGAGAATTGTGTAAAATTATTCAATGAGCCAAAGACTATAAGTAATTGGATAATAAGTGATCTTTTAGGTATTCTAAATAGTAGAGGTTTAGAAATTCAAGAAACTAAAATTACACCAATAGCAATGGTTGAAATGTTAAAAATGATAAAAGATGGAATTATAAGTGGTAAAATAGGAAAAATAATTTTACCTGAAATAGTAGAAACAGGAAAAATGCCTTCACAAATTGTTAGAGAAAAGGATATGATCAAAATAAGTGATGAGGAGTTTATAAGAAAAATAGTAGAAGAAGTTTTTATAGAAAATGAAAAAGCTGTAAAAGATGCTCTTATAAATGAAAATGCTATAAACTTTCTTATAGGACAAGTAATGAAGAAGACAAGAGGAAGAGGAGATCCAAAACTTGTAAATGAAATTG
>CAZTWF010000053.1:0-25603 GCA_964617245.1 uncultured Nitrososphaerota archaeon
TTAGAAAAAGAAAATAATTTTATAATAGAAGGACATTGGGGAGAAATTGTTCCTGAGGAATTTGTTGATATTGTAATTGTTATAAGAACAAATCCCTTAATATTAAGAGAAAGACTTAGAGAAAAAGGATATAAAGAAGAAAAAATTAAAGAAAATGTTCAAGCAGAATTATTAGATTATTGTTTAATAAAAGCAATTGAAGCTTTTGGTGAAGATAAAGTCTTTGAAGTAGATAATACTAATAAAGAAATTAATATGATCGTAGAAGAAATTATTAAGATCATAAAAGAAAGAAAAGGAAATAAACCTGGAGAAATTGATTGGATAGGAACATTAGGAGAAAAAGTCAAAGAATTACTTTAATTAAAAATTATATCATTTAAGTCATTACTAAAAATTATTTTGTTAAAAACAAGCAAAAACTTTTAAATATTCAAAGCTAAATAAAACTTAAGAATATTCAATGAGCTATGAAGTAATACTGAGGGAGAATATTTGAAAATCTCATCCTTTAAAATGAAATATCATAGGGATGAATATGTCTGCAATATCTACTCGTAGATATATTAATGAATTAAATAATTTTATTGATAAAAATGTAAAAGTAATTACAATAAGAGGAATAGCTTATGAAGGTAAATTACTAGGATTTGATACTTCAAATTTAAGTATATGTTTAGGAGATGTAATTGTAGGAGATGAGAAATATTCTAGAGTTATAATTCGTGGAGAAGCGATTTCAGAAATATTATTAAAAGAAAAACCATTTGATCTTAAGGGATTATCAGATAGATTATCTAAAGTCTTTCCAAATATGGTAAAATATTATGAAGATATTGGAGTAATAACAGTAATGGATAGAATAAAAGTAACAGCTAAAGGAGTTGAAGGAAGTGGCCCTATGTTTGAAAGAGTGAAAAGGATATATGATCAATATATTATGGAACAGACTTCTGAGGGCTAAAATTAATGTATTTTGAAGTAAAAGAAAGAGATCTCTGTGGAAGAATAGGAATAATTAAAACAAAAAAAGGAAATATTGAAACACCATATTTAATGCCAGTAGTTAATCCTATAAAGAATATAATAGAACCTTATGAGTTGAAATCAGAATTTGGATTTAATATGATAATTACAAATTCCTATATAATATGGAAACATTATAAAGATAATATTAAAGATGTTCATGAGATTATTAAATTTGATGGTCCAATAATGACAGATTCAGGAGCTTATCAATTATTAGTTTATGGCAATATAGAAGTTAGTAATAAAGAAATAATAGAATTTCAAGAGAAAATAAAAAGTGATATTGGAGTAATATTAGATATACCTACTGGAGCATATTGTAATAGAGAAGAAGCAGAATATACAGTTATGGAAACATTAAGAAGAGCAAAAGATAGTATTCTATATAGAAAAGATAAAGAAATGCTTTGGGCAGGACCAATACAAGGAGGGAAATATTTAGATCTTTTAGAATATTGTGCAAAAGAAATGGGAAAAATGGATTTTCATATACATCCATTAGGTAGTCCAACTCAAATTTTAGAGGAATATAATTATTCTACAATTGTAGATATGATAGTAACAGCAAAAAAAGTATTACCACCAGAGAGAGTATTTCATCTTTTTGGAGCTGGACATCCAATGATGTTATCTCTTGCAGTAGCACTTGGTTGTGATCTATTTGATTCAGCAGCTTATGCATTATTTGCAAAAGATGGAAGATATATGACACAATATGGAACTATGAGAATTGAAGAATTAAAAGAACTTCCTTGTAGTTGTCCAATTTGTAATAAATATAGTGCTGAAGAATTAATAGAAATGGAAAAAGAAAATCGTGAAAAATTATTAGCTAAACATAATCTTTATAGAATAAAAGAAGAAATAAAATTAATAAAAGAAGCAATAAGAGAAGGTACTCTATGGGAATTACTTGAAGTTAGATGTAGATCACATCCAAGACTTTATGAGGCATTTAAAAGATTATCATTATATATTGATTATATTGAAGAAAATGATCCTGTTATAAATAAAAAAATAAGAGGATTATTTTTCTATGATGAAATATCAATAATGAGGCCAGAAATTTTAAGATATAAAAAGAGAATAATAGAACGTTATACTAAACCAAAGGATAAATTATTATTAGTACCTATGCCAAAGGAAAAACCATTTAATAAATCAAAATTATTTAGAAAAATTAAGAAAATTGTAGAAGATGAATATCATATTTGTTTTTATGGAGATCCTTTTGGAGTTGTGCCATCAGAGCTTTCTGAAACTTTTCCATTATCACAATTTGAAAGTGCAATAGATGATATGAAATTATGGAAGAAATTTGTAATAGAGTTTATAAAATCAAAAGAATATAAAGAAGTAATAATTCTTGGAGAGGAATTAGAAGGAATAAAATCATTAAAATCTATTAAGGATTTGGAAGAATATTTAAGGTGTAAAAATGAGAATATTTCTTGATTTACATATTCATACAAATAGTTCTCCAGATAGTACAATAACATTAAATCAATTAATTAGTGAATTATTTAGAACTGGAATAAATGCTATAGCAATTACAGATCATGAAACAATGGAAGGATATAAGAGAATAAAAAATAGTTCTTTATTTAAAGAATTATTGATAATACCAGGAATTGAAATTACAACTACATTAGGAGATATAATAATATTAGGATTAGAAAATCCACCAATAATTAAAGATCCATTTCTATTATTAGATGAGATTAAAAAAGAAGGAGGATTTATTTTAGCACCTCATCCATTTGATAATAAGAGAAAATCTCTGGGAAGTTTATGTGCAAAATTAGGAGTAGATTTTATAGAAGTCTATAATGGAAGAAGCAATACTCAAGCAAATAAAGAAGCAAGAGAATTTGCTATTGCATTAAAAATGAAAATGGTTGGAGGAAGTGATGCTCATAGAAAAGAAGAAATAGGTAGTGTAATAAATGTTTTAGAATGTGAAAAAAATATTGATGATATTTTTAATACTCTAATGAAAGGTTGTAGAATTATTGTAAAAAAGAAATAATTAAAGATATAACATTTTATGATCTGTTCTTGTACGTTCTTGTCTTTGTTTTATTAATTCTTGTATTTCTTCTTCTATTTTATGAGCATCACTTATAAGCTGAGAAGTATCTATAGATAAACCAGTAAGCTTACTTAAAAATTCAATAGCAATAGCTGCAGCCATAGGATCTGGTCTTGCTGGATTTGCATATGGAAGTAAGGCAATAGCAGGGAAATTATTTATTTCAAAATAAGAAAGCATTATTGCAAGTGGACCAACAACAAATAATCCTTTTTCTAATATTGGAATTTCTATTTTATCTATATCTTTAAAACTACTTGTTATTACACATCTTATTTTATCATTTTCAGAAGATTTAAGTCTACTATCTAAACCTCCTATTAAATAAGATGCTTTAAATTTCTCTTTTATTGTCCATTCTGCAAGAGCTCTTGAGAAATTATTTCTTTCTCTTGAATGAGGTGGAACATTGGTAAGAACAAATACATATTTATCATATTTGTATATTTCAAAAGGAAGAGAGATTTTTGATTCATCCATACATACAAATGGAGGTATTAAATCTGTAAATATATAACCAATTAATTCAGCATTTAAATTTGTAATCATATGCTTTACTGTTATATAACCAGTAGCTCCTAAACCATGAAAACCAGTAATCAATATGGAATCTTTTAGATTTACTTTTCTAACATGAAATTCTATTGGCAATATAAACACCTCAAAATTACTTCCTATTTCATACAACTATTTATTAAACTTTACTGAAATTAGAAAAATTTTTAAGATATTAATAAATGATTGAAGAGGGTAATAAAATGGTAAAAATAAGTATACTTGGTGGAGGAAAAGAAATAGGAAGATCTGGATTTGGAATTCATGAAGATAATACTACTATTTTATTAGATTATGGAGTGATGTTAAAAGAAAATAGACCTATATTTCCACTTTCTATTCCTCCAAGAGAAATAGATGGAATAATATTAACTCATGCTCATTTAGATCATTCTGGAGCACTTCCTATTTTCTATATATCTGAAAGTCCAAGAATTTATATGAAATCTATTACTAAAGAACTTACAGAATTATTAATAAGAGATTTATTACATTTATCATCTTATCTTTTACCTTATGAAGCAATTGAATTAAAATTAATGATAGAAAAAGCTAAAAAAATAAAGAGAAATTTTAGAATAAAAAATATTGAAATAAAAACTTTTAATTCAGGTCATATACCTGGAAGTATAAATGTATTATTAAATATTAATAATAAAAAAATATGGTATTCTGGTGATATTAATACTAGAGAAACAGCATTATTAAATAAAGGAGAAATACCTGATGAAGAAGTAGATTTTGTAATTATAGAGAGTACTTATGGTTCAGTAGATCATCCACCAAGAGAAGAATGTGAAAGAAAATTAATTGAAATTCTTAATGAAGTTATTGAAGGAGGAGGAAGAGTATTAATTCCTGCATTTTCAGTAGGAAGATCTCAAGAAATATTATGTATTTTAAGAAAATATAATTTTAAATATCCCATAGTAATAGATGGAATGAGTAGAACAGCTACAAGAATTATAGCTAAATGGCCAAATGAAGTAAGAGATTATAAATTATTGAAAAAAGCAATATCAAAAGCTTTTTGGATAAAAGGACAAAAAGATAGAGATAAAGTATTAAAAAAGCCATGTGTTATAATAAGTTCATCTGGAATGTTAACTGGAGGAGCATCAACATATTATATGAATATTATGAGAAATAATGAAAAAGATTGTGTAGTATTAGTATCATATCAAATTCCTGGTACTCCTGGAAGAATATTATTAGATGAGAAAATTTATGGCTTAAATAAAGAAAAAGTAAAATGTAGAGTAGAATGGATTGATTTCTCATCTCATTGTGGAAAAAGTGAATTAATAAGTATAATAAAATCACTTAAAGGAAATCCAGAAGTTTTATGTATTCATGGTGATGAAAATTCTTGTGAAAATTTAGCTAATGAAATAAAACAAGAAATAGGACTAAAAGCTTATGCACCATTTTCAGGAAATTTCTTTGAATTATAAAAATTTATGGAATCATGGATTTAATTACAGGAGAAATTAAAGCTACTATAGATTCAGGATATATGCCTAGAATAAAGGAAATCAACATTAGTACAAATAGTGGTAATGTCATAGTAAGAGGTGCCTCTTTTACATTTTCTAATTCAGATGGCAAAGGTCCAAAGAATACTCTTATTACTGGCCAGAAAGTATAGATAGCTGAAAGAAATGTTGCAAATACTGCAACTAGAGCTACTGTTAATCCTATGGGATAACTTGCTTCTTTGAAAACTCCTACAAAGATTATCCATTCTCCTTGAAAGCCACTAAGTGGTGGAAATGCTGATAATACCATAGAACCCAGAATACATAATGTTGCAGTTAATGGCATTTTTCTTGCTAATCCTCCAAGTTTTTTCATATCTCTTATTCCTGTTTGAGACATAATAGTAGCTGCTACAGAAAGTAAAACAGATTTTCCTAGTATATGACTTATAAAATAGAAAATACCACCTACTACTCCCATTATAGTTAAAGTAGCAATACCCAACATAGAATAAGCTGTTTGACTTATAGTAGAACAAGCATAAAGACGCTTTATATCATCTTGAGCTAATGTCAAAAAGGCTCCATATATGATAGTTATAATTGCAAGTATGAAAAGTGGCATAGCAAATATTTTGAATAATGAAAATAATTCACCATATAGTAATCTTACAATAACATAGTTGGCTAGACCTACTACAATAGCGATAATAGGTGCCATGGGATGTTCTCCATGAACCCATGGTAACCATACATGAAAGCCAAAAACCGCCATTTTAACTAACCAACCAATTAAAATAAAGAAACATACCCAAATGCCAAGAGGATTACTATTTAAAGTTCTTAAAGCAAATACTTCAAAACTTCCAGTTCCAATATAAGCAAGAGCTATGCCTATTAAAAACATTGCAGCTCCAATATGATTCCAAATGAAATACATCATAGCAATTCTATGTCTATCTATATATCCATATAGATCAAGCATAATATAAGATGTTATAAGAGCTAATTCTGTAAATACATACATTTGAGCTAGATTAGTAGAAAGAGATATACCTATTAAACCTGCAGTAAATAATAGATATGTTGAAAAATAAACAGTATACATTCCTTTTCTCTTTTCTCCATAAATTTCTTCTATTCTATGTTCTATATAATGTATAGAGTATAAAGCACAAGCAGTACATATTATATTCATTATCAAAGCTATAGGCAGGCTGAGACCATCTGCTAGAAATCCAAACTTTATATTAAATAATACACTACTCCAATAATATTCTTCATAATAATAATTAGTACCACTCCAAAGATCCATGCCTATTTTTATCATTATTAAACTTGTATAAATTAATACTCCAGATGCAATCCAACCTAGCTTTCTACCAGTATTACCAAGGAAAATAGATATAAATGCAAATATTATGGGAATTAATATTACTTGAAGTAAGGGATATGGAATTATCATTTTACATCACCCTAAATGTCAACAACATGAATATAATAAATATTACAAATACCATAATATAGATCATATTAATTGATAGAACTCCAGTTTGAAACTTTCTTATATTATTATTTATAAATTCAAAGAGTTTAGCAATTCCTATATTAAAGCCATAGTCCATATTAGCTTCAATATGCTTTGCTGTTGGTTCTCTTGAAACTAAAATGGGATGTGCAAATATTTTATAGAAAGTACTATCCATATACCAACGATTCCATAGGAACTTATGAAATGCTTTAAGTATGGTATATCTTTCAGTTATAGTATTTGCAGTTAATTTATTAGCAATATAGATATAATATGCAGGAAAAGCACCAATAATTATCATAATGATAGAAAGAAATGTAGGAATAATGCCTTCAGAAGCAATAGGCAATTTATGTAATTTAATTAAATGTATTTCATGGAATCCCTCAGCAAATATCTCATGTAACAAATCCTTCATCCATGGACCAATTATACCTATTATAACTGTTAGAATAGCCAATATTCCATATGAGATAAGCATAATCTTTGAGGCTTCTCCATGTTCATTATGATGTTTATTTGGATTATGTCCATATGAAGAGTGAAATATTATACCCATAAGTCTTATTACATAAAAGCTTGTAATTGCTACAGTCAAAATAGATAGAATAAAAATCCAGTATTGTCCACTCATATAACATGAAGATAATATGCCTTCCTTACTCCAAAAACCTGAAAATGGAGGAATACCAATTAAAGCTAAAGAAGAAATCCACATAAATAGCCATGTGAATTTCATATCTTTTGAAGATAATTTCATATCTGTTATGTATATTGAGCCTGATGCATGAATTAATACACCAGCACAAAGAAATAAAGCTGCTTTAAAAATACCATGATTTATTAAATGAAATATTGCTGAAGTAAATCCTTCTATTAGAGTATCATAAGCTATTCCAGCAATTCCCAATCCAAGCATCATATAGCCTATAACACTCATTGTTGAATATGCTAATACTTTTTTAAGTTCAATAGCTACCATAGCTTGTGTAGCAGCAAGAAAAGCAGTAAATCCTCCAATAATTGCAACTATTAAGAAGAAATTATATGCTTCTTTAATTCCTAAAATCCAAGTACTAAAGTAAAATATTGGTAAAACTCTTGCAATTAAATAAACTCCAGCTTTTACCATTGTTGCAGCATGTATTAAAGCTGAAACTGGAGTAGGACCTGACATAGCCTCTGGCAACCATTCATGAAATGGAAATTGTGCTGATTTTGAAAATGGACCAGATAAGAATAATAAAATAGTAATAGTCAATAAGCCAGGAGTTTTAGCAATTTCACTCATCCATATATTTGCATTTTCATATAATTTCATAAAGTTAAATGTTCCAGAGTATAAGTAGATAATTACTATACTAGCAAGTAGAGCAGTATCTCCTAATGTTGTTACAAGTAGAGCTTTTAATCCACATCTAGATGGTTTTTGAAATGGATGTGGTTCAGGACCTCCTATCCAATATTTTCTTTCATCACTATAATAATGAGAAATTAATGCGAAGCTACATAAGCCTACAATTTTCCAACCAATAAAGAAGAATATGAAATTATTAGCTAATATTAAAATAAGCATTCCACCTATGAATAATGACATGAAGAACCAGTATCTATCTTCTCCTGGCTCTCCTTCCATATATTTATATGAATAGATTAATATCAATAAACTGAGAAAAGCAACTAGACTTGAAAGTATAATACTCAAATTATCAATTAGTACAGCAAATTCTATATAATTTCCATCAGGAAGTGAAAACCATATACCACCAATTTCCTTATATCCATGGAATGGTATTAATAAGAGCATATTAACTGCCATAATAAAGGCGATAAATGTAAAGCCTATTGTTACTATGTATCTTTTTCTTCCAATTCTTCTTGGTAATAGATAATGAGCTATTGAGCCAATAGTTGGCATAATCCAACATAACCAAGGAGCTATATCTATCATTATAGCACACCCCTCAATAATTCATATGCAGCATTTCTAGCATAATTCATTAAACCATCAGGCCAAATTCCAAAAAGTATAATTAAAATTGCTAAGGATACTAGCGGAATTAACATAATAATTGGAGCCTCTCTAACTTCTTCAATATTTTTTAAGGTTATTGGTTGAAGAAAGACTTTTAATATTCTTAAATAATAAGCAACAGATATTATAATATTAATAACCATAAAAATACCAAGCCAAATCATATTAGCTTCTATAGAAGCTAATATGATAGTCAATTCACTTATAAAGCCATTTAATGGAGGCATACCAGCTAATGCAAATAATGATATAAATAATGTTGTTGAAGTTATTGGCATTTTTCTTCCAATACCCATCATTTCCCTCATATCTCTAGTTCCTAATCGATATAGTATAACTCCTGAGCAAAGGAATGCCAGGCCCTTCATTGTAGCATGATTAAATATATGCATAAATGTACCTGTAAGCCCAAGAATAGTTCCAGTTGAAATACCTGCTAGCATATATCCTATATGAGCTATACTTGAATATGCAAGTAATCTCTTTATATCAGTTTGAAGTAATGGTGTTAAATTTCCAATAAACATTGTAAGAATACTCAGAATAGCAATTACTTCTAACCATTTAACATATGATAGTACTGAAAAACCTATTCTACAAATTGCATAAACCCCTGTTTCTATAACAACACCAGAGAGCATTGCAGATATAGGAGAGGGAGCAGCAGAATGTGCATCAGGAAGCCATGTATGAAGAGGAAATATTGCACTTTTTACTCCAAGTCCAATGAATATAAAAATTGATGCTATATAAACCCATATATTTGGTTCTATAAGAATTTTAGATATTTCAGTAAAATTCAATGTACTACACATACCATAGATTAATGATATTCCAAATAGCATAGAAGCAGAACCTGCTGAACTCATTACTAAGTATTTAAATGCTGCTTCAACAGGTTCCCATTTTTCCTTTCTAAAAGCAACTAATGTATAAGAAGCTATACACATCATTTCCCAGAATACAAAAAGTGTAAATAGATCTCCAGCAAAAACTGCTCCAATCATACCAATTATCATTAATACTAATAAAGTATAAAATAATGGAATTCCAGTATCTCTTTCTAAATATTTCATAGAAAATATAGAAGCAAAAATTCCTAACATTAAAAATGTTATAGCCATAAATCCACTTAATCGATCTATTGAAAATTGTGAAATTTTAATTGGAAATTCCATTAATAAAACTTGCCATAAAGATATTGCTAAACCTATGGTAGTATATACTCCACATAAATATGGTCTTTTTATTTTTTCACATAACCATCCTAAAATTGGTATAGTTATAGCAAAGAATAATAATAAATCAATTATTGGAGCTATCATATTTCATCCTCTTAATCTTCTTAATTCTCTAACATCAAGAGTACCATAATGGCGATAAGCATATACTAAAATTATAACTGCTACTGCAGTTACTGAAGCTGCAATACCAATAGAAATAGTTACAACAGAAAGAGGCAATAAATCAATAAATCCAGATATTGTTCTAGAAAAAGCTATAAAATTAAAATTAGCAGCATTAATAAGAATTTCAATTCCTAAAATTAATCTTATCATATTTCTTTTTGTAATAAGACAATAAGTTCCAATAGCATATAATATCAGAGAAAACATTAAATACATATTCATTTTTCCTTTGCCTCCTTTCTAAAAATAGTAATACAAGAAATAGCTGCAGTAAACATTAAAAATGCCTGAGCTATAAGATCTTGAGCTCTTTTTTCCCATAAAAATTGACTATATTCTTTTACAGGTTCTAAATTTATATCTACAAGATGAGAATAATCAACTGGATATTGAAAAGAAGGAAAAGGAAGATTTATTACAATATGAATTATTAAGAAAATAAATATTAGTGTAATTATTAATCCAGAGATTGATGTCTTATCCATTATTTTCTCTCCTCTTTTAATGATGTTAAAGTAATAGCAGCTATAAATAATGCAACAATACCACCAGCATATACAAGAAGTTGATAAATAGCAACATAATGAGCGCCTAAAATCCAATAAAGAATTCCAATACAAATACACATAGCACAAAAGGATAAAACTGCATATAATAATTTTTTAATTTCAACTGTTCCTATGGCAAAGACTATAGTAAATAACATTAATATTATTTGAAGTTCCTCGTTCATCGAATTCCTCCCTACAAAAGACTTATATTACTGAATTATATATTTAAATTTTAGCCTCTAGGTGAGTACATGAATCTCATTATTGCAATAGCAATAGCATTATTAATTATATTATCAATCTTCTTTATTAGTAAAAAAATTTCTCAAAAACAAGAATATGATAAAGAAAAACTTTCACCTTATGCTTGTGGAGAAGATCTACCAGTAGAAGAAGTTAGAATAAATTTAGAGAAATTTCTTATTTTTGCTTTATATTTCTTAATTTTTGATGTAATAACATATATTATTGCTATATCTTTTTTTGAAAGAGGAATTCTTCCTGCTACATATTCAATTATAGCCTTAGCCTCAGTATTAGTATTAATAATTGGAGGGTGGCATAAATAATGTCAATAAAAAAATGGGCAAGAATAAGATCTCCTTGGCTTATACATTTTAATACTGGAGGATGTAATGGTTGTGATATTGAATTTGTTGCTGCTATTACTCCTAGATATGATGTAGAAAGATTTGGAATTTTACTTAAAGGAACACCTAGACAAGCTGATATACTTGGTGTAACAGGACCAATAACTATGCAAGTAGCTCATAGACTTTTAAGAATTTATAAGCAAATGCCAGAACCAAAATTTGTTGTTGCCATAGGAACTTGTGCTGTAAGTGGAGGAGCATTTAAAGATTGTTATAGTGTATATGGAGGAGTAGACACTATATTACCTGTAGATGTTTATATTCCAGGTTGTCCTCCAAAACCTGAGGCTATAATAAATGGAATTGTTAAGCTTATTGAAAAAATAAGAGGATGATATAATGGAAGATCTTATTAAAAAGATTGAACCTTTTGGAGTTTTAGAATTTAAAAAACCAAAAGAAAGAAGAATTTTCATTCGTATAAAATCTGAATTTTTTAAAGATTTAATTTCATTTCTAATTAAAGAATATGATTTAAGACATATATCTACAATAACAGGAGTAGATCTAGGAGAAGAAATTGAATTATTATATCATTTTGCATATAAACATTCAATTGAAATTACAATAGGAATAAAAATTCCAAAATCTTCATTAAAAGTTCCTACAATTACAGATCTTATACCTGGTGCAATATTTTATGAACAAGAAGTTCATGATATGTTAGGAGTAATATTTGAAGGACATCCTGATCTATCTCCATTAGTAGTACCTGAAAATTGGCCAGAAGGTGTACATCCATTAAGAAAAGATTATAGTATTGAAAAACTTAAGGAGATGATTAAAAAATGAGATATGGAACTACTATAAAAGTACCCTTTGGACCACAACATCCAGCACTTAAAGAACCTGAATATTTCTTATTTGAAATAGAAGGAGATTTTGTAGTAAATGTAAAACCAAGAATAGGATATGTACATAGAGGACTTGAAAAAGCTTTTGAAAATAATACTTATATGCATGGTTTATATCTTGCTGAAAGAATTTGTGGTATATGTTCTCATGCACATACAATAGCATATACACAAGCTGTAGAAGGATTAGTTTCTTTAGAAGTATCTCAAAGAGCACAATATATAAGATTAATAATGGCTGAATTAGAAAGACTTCATAGTCATTCCTTATGGGTTGGTATTGTAGCTCATGAAGCTGGATTTGATACTATGTTTATGTACTTATGGAGAGATAGAGAATTAATTATGGATTTAATGGAAGAAATTTCTGGTAATAGAGTTTTACATGCTATAAATACAATAGGTGGTGTAAGAAGAGATATAAATGATGAACAAGCAAATAAAATAAGAAAATACTTAGATAAATTTGAAGAAAATATAAAGAATTATATAAAAGTTTTAGAAACTGAAAATACTTTCTTAAAAAGAACAGTAGATGTTGGAATTTTAAAACCAAGTGATGCTATTGCATTATGTGCTATAGGACCAACTTTAAGAGCAAGTAAAATTAAAAATGATGTTAGAAAAGATGATCCATATTTAGTATATGGTGAAATACCATTTGAAGTTATTACACATGATGGATGTGATGTTTTTGCAAGAACAATTGTAAGATGTGAAGAAATGCTTGAAAGTATAAAGATAATAAGATATGCTTTAGATCATATGCCAAAAGGTGAATTAAAAGTAAAAGCACCAAGAACATTTCCTCCAAATGAATCTATAGGAAGAGTAGAAGCACCAAGAGGGGAATTAATTCATTATACTAAATCAAATGGAACTTCAAAACCTGAAAGATATAAAGTAAGAAGTCCAACTCTTGGAAATTTAGCTTCAGTATGTAAAACTTTAATTGGTGCACATATTGCTGATATACCAATGATACTTGCAGGAATTGATCCATGTTTTTCATGCATGGATAGAATTTTAATAAAAGAGAGGTATTAAAAAATGTTTGAAATTATATTTGAAATTATTAATTTAATAGGATTTATAGGATTTATTATATTACTTGCATTTTTTTATGAATGGATAGATAGAAAATTCTATGCAAGAATTCAAAATAGATATGGACCACTTTATACAGGTCCTTCAGGAGTACTTCAACCAATTGCAGATTTTATAAAATTATTATTAAAAGAAGATATTATTCCAGAAGCTACTGAGAAAAAAGTATTCTCATTAATACCAATTGTTTATGTTCTATTACCAATTTTAGCATTATTTATAATTCCTGTAAATGGTAAAGGAATTGTAAGTTTTGAAGGAGATCTTATATTTTTAATGTTTTTATCTGCAATGATAACATTATCAGTATTTCTTGCTGGATGGAGTTCTGCATGTAATTTTAGTAGAATAGGAGGAATAAGAGCAGCTCTTCAAATGTTAAGTTATGAAATACCTTTTGGCTTATCACTTATAGGTCCTGCAATAGTAGTAAATTCATTATGTATTACAAAAATATCTGAATGGCAAATTATTAATTCTACAGCATTTATAATTTTACAACCTATAGGATTTTTAGTAATTATGATTAGTTTATTAGCAGAATTAGAATTAATTCCTTTTGATATTCCTGAGGCTGAAACAGAAATAGTTGCAGGTTGGACTACAGAATATGGAGGAAGTAGATATGCATTAATTAGACTTGGAAAAGATTTAGAACTTGTTATGGCATCTATGTTAATATCTTCATTATATCTTGGAGGTATTGGTCAAATATTCTTTATACCACCTATAGTAGTAGCTATTATAAAAAGTATTATAGTATTATTAATAATGTCTCTTATAAGAGCATTATTTGCAAGATTTAGAATAGATCAAGTTATTTCTGGTATGTGGAAATATCTATTTCCATTAATGATTTTACAAATTATAATTATACAATTTATAGGGTGAAAATATGAGTCTTTTTAGAGAAGCAATAAAACAAATTCCCAAAAAGCCTGTAACAATAAAATATCCATTTGAGCCTGGTATAGTTCCTCCTGGATTAAGAGGCTTGCCTATATGGGATATGAATAAATGTATATTATGTGTATTATGTCAAAATGCATGTCCTGTAAAGGCAATAAAAATGATTCCAAAGGGACCTGATGCTGGAATTATTTATGATCTTAGTGTATGTATTTTCTGTGCTGAATGTGCAGATGCTTGTCCAAAGAAGGCAATTACTATTACAGATAAATTTGAATTAGCAACTACTTCAAAATCAGAACTTACATTTCATTATAAAAAATCTCAAACATCTCAATCTTGAAATTCTTCATCAATAGTTTTAACTTCTATATTTCCTTTTTCATAATCTTCTAATATATTATTAACAATTTTAGTAATATTAGAAAGATTAGAAATAATATTATTTTTATCTTTATAAGAATATACAATAAATTTAATTGGTACATAATATTTTAAGCTTTCTTTATAACATTGCATAATATCATAAGGATTAATATATACAATAAATCTTTTTGAGAAATCCCAAATCTTAGGATCAATTTTCCAATTTTTTAAATATTTTACAGGATAAACAATAACATCTGGAAAATTTGATCTTATTATTTTATTTACAATACAATAAAATCCTTTTATTCTTTCTTTTCTTACATATTTACCTAATATTTGTATATGTAATTCTTTTCCTAATGGTATATCTTTAAATTTTGATATTGCTATTTCTGTAAGTGAATATAATCCATTATTCATATAAATAAATCCATCATATAATAATTCTTTTATTGCTTCTTTTAAATCATATGAATTAAAACTTTTTAATTGAGATTCTATTATAGAAAAAGAAGTAGGTTCTTGAAGTCTTTTATAATATAAAAAAGACAAAATAGAAAAACATATTGGAGATAAATCAGGAGCTGGAAGATTATCTTTTTCATTATTTTTTACTTCTCTTCCATAAATATTTAATGAATGTTTTATAACATCTTCAGGATTAGAAATCTTCATATTAGATATATCAATACATATACCAGTATTTACAATTCTTGTATTTCCTTTTCTTATTAGAAAAGCCATTTGATGTTTCATTAATGTCATTAAAGTTTCCTTTGTAAAATAACGACATACTGATTTAAAATATTGTTCAAGAGCTTCTGCAGTTTCTGCACCTACAGAAAATACTATTAAGCTATCACATAATTGAGGTATGGCATTAGTTATAGTTTTATCTTTTCCTCCATCTCTATCAAATTGTCCTAAATATTGAGCTGATAATGTTAAATATATTTTATATTTTCTTAATGCTTGAAGTATTTCTTTTATTGATTCAGTAATAAATCTATATGCTTCATCTACATATACATAAAATGTTTTTCTTTCATTTTCAGGAATATCTTCTCTTGCCATACCTTCTTGATAAATTTTATTAAGTAAAAGAGCACCAAGAAAATTTGCAACTTCAGTTGTTAATCTTCCTTCAGATAAATTAATTAATATAATTTTTCCACTTTCCATACATTCTTTTAAGTCTATAGAAGATTTTGGACTATCAAACATAGAAGCAACTAATTTTTCTTGAATAAGTCTATATACTTTATTAGTTACAACAGTAGGAGCTTCATCTTTTAATAAAGGAAATTCATTTATCCAATATTTTATAACATTTTCATCTCTTACATTTGAAAGAAGTATTCTTCTTTTATCAGAATCTATAAGAATATCATATAAATAACTTAATCTTGGATCTGGTTGTTCCATTACTGCATATACTGCATTTAATAATATTCTCTCTAATCTTGGACCCCAAAATTCTCCATATAATTTTTTCATTGAATCAACAAAGCCCATAGCAATTAAAGCTTTTTTTGAAGAATCATTAAATTCAAGTAAAGAAATTTTAATTACTTTTCCATATTTAATACTTGTTGTTGGATCAATATATACAACTTTATCCCATTTTTCTCTTGGAATTATAGATAATACTTTTTTTACTAAATCTCCATGAGGATCTATTATACATAAACCTTCATCATTTTTTATATGTTGATATATTTGAAAAAGCATAAAAGTTGATTTACCAGAGCCTGGCATACCAAAAATTGCCATATGTATTCTATCTTCTTTATTTAATAATACTAATTGATCATCTTCACCTTTACATAATATAAAGCTATCTTTATTTTCATTATTCATTTCTTATTTTCACCATTTTTTGAATAGACAATGGTCTTTTCAATGGAATTTCTGGACTTGGAAATGAGAATATAGAAGCTAATTCATAATCACTTAATCCAATAGTTTTATATTCTTTTGTAATTAAAAGATAAATAAAAGAAAATAATGATATCATAGAATAAATAATTATTTCATTAGAAATAATTCCAAATAAAAATAACTCTATAATAGAGCTTATATTTGATCTTAATAATATTGGTAAAATAAGAATTGAAATTGGAATATATTTAATAAGAATAGATTTATACTTTTGAATATAATGATGTGAAATAGAATATTTAAATTCCCATTGTTTATTTTCCTTAATAGAATATTCAGTTAAATAATTCATAGAAGTCTTTGAAAAAGCTGAAAGAGTTGCTCTTATTGCTTCTTTTGTATTACCATATATGAATATATTACATTCAAAAAGTCTAGAAATAGATTTTTCATAAATTATTTCTATTTTCTTTGAGTTTTTATTTTTTAATTTTGATAGATAAAATGAAATTTCTTTTGAAATTTTTTCACTTGGAATTGCAATTATTTCAATAGCAGTACCAAGAGTTAATATAGATGTCATTAAGGAATCTGATGGTATTGATGGATAGATATTCATTTGAATTAATTCATTTGAAAAATTTTTAGAAATAGGATAAGAACAATGTCTTGCTAAAGTTGCTTCAAGTCTATATTGATATTTTAAATTTGGAGGTTTAGATTTATGAACTGTTGCTTTTAATAAAGTACTTATATATTCTGAAAAAGGCATGGCAATATTATCATCAATTTCTATTAATAATCTAATATAATATTCTTCATCTCTTTCTATAAAAAGACGAAATTTTGATGGAATAATAGAGAATAATTGTGAAAAGTATTTTGGAGAGAAATATGAAGGATCATTTAAAATTGTTGTATTTGGTAAAATTTCAAGCCACATATTATCATCTCCTATTATAAATAAAAGCAATTAAATGTCCAATTGACATTGAAGTTAAAGTAGTAACAAAAGAGAAATCACCTATTATTATAGAAATAGCATATGTAACTATTATTATTCCAGGTATTTCCCATAATAAAATTAATATAATTGATGCTTTAATGAAATTATATTTCTTTAATAAGAAATTCATAATTGGATTTACTTCTTCTTCAATTCCATAGAATTTCTTTGTAGAATATAAATCCATGAATAAAAATATACAGTAAATAAAGATCATAGGTATAATAAGCCAATTCATTTTATTTAATGATAAAGCAAATAAAAGAGTAAATAAGTTTAATAATTTAATTTTATAATCACTATATTTTCCATATTGATATCCTCCATATATTAAGCCAAAGAGAATAGCTACAGCTCCTATAGTTTGAACCATTAATATTATTTTTTCTAGTATTGCTCCAAGTCCTGATGGTAAATAAGGACTTGATGATAAATTTGTAATATTTTGATTTGTAATAAAACTAACTATAGAAGGAGATAAAGATAATAATATTCCAAATATAAAACATCCTTTTATTATTTCCATACCTCTTTCCTTAGAAGATTCATCTCCCTTCATTATAATTCCCATAATATTTTTAATTTAGAGAATTTATAAACTAGGAAAAATTTATTTACTATTTCCATTTTCTTTAGTATTAAAAATAAAAAGTTGGGATATAATGTATAAAAAAATTGAAGAATTAAATCCTGTCTCTAAAGGAATAGATCTTTTAGTAAAAGTAATAGAAATAAATCCAAGTAAGGAAGTAACAACAAAAGATGGTAAAACACATAATGTTGCAGAAGTACTTGTTGGTGATGAAACTGGTTGTGTACTATTAAGTCTTTGGGATGAAAATATAGAGAAAGTAAAAGTAGGTCAAACATTATCAATTAAAAATGGTTATGTTTCATTATTTAGAGGATCAATTAGACTAAATATTGGTCGTTATGGAAGTATGGAAGTAGTATCAAAAGATTTACCATATATTAATAAAGAAAATAATATTTCTAATAGATCATATGATCAAAAAATACCAGAATTTAAACCATTATTTAGAAATGACTACAGTAAAAAAAGAAGAAGACGTTAATCTTTTTTCCTTTTTTTATAGAAATCTATTTTAAAAACTATTTTCTAAGCTTATATAATTTCTGATGGTTTTGTAGTAAAAAGTTGATATTCTTCATCTGAAGTTGCTAAAAACTGAACTCTTATATGTGTATTATCAGTAATAAGTAATCCTTCTCCTTGAGGAAGTTCTACTACAATATCAGCTTCTTGATCACTTAAACCAAATACTTCTTTTATAAGAAATTTATTAGAGTCATCTTGTCTCATTAATATCTTTGTTGATGAATTCTCTAAAATTGTTCTTCCAGCTTTAATTTCTAAGTGAGTACCTATCATATCAGCTGGTCTTTGTGTATTTATAATTAATATACAATTTCTTTTTCTTCCAAGTCTTGCTACTTTTTCTAAAAATGTAGCAGCTGATGGTATTTCCATATATAACCAAGCTTCATCAATAAGAACTAATCTTGGTGTTGCTTTTGATATTCCAAAGATATTAGGTTTTGAAATAATTTGCCATATTTTTCCAAAAATAAGTAAAGAAAAAATTTGTTTAATTAATTTAGACTCTATTCTTCTCATATTAAAAGACATTTTTGAAGTAAAGAAAATTGGTTCTCCTTTAAATATAAAAGATTCAGGTCCTCTTTTTATTGATGAAAACTTTTCAGAAAGATCAGAAGGAAGTTTTTCAAAGAATTCATTTAAATTTTGAGAAGACATAATAATATCACGAACACGAGAAATATCCTTTCTTTCATTAAGACCTATAATATCACATATTATATCTGCTGCTTCTCCTTTTTCAAATAATATAAGAGGATCAAGTCCAAGTTCCATATTTTCATCTACATGAATAACCTCACCTCCTAACCATTCAATAAGATAAGTATATTCACCTTCAGGATCTATTACATAAAATGGAATATCAGGATTATTTTCAATTAATCTTTTTAATAATATCTTTGATAAAAAAGATTTTCCTGAACCTGATGTTCCAATTATACTAATATTACTATTTTGTCTTAAAAGAGGATTATAAATTACTGGAGCACCAGAAATAATATTAATTCCTAAGAAAACTCCTCCTGATTCTATAACTTCACCAGATACAAAAGGATAGAAAGCACTAAGAGTATTTGTATTCATATAAATGAATTTTCCTTTTCCTTCATAGAGTAATCCTTGTATTATTTTAGGAGAATCTACTTTAATAAGACGAGAATTAAGTCTATTTATAAGTAATCGAGATTTTTCTTTAAGTTCTTTTTGTGAAGAAGCAATTATTATAAAGTTTATAGAAACTTTAAATAATTTAGAAATACCCATTATCATTTCATTAATTGTTTTTTCAGCAATTTCTCTTCTTAATAATAAACTTTGATTTGGAGATTTTTTCTTACTTATAATATTGGAAATAATAGCATTTAATGTTCTTTTATAATTTTCTACTTTTCTTATTGCTTCTTCAGATTCAATAGGAATTATCATAATTTGAATTATATCAGTAATATCATATGTTTCTAATAGAAAACCAATAGGAAGTATAGAAGGAAGTTCATATATAGTAAAACATTTTGCTAATCTTCCATCTTCTAATATTAAATAATTCCATTTTTCTATTCTTATATTTGGAATAGGAATTTTTTCTAATTTTTGAAAAATAAAATGATTTGCTTCAAGAATATCATCTATTTGTTCTTTACATTCAATAAAAAAACTAGGATAATCAATAGTTATTATTTTATTATTAATCATAATTCCTTGTTTTTTCTTCATTACAATTATCTTTATTGAAAAGGATAAAGAATTTAATAATAAATTGAAATAATTAATTAATTCATCTTGATGTCTTTCTGAAAGCATTATAAAATTATTAGGAATAATTTCATAGACTACCATTATTATTACCTCTAATATTAACTAAAATAGAATCTACTGGAATATCAAATCCTTTAACTGCAATAAGCATATGATAAGATCCAATATTATTTGGATAAAATTTTATTGAGTATACTCCTTTTTCATTAGATTTAGAAATAAAAATTTTATTATTAATTAATGCATAAAATTTTGTATTTAAAAGTGGAGTATTTGTTTTTGGATTTTTTAAAATATCATTTATAATTACAGATCCATCATTATTCATTACTACTGATATGGATTTAATAGGTGGAATAAATGTACTTAATACTTTTTTTATTTCCTTTGGTATATCTTCAATAAATAATATTTGTGAATTTTTATCTTGTTTTTTTCTTTTTGATCTTAAAAGAATTAATAAATATTGTTCTGGTAATATAGTTTTTATTTTTTTCATAGCAATTATTAAGAAAAATATAAAGAAAATTATTCCAAAGCTTATTTTGAATTCTATATCAAAAGGAATTATTTTATATGAAATATAACTAGTAATTATTCCAATACTAATTAATAGAAATTGTCTTAAAGTTATCATACCCATAGGTGTATCTATAAATGGTTGATTAAGAATAGAAATAGATTCAAACCAAAGAGTTTGAATTACTTTTACCAATTTTATCACCTTAAAAATCTATTAATGAAAAATATAATCATTTTCCAATATTATATACAATATCTGAATTTATAAAGAAGGAAAATCAATTATTCATTTCTCTTCTTTTTTGAATAAATTCTACTATTTTATCTGCATTAATTTTTCTATTCTTTAAAGCCATGGCTTTTGTTATTGGACTAATTCCATTTAATTCATTATTTTTTAATAATTCTTGAAATTCTATTTCATCTTTTTTATTAATATTAATTGTATATTTCTTCCATGTTTCATAAGCTCTTCCTATTCTAGAAAGTAAAATATTTTGTACTTCAGGATTATCTTTTGTTATTTCCATAATTTGATGAATTCTTGTTTGTATTCTTTTTCCTACTTCTTCTCTTTCTTTAGGTGTAAGTTTTGTTCTTGTCATTAATTCATATTCCTTTCCAATAACTTCAGGTGGTCTTATAAGTAGATTAGTTTTCACATTATTAGCAAGAATTTCCATTGCTTTTGAATTTCCTTCAAGTTCATGTGGAATTGTAGCTGCATATAATATAAGACTATCTGCATATTCTACTTCATTTGCTTTATATTTATTAATAATATTCATTATTTTTCCTGTAGATATATTAGGTATATTACGAGTACTTGGTATCATATATTTAATTGAATCACTTAATGCTATACTAGCACCCATGGCAGAAACACTAATTTCTTTTAAAATTGCATCTTTAAATGATAATTCACCAGTTCTAATAGCTGTAGAAAGAATAGGTAAAGCTTTTAATCCAGCTATAGTAGCACCTGTAGTAATTCCAATACCACTTACTATAGCACCTGTAGTTGCTCCAGTTATAGTACTAGATATAGAAATTATTAATGAGCCTAAATGTGGAATTAAAATAGTCATTATTAAAGAACTAATAAGAAGAATTCCTAATGATATTAATGTCTTCATTAATCCAGATATAGAACTATTAATAATAATATTATATCCAAAAGTAAAGAAAAAAGCAACTATTATTGAAGCTAATATACCACCTATTAATACTTGTATAAATAAATCTGCAATTCTATCTACATGAGGAATTAATCTTATAACAATTAAAATAGGAATAAGAGCATAAGCTATACCTATAAGAAAAATTCTGAGAATACCCATTATTATTATACTTATATAAGTAATAAAAACATAAATAAATAAAAATATATTCATTATACCTGCTGCTAATATTGATGATATATCATTTTCTGAAGACCATTTTATTGATGAAGCATAACTAAGAATAGTTTCTATTCCATTAGGAGGAATTATTCCATTAGGTGATGGAAATGTTATATAATTTATTATAGTAGCAATTGCATCATATATTAATGGAAATAAATAAATTATAATAATTGATGTAATAGTTCCTGTAAGAATTCTAAAAGCAGTACCTTCATTTATAATTCTAAAATTTTGTAATAAAAAAGAAAAAGCTGCAATAATTATAAGAAAAGCTAATAGAAAGAAAGCAACAATTCTTGATCCAGCATAAAGATATGTCATTGATATACCTATCATAAAATTATAATTATTATCAGTAAGAGAAGAAATTCCATAAATACTTTCATCCCAAAAAGGACGAGGAATTTCAATTAAAAGTAAATATATAGTTTGTGGTAAATTTAATGTATTTATTATACTTTCAATTAAGGAAGGAAGAGCAAGATTGATTATACCTAATATTAAAGTAATAATTGGAATTATTGCTAAAAGAGATAACATTCTCCCATTATATTATATTTATTCAAAAATTTAAAGGAGAATTTTTAATGATTTATAAAGAATAATTATTCCTATTATTATGAAAATTATAATGAATATTTTATCATTAAGAAATTCATTATTATAAGAGATCATTCCAATTTCTAAAATTTTTGAATTTCCCCAAATATCTATGATTTCTGCATAAATAGTAGTATTTTTAATATTTTGAGGTTTTCTAATCCATAAATGATAATTATTTTCTTTAATGTATTTTTGTGTCCAATTAATATCATAAAAAATAATTTTTGAATTATTTTCTATATAAAATAATGATAATTTTTTAAGAGCTTGATTTGTAACTATATTAATTTCAAACCAAGAAGAATAATCTTTAATATTATTTACATAAGCTTTTAAATTCATATCAATAATGATTTCTTCTTTATTAAAATCAATATAAATTATAACCCAATTATTTGTATTAATAATAGTAAAATTATAAAAACAAGATAAAGTTCTTGGTATAAGAGCATAAATTTGAGAATTATTTGCTTCAATAATTATATTTGTAATATTAAGATAATCTTTATTCCATTCTTGAATAAACCATTCATCATTTTCTGGTGGATTGAAAATTTCATTAAAAAACATATCATCATAAAGCTTAGTTATTAAAATAGAAGTTTCATTTGATGGAGGAATTATATTAATAGGTATTCTAATTTTTAAATAAGGAAGATCAATAGAAGTAATTCTAGTTATAAAAGGAAATCTTGACCAATAAAGTATTATATTTATATTAAGTTCTTCAATATTAAGTTTTTCAATATTATAATCAAGAGAAAATATAAATTTAGTATATCTATTCTTTGATGTAAATATTTTTTCATTAAAATTTTTAGCTATAGGACCATATTCTGAACAATCTTTATATGCTATATAAAGTGATGATTTATTTAAAATAATATCAGTAATAGATTTAATCCAAGATGTTGTATTACTAATAATATCTTCTGATGTAATAGCTTTAATATCATAAAAACCTTTCATAGTTAATTTTTGAAAATCTTCAGATGAATTTATAAAAAATAAGGATTTTCCAATGGTTTTTACTAAATACTTATCAATAATAGCTCTTTGTTTTAAATTATAATTAGGACCATTGCCATCATATCTTATTAATAATGCTAAATCCATTCTATATGTTGTAATTGCTTCTCCTTTTGAAATAGGATATAACATAAGAGTAAAATTAGGATCATATTCAACAACTTCTAATTGAAATGATTTAATAATTTTTAAAGAATAAGAATTCCAATAGCTTACCCATTTCCAATTATATCCTATAATACTTTCATTATCATATATTGGATAAGTTTCATTTAACCAATATTGATAATAATAATTAATATAGAAGATAATATCAACTGTATAATTACCAGATGGAATATTTGCTATTGTACAAATTATACCTTCATTTGAAAAATCTATATTATCTATACATTCACTTAAGATTTCAATTTTTTCTAATGTATAATAATAATTACATAAATTTCCATTAATATCATAAAATGTACCATTAGGAGGAATAGAATATTTAATAAGAAAAGAATCTCCTGGATAATATGTTCCATCTTCATTATTTATAATAGGAATTATTGAAATTTTTATTTTATCTTCATTACAATTAACTAATTGAATTAAATTAAAAATTATTATTAATAAAATGATTTTAAAAATAATTTTATATAATTTCATAAAGATCATCTAAATCCAAAAATAAGATTAACTAATTTCATATCTCTTAGAATAAATATAGTAATAGTTGATATTATAATACATATAATAGATGATTTTAATCCATCTATTATTGATCCACCATCTGAAATTTTTCCTCCTAAAAGTCCTAATAAATAAGCATTTAATATTATACAAGAATATGCTATAAGAGATAAAATAGGTACATTTTCTAATTTAATGATTTCTAATCCAAAATAATATGTATTTAATTCAATTGATATATTAGTAAAAAGTCTTATGATTACATCTACTATTATTGTTATAGAAAATGGTAATATTATTGAGTTTATATAACATGAAAATTTGAAAAGTGATGTTTGAGATTCAATTGCTTTTATACTTGTATACATATTATTCATAAGATCTGAAAGAGCACTTATTGATTTTTCATCTGCTCCCATTTGTTCAGCTTTATCTAAAAGCTCAAAATAAATTTTAGAAATCCATGGCATTTTCAAATGTGATATAATATTAGTAATAGAATATCCAATTTTTATATAAATTACAATTCTTTTTAATAAATTATTAAAAAAAGAATTAAAAGATATATTTTCAGAAAGTATTATAATTGCTCTAATAGGAGAATTTCCTTTTTTTACTTCTTCTGCAATATATCTAGAAAAAGAAGGAAGTACAGATAGAATTTGTTTAGTTTTTCTTCTTTCTCTATTATATAAAATAGTAATTGGTAATGAAAATAATATAATTGTAATAGAAAGAATATATTCAAAATTCAATATCTTTGTATTATAATATAAAACAATAGCTATAGGAAAAGCAATAAGAGATATTAAAAAATATTTTATATCTATAGGTTCTGTAAGTTCTTTTGGATAATATGAATCAATAATTATAGAAAGTAATAAAGCAAAAATACATGGTAATATTATACAAGAAAAAAAGATATGTTTTATTTCAATAATACTTGAAAAAATAATACTAATAGTTATCATTGCCATTGGAATAACTATAAAGACAATTATTTGAGCTGAAGCTATTATAGAAAATTTATCTGA
>CAZTWF010000054.1:0-2785 GCA_964617245.1 uncultured Nitrososphaerota archaeon
AAATGAAATATTTAAAATGGTGATAAAATGAGACATTTATTTTACATATTATTAGATGGCATAGGAGATAGACAAATAAAAGAATTAGGAAATAAAACTCCTTTAGAATATGCATATCATCCAAATATGGATTATCTTGCAAAAAATGGAATTTCAGGAATGGTTTATACTGTAGGAAAAGGAATTGCACCTGAATCAGATATAGCTGTAATAAGTATGCTTGGCTATGATCCTTTTAAAGTATATACAGGAAGAGGTCCATTAGAAGCCTTTGGCTCAGGAATGAAAATGAATAATGGAGATATAGCATTAAGATGTAATTTTGCTACAGTAGATGAAAATATGAAAATAATTGATAGAAGATGTGGAAGATCTTTAACAAATGAAGAAGCTAAGATTTTAGAAGAAATAATAAATAAAAATATTATTTTAGAATCTCATAAAGCTGAATTTGAATTTAAAAGTACTATAGGACATAGAGGAGTATTATTAATAAGATCAAAAGAAGGTCCTCTTTCAGATAATATAACAAATACAGATCCTGCATATAAAAAAGTTCATGGATTAGGAATTGCAGTATTACAACCAGAAAATAAAATAATATTATGTGAGCCATTAGATAATTCTGAAGAAGCTAAAAGAACTGCAGATCTAATTAATGAATTTACAATAAAAGTATATAATTTATTAAAAGATCATCCAGTAAATATTAAAAGAAAAAATGAAGGAAAGCCAATGGCTAATGCTATATTATTAAGAGATGCTGGTTCAAAAATACCAAAATTTCAAAATATAAATGAAAAATATAATAAAAGTTTTGCAAGTATAGTTGAAATGCCAGTAGAAAAAGGAATTGCATTATTATGTGGAATGAAAATATTTGAATATAAAAATCAATCAAATTATAAAAAATTAGCAGAAATCTCTAATGAAATAATAAATAATTATGATGTTTTATATATACATATAAAAGGACCAGATGAGCCATCACATGATGGAGATTATGAAAGAAAAATTGAAATTATTGAAAAAATAGATAAAGAATTCTTTGGAAATTTAAATATAGATAATAATATTATTGTAATAACATCAGATCATGCAACACCATGTATTTTAAAATCACATTCAGATGATCCTGTTCCTATTGTAATCTCAGGTAATGGAAGAGATGGAACAGAAGCCTTTGGAGAAAGCTATTGTTATAAAGGTTCTCTTGGAATATTAAATGGTCAAGATGTATTAAAATTAGCAATTAAATTCTTATGAATTAATTTCTTTTATTTTATTATTATATTTTTATAAAAAGTCCTGCTTCTCCATATTTTACTATATCACCAAATTCTTTTTTTAATAAAAACATAGCATCTTTTCCTGTACAATGACATGGAATTATTAATTTTAAATTATATGATTTTAAATATTCTATGGTTTTTTCTATTCTTTCTTTTGATGCTTCATTTAAATGAAATCCTCCTATTACTCCATATATTTCTTCTACATCTATTATTTTTCTTGTATATTCTAATGTATTTATTAATCCTGCATGTGCACATCCAGTTATTACAATAATTCCTTTATCTTTTACATTAAATATTATTGCTTGATCATCAATAAATTCATCTGGTTTTATTTCTTTATTTATTTCTATAAAGAATTCTGTTTCATATGATTTTTCAAAATCTATTTTTCTTTCTATTATTCCTGTTAATAAAATCCATTGTCCTATTGTTTTAGGTTCATATGAAAAATTAAATTTTGCTCCTATACTTTCTAATTCATTTATTGAAAAAGGATTACTAATATCTCTCATTTCTTCTTTTATTTTTTTATATCTTTTATTAAATATAAATGGATGTGCATAAATTTGACATGAATATTTCATTTTCATTAATGTCTTTAATAATCCACCTGTATGATCATAATGTCCATGACTTATTACTATATCTCTTATTATTAATTCTCTTTTTAAAACTTCTAAATTATTTACTACTATTCCAGTTTGACCAGTATCAAATAATACTCCTCCTTTATTACTTATTATTAAAGTAGAAAATCCATGTTCTCCTAAAATATTTCTTGATCCAAATATTACAGAATTATCTGATAATATATAAATTTCTAAATAATCTACTGGATTTATCATAATAATTATTATAGAATTATTTATATAAATTAGTTTCAGTAATTATAAATCGGTGAAAAAAAATGTCTGAAGATGAATTCTTTCCAAGATGGTTCAGAAGAAGATGGAGAATATTTGATGAATTCTTTAGAGATATAGAAGAAATGATAAAAGATATAGAAGAAGAATTCAGTAAAAGAGCAAGAGAAGGACTTATTAGAGAAAGAGAAATTCCTGGTGGTAAAATAAGAGAATTTGGACCATTTGTATATGGTTATAGTATAACCATAGGACCTGATGGAAAGCCAATAATAAGAGAATTTGGTAATGTAAAGCCAGGAATAAGACCAAGTATAAAAGAAGAAAGAGAGCCATTAATTGATGTAATGAAAACAGAAACTGAAGTAAAAGTATATGCTGAAATTCCTGGTGTAGATAAAGAAAAAATAAAGCTAACTGGAACACCAAGAAAGCTTATTATATCTGCAGAAGGAGATATGCGTAAATACTATAAGGAAATTGATCTTCCAGTAGAAGTAGATATAGAAAAAGCAAAATCATCATATAAAAATGGTGTTTTAGAAGTTATATTACCTAGAAAAGAAAAAGAAGAAGGAAAGCTAATAAAAATAGAATAATTTTTTTAAATATTTTATTTTTTCT
>CAZTWF010000055.1:0-10002 GCA_964617245.1 uncultured Nitrososphaerota archaeon
GAAATGCAAAAGATTTTTTGAATTTATCTGTAGATAATAAAATTATATTAAAAGTGATATAATATGAGAGGATTAATAATTGGAAGATATCAACCTTTTCATAAAGGACATTTAGAAGTTATAAAATGTATATTAAAAGAAGTAGATGAATTAATAATTGGAGTAGGAAGCTCACAAATAAGTCATACATTAGAAAATCCATTTACTGCAGGAGAAAGAATTACAATGATTTTTGAATCATTAAAAGAAGAAGGATTAGAAAGTAAATGTCATTATATAATTCCTATTCCTGATATATGGAATAATTCCTTATGGGTAAGACATGTAATTGCTTTAACACCAAAATTTAATATTGTCTATACTGGAAATCCTTTATCTAGAAGATTATTTATGGAAGAAGGATTTGAAGTAAGAATTCCTCCATTATTTGATAGATTAAAATATTCTGGTACTGAAATAAGAAAAAGAATGATAAAAGGAGAAAATTGGGAAGAACTTGTTCCTCCTGCAGTTGTAAGAATAATAAAAGAAATAAAAGGTGTAGAAAGACTTAAAGATATTTCAAAAAGTGATAAGATAACATATTTGAAGGCAGGAGAAACTTCTCCTTAACTTTTTTATTTTCAAATTCTATTCCTTCTAATTTTAAAATTTTTTCTTTTAATTCTTTTCCATAAGAATATCCTCCAATTTCTCTATCAGATCTTATAACTCTATGACATGGAATTATTATAGGATAAGGATTTCTAAATAATATATTTCCAATTGCTCTTGAAAGTTTTTCATTTCCCATAAATATTGCTATAGATTTATATGTTGTTACTTTACCTTTTGGAATACTCATAACAATTGATAAAACTTTTCTTTGAAATTCTGAATTAAAATTAAATTTAATATTAAATGTTCTTCCTTCTATAGCATTAATTATTTCTCTTTCTAATAATTCATTAGATTCTTCTAATAATTTTTCTTTAAAATTTTCTTTAAAAAATATTCTTATATCTTCAGGATTTTCAAAAGGTATGGAATTTCTTATTAATTTTTCACTATAAATAAATCCAATCCATCCTAATTTTGTTTTTATCATAGAAAATTTCATCATAAAATATTTTTAATATTTATTCTTATTTTAATATATGATTATAGAAATTGATGGTTCATATGGAGAAGGTGGAGGACAACTTTTAAGAAGTGTAATTGCACTTTCATGTATAACAAAAAAACCAATTAAAATATATAATATAAGAGCAAAAAGACCAAATCCAGGACTTCAACATCAACATTTAACTGCAATTAAAGCAGCAGTAGAAATAACTAATGCTGAAGTAAAAGGATTAAGTATAGGTAGTACATCAATATATTTTAATCCAAGAGAAATAAAAGGAGGAGAATATTTTTTTGATATAAAAACTGCAGGAAGTATAACACTTGTAATGCAAACAATTATTCCAATTTTATCTTTTGCTGAAAAAGAATCAAAAGTTACTATAATTGGAGGAACTGATGTTCCATGGAGTCCTACTATTGATTATTTTAGATATATTGTAATTGAAAATCTCAAAAAAATAGGAATAAATGCAAATATAGAATTAATTAAAAGAGGTTATTATCCTAGAGGAGGAGGAAAAGTAATATTATATGTAAAGCCAATAGAAAAAATAAATCCAATAATAGCTATAAAAAGAGAAGAAATTTCTATTATAAAAGGAATTTCTCATTGTACAAATCTTCCAGATCATGTAGCAAAAAGACAAGCTAATACTGCTAAGGAATTATTAAAAGAAATTGCACCAGTAGAAATTAAAGAAGAAAAAAGTATAGGAGAAGGAATTGGAAGTGGAATTACTTTATGGACTGAAAATAATTTTAGAATAGGTTCAGATGCCATAGGTGCAAAAGGAAAACCTGCAGAAGAAGTTGGAAGAGAAGCTGGAAATAAATTATTAGAAGAAATAAAAAGTGAAATGGCTATTGATAGACATATGGGAGATATGCTTATATTATATATGGCAATTGCTAAAAATTCTAAAATTGGAGTATCTTATTTAACATCACATACTGAAACAATGTTATGGCTAACTGAAAAAATTATGAATATAAAATGGAAAATTGAAAAAATTAATAATAAAGCAATTATAAGCTTAATAAATTAATAAATTCATTTAATCCAATTCCTTTTGTTGCTATTATTTTTATACAAGGACCAAAATATAATTCTGCTTTTGAAATTTTTTCTTTATCTGCTATATCTATTTTATTAAAGAAAACAAAAATTTCTGATTTTAATAATTTTTTTAAATTATCATAAAGAGATTTTTGTTCTTCTAATGTAAATCCATTAGATTCTGCTACATCAACTATAAAAGCAATTTTTCCATTAAGATAATTTAATGCAGATATAGCTATTTGTTCTTCCTTACTTTTAATAGGTCTATCTAATAATCCAGGAGTATCAATAATTTGTATTTTCTTTCCTTTAGAATAAAAATGTCCAACAATTATTTCTTTTGTAGTAAAAGGATAAGATCTTACTTCAGGTTTAGCTGATGAAATTGCTCTAACAATTGTAGATTTTCCAACTCCAGGATAACCTGCAAGAATAATAGTAGATAATTCAGGATCAATAGCTGGAAGATCTTTTAATTTTTCTCTTATTTTTGATAAATCAGAAAGATCTTCATCTATTTTTCTAATTAAAGATGCTATTCTTCCAAGAAAGGATTTTCTTATTTTCTTTATTTCATTTAAATCATTTGATTTTTTTATATTTGAAATTGATATTTCTGTAATTTCTTTTATTATTCTTGATGTTCTACTTATTCTTCCTAATAATGATTTTAATTTTGAAATTCCATAAATTATTTCAATCATTTCTCTATAAAAAGGATGAATTTTATCAATAGTAGGAAAAGATTTTACAATATTTTCTAAATATCTAGTAGAAATTCTTTTAGCTTTTTTTATTCTTAATATTTCTCTTTTTTTATAATCTTCTTCAGTTATTTTATATACTTCTTTTATTATTTTTTCTATTAATTCCTCAGAATTTAATATTGTAGGAAGATCTTCAAATGGTTGTTTCATTTTTTCTTACTCCAAATTATTTCTCCATTCTTTTTTATACATAATATTCTATGATATGGTATTATAGTATTATCTTCACATATAATTGCTCTTGGTGTAATATCTTTAATTTCTTCTCCTTTTATTATTTTTTTATTTTCATATCCTCCTCTATGAAGTATAATAATTTCTAATCCTTTTAATCCTTCAGTCCATTTTATTTTATTTAATATATCTCTGAGCAACAAACTTATTTATCACTTATTTATTCTATGATAAAGGGGGATTTATTTTTGCCTCAAGAAATACCTATTGGAGCAACAACAATAGGAATGATATTTAAGGATGGGATAATATTAGCATCTGAAAAAAGAATTTCTTATGGTCTTACTGTAATGAGTAAAGCTGGAAAAAAAGTATTTTTAGTAAATGATAGAATAGGAGTTGCTTTTGCTGGACTTATATCAGATGCTCAAGCAATATTAAGAAGATTAGCTTCTGAAATAAGATTATATGAATTAGAAACTAATAAGAGAATGAGTATAAAATCTGCAGCAAAATTTCTTTCTAATCTATTATATGCACAAAGACCATTTCCTGTATTTACTGAGACAATTATTGGAGGAATAGATGATGAAGGTAATAAGTTATTTGTATTAGATCAATTAGGATCTTTATTAGAAGATAAATATATTGCATTAGGAACAGGAGGAGTATTAGCTATAAGTATTATGGAAAGTGAATATAAAGATGGAATGGAATTAGAAGAAGCAAGAAATTTAGTAATAAAAGCAATGAAGGCTGCAATTTCAAGAGATATTACATCTGGAGATGGAATAGATATTGTAATAATATCTAAAAATGGTTCAAAAGAAGAATTTATTCCTATGAAATAATATGAATAAAGAATTATTAAAAATATTAAAATCACAAGGATATCAAATAGTTGGAAGACATTCAGCTGTAAAGACTTGTCATTGGGTAAGAAAAGCAATTACTAAAGGAGAAATTTGTTATAAAGGAAAATTCTATGGAATAAAAACTCATAGATGTCTTCAAATGAGTCCATCAGTAGTATATTGTACAAATAGATGTATTTATTGTTGGAGAATATTACCAGGTGAAAGAGGAATAATATGGAATGGAAATTCTTTATATGAAGAAGATGATCCAGAATTTATAGCAAAAGAATCAATTAATGCTCATAGAAGAGCCTTAACAGGATATAAAGGAAATCCAAAAGCTAAAAAAGAAATTTTAGAAGAAGCAATGAATCCAAAACATGTAGCTATAAGTTTAAGTGGTGAGCCTACACTTTATTCAAAGATTAGTGAATTAATAGAAGAATATCATAAAATGGGAATGACAACATTTTTAGTAACAAATGGTACAAGACCTGAAGTTTTAGAAAAAATAAAAGAACCTACACAGCTTTATATTTCATTAAGTGCATCTTCAGAAGAAATTTATAAAAAAGTATGTAGACCAGTATATGAAGATAATTGGAATAAACTTATTAAATCAATTTCATTATTGAGAAGTTTTAAATGTCCAACAGTTATAAGAATTACATTAATAAGAAATTTAAATATGGAAGATATTGATGGTTATGCAAAAATAATAAAAATTGGATTACCAAAATATATTGAAGTAAAAGCATATATGCATGTAGGATGTTCTATATGGAGATTAGGAGAAAATGTTATGCCAACTCATGAAGAAATTTTATTATTTTCAAGAAAATTAGCTGAAAAAATAAATTATGAAATTATTGATGAAGTTCCAGCAAGTAGAGTAGTATTATTAAAAAGGTGAAAATATGAAAATAATTTCAGATAATACAATATCAGAAATAGAAGAATTTCTTAAGAAAAAAGATGAAAAAAGAGAAATATTAATATTAAAATCAAGAGAAATCATAAGAAATTCAAGTAAAGCTATTATTTTTATTCATAGAAAAGATTTTGAAAAAGCTTTTGAATTAATTAAATTAATTGAAAAAATATTAAAAGAAACATTTAGTTTATGTGAAGAATTTCCTGAATTTAAATATATAGGTCCATTACCACAAGCAATACAAGAATATGCTGAAGCTATTTTAACATTTTATTTAATAAAAGAAGGAAAAATTTTATCACCAAAAGAATTAGGAATTCCTTTAGATTCATATATAAATGGACTTATAGATTCTATAGGTGAATTAAGAAGATATATACTTGATTTATTAAAAGAAGATAATATTAAAGAATCTGAAAAAATATTAGAAATAATGGATGAAATTTATACAATAATTAAAGGATTAGAATTTGCAAAAGGAGTTTTACCTAATATTAAAAGAAAAATAGATATTATAAGAAGAATTGTAGAAGAAACAAAAGCAAATTTAACATTTATATATCATAGTAAGCTTATAATAAATTCATTTAAAAATAATTAGGTGAATATAATGAAGTTAAATATAAAAGAAATATTAAAAAGAGCAGATGAAGATTTTGAAAAAGCATGGAAGGAATTAATTATTGAAGGAAAAGGAGTATTTAAAATAAGAAGAAAAGGAAATCCTCATATAATAATGGAAACAATAAATAAATTAAGAGAAATTTATTTAGATTTAGGATTTGATGAAGTAATAAATCCAATGATAGTTGATGAAGTAGATATTTATAAACAATATGGAAGAGAAGCTCCTGCAATTTTAGATAGATGTTATTATCTTGCTACTCTTCCTAGACCTGATATAGGAATAGGGAAAGATGAAATTGAAAAATTAAAAGAAATTGGAGTTCCAGTAGATGAAGAAAATATTAAAAAATTAAAAAATATATTACATGATTATAAAAAAGGAAGAATAGATGGTGATGATTTAGTAGAAAAAATTTCAGAAGAATTAAATATAGAAGATACTTTAGCATTAAAAATATTAAATGATGTATTTCCTCAATTTAAAAAACTTGAACCTATTCCATCAAGACAATTATTAAGATCCCATATGACAAGTGCATGGTTTTTAACATGTGCTGCAATTCAATATAAACTTGAAAAACCAATAATGTTATTTTCTATTGGATTAAGAGCAAGAAGAGAACAAAAAGAAGATGAAAAACATTTAAGATTTCATCATGTTGCTTCTTCTATTATTATGGATGAAGAAGTATCAGTAGAAGATGGAAAAATTATTTGTAATGAAATTCTTAAAAGACTTGGATTTAATGAAATTAAATTTGAAAAGAAAAAAATAACTGCAAAATATTATGCTCCTGGTACTGAATATGAAGTATTTGCAAAATTAGGAAATTCTGATTGGTTTGAAGTTATAGATTTTGGATTATATAGTCCTATTGCATTAGCAAGATATGAAATAGAGTATCCTGTATTAAATATTGGAATTGGAGTAGAAAGAATTGCTGCATTATTATATGGATATAAAGATTTAAGAGAATTATCTTATCCTCAATTTTATGGAGAATGGATATTATCTGATAATTCTCTTGTAAAACATATAAGATTTATAGAAGAACCAAAAACAAAAGAAGGAATTATTATTGAAAAAGCAATTATAAAGACAATAGAAGAAAATAGAAATGCTAATAGTCCATGTGAATTTATAGCATATGAAGGAAAAATTTTAGGAAAAAATATAATAGTAAAAGTATTTGAAAGAGATCCAAATGTAAAACTTGTTGGTCCTGCTGCTTTTAATGAAGTTTATATTTATAATGGTAATATAATAGGAATTCCTGAAAAAGGTTTAGAAGATATTGAAATTATTAAAGAAGCAAGAGAAAAAGGAATTAGAACAAGAATAAGATATTTAGATGCAATTGCAAAAGCTGCAGCAGCAAGAATTGAAAAATATGGAGAAATAGAAATGAGAGTAAGAATGGTAAAACAATTAAGTGATATAAATCTTTCATTAAGTGATATTGCTTTAAGATATATTACAAGTAAAAGAGGAAGAATTGATATAAGAGGACCTGTATTTATAGGAATATATTCAAAATATGTTTAATATAGAAAAAGCAATTAATGCTCAAATATTAATATCAAAAAAAGTAATTAAAAAGAAATTAGAAAAAGAACCTAAGACTATTTGTGGAATGGATATATCTTATAAGAATAATTATGGATTTGGTGTTGCTGTAATATTATCATATCCAGATTTAAAATTATTAGATATAGTAATAACTAAAAGAAAACCTCCTATTCCTTATATACCAACATTTTTAGCATTTAGAGAAATGCCATTTTTATTTGAATTAATTAAAAAAGCAAAAGCAGATGTATATATAATAAATGGTCATGGAATTTGTCATCCAAGAAAATGTGGAATTGCTACACATTTTGGAGTATGTTTTAAAGTTCCAACTATAGGTATTGCAAAAAAATTAATAAAAGGATTTAAAGTAATAGAAGATAATGTATTATTTAATAATGAAATTATTGGTAAAAAATATAAAAATTTCTATATAAGTATAGGAAATTTAATAACATTAGAGGATGCTTTTAATATTATATATAATTGTACAATATATAATCTTCCAGAACCTTTAAGATTAGCTCATAATATATCAAAAAATATAAAAAAGGATGATAAAAATGAATAATGAACTAATAAATAGTGAATTATGGTTTACATTATATTATTTATTTAAAATAGGAGGATATAAAGGAAGTATTTTTATTGGAACAGAAGATCTGGGAAAAATATTAGGAGTTTCTCAACAAACTGCATCAAGAAGAATTTTAGATTTATTAAAAGAAGGATATATTGAAAGAGAAATAAGAAAAAATGGTCAAATAATAACAATAACAGAAAAAGGATTTAATTTATTAAAAGAAATATATAAAGGATTAAAAGAAGGATTTGAAGAAAAAGAAAAATTCTATTTTATTAAAGGTTATGTATTTACTGGATTTGGAGAAGGAGCTTATTATATTACAAGACCTGGATATTATAAACAATTTGAAGAAAAACTTGGATTAAAACCATTTCCTGGTACTTTAAATTTAAAATTAAAATCTTTAGAAGATATTAAAATAAGAAAAGAACTTGAAATTCTTCCTGGAATAATAATAAAAGGATTTATAGATAATGAAAGAAGTTATGGAAATGTAAAATGTTTTAAAGTAAAAATATATGATGAAATTGATGGTGCTTTACTTTTAATTGATAGAACTCATTATAATAAAGATGTTATAGAAGTAATATCAGAAGAAAATATTAGAAAAAAATATAATCTTAAAGATGGTGATTTGGTTTATTTGAAGGTAATGATTTAATTATTTCTCTAATCATTGATGAGCTTATATTTCCATATTTTTCAAGTCTAACTATTTTAATATTCAGATTTTTCTTTAATAAAAATTCTTCTAAATCTTTTTGATCATAACCTAATGCAATTATATCTGGTTTTACTTCATTAATAATAGAAATAATATCAAAATCTTCTCTTCCTAATATTGCTTTATCTACTGGTTTTAAAGCTTCAACTAATGCTCTTCTATGTTCTTCATTCATTATTGGAGGATGTCCTTTTCTTTTAATAATTGTAGAATCTCTTGCAATAATAACTATTAATTCTGCATTTTCTCCTCCTAATTTTTTTGCTTCTTCAAGATATCTTAAATGTCCATAATGTAAAAGATCAAAACAACCTGCAGCTAATACTCTCATTTTTCATCATCCCATTTTATCCATCCAAAATTTTTACATGCATCTAATATTCCTTCACAATAAGCAATACATACTATTCCAGTAATATATTCACCTTTATTAAAATAATATTTAGAATCTTCAAAATAATTTTTAGATAAAGAAATATTATATTCTAAAGAAGATTTAATTGATAAATCATTTGGAGGAATAATTTTTAATTTTTTAAATACTTTTTCAGTATTTTTTATATATTTTTCTAATAATTCCTTAGCATTATTCATTTCATATCCTCCTATTTTTTAATAATTCTTTATCAACTTTTGCAAAAATAATTAATGCTTCTTCTTCCATAAAATGTAATCTTCCTGGAATTACTAAACAATGTGGTGGAGGACCAAAATCAATTTTTATTATATCAGAAATTCTTCCTCCTTTTATAAATTGATTTGGACCTCCTATTCTTGCAATTCCAATTACTAATAAATCTGAATTTATAATACCTTCTTTTCTTCTATTTTCCATTTCTATAAGCATAGCCAATCCATCATTTACTGACATATATTTATCTTCTCTTAAATCTAAAAAGAATAATGTATGTAAACCTAAAGAAAGATTTTGTTTTAAAGTATCATATGGTACTTCTGAATAATTATCAGGAAATGTTATAGTTGCAGATCTTCCAAATTTATAATTTTGTAAACCAATTTCTCCAGGAATAATAGATATTATTGATGGTGCATGAGCAATATTTACTTTAATTCCTTGTCTTTCAGCTCTTATTCTTAATTCAATATGTGTTGTAGCAATAAAAGGATCTCCTGGTGTTAATATTGAAATATTATTTTCTTTTGCTTTTTTTAAAATTATATCTCCATCTTCAATAAATTTTCTATCAATAATTATTATTTTTTTTCCAATAATTTTCTCTAATGAATCTATATTAAGATATGGTATTATACTTATATATTCTTCTAAAAATATAATATCTGAATTTCTTGCAAGTTCTAATCCATATAAAGTAATTCCTTTTTCATCATATACTCCTAAACCAATAAAATTTAATGTCATATTAATCAATTAAAGAATAATGGAAAAATTATTAAATTTTTATCTTTATTAGTAAAATAGGGCCTGTAGCTCAGCAAGGTAGAGCGGTGGACATAGGCCGAAGCTCTTAACCCATTGGTCGAGGGTTCAAATCCCTCCAGGCCCGCCATTTAATTAAATTATTTTTTAATATAATATAAAATAACTTATTAATGAAATTAAAAAACAATATATAG
>CAZTWF010000056.1:0-2835 GCA_964617245.1 uncultured Nitrososphaerota archaeon
TAATAATTCTATTAGCATTTAATTCATCTTTTATAAATGGTCTTATATTTTTTAAAATAGTTAATAATTTTGTAGGATTATATTCTTCCCAACTTAATTTAAATTCCATTCTTGGTACTCCTGCAAATATAACATAACGAACTCTTTCAGGTAAATCAATTCCTCTTGCTAATGGATTTCTATAACTTGCAATTCCTATTAATACATCATATTTACCATCTTGAAAATCATTTAATATATTTTCTTCAGGTTTTTTATAAACATATGATTTAATTCCATTACTTAATAAATATTCATTTATATATTCAGCAAATTCCCTACCTAATGATTGTGGAACAAAAACTAAAGCTCCACTACCAAATTCTTTTATTAAATCTAAAACATGTTCTTCTATACTTTTACTTTTATCTATATAAACATCTTTAATATTTCTTACAAATTCAGGTTTAAAACCAATTTGAAAATCTAATAATTCTTCAAAAAGTCTTATTCTTTTTGTTCTTTTAGCTTTTAATGTTGCACCTGAAACTACTAATATTCCTATTTTATTATTATTTTTATATTCTTTTATTTTTTCTCTTATTTCATTTTTTTCTTCAATATCTTTTGTTTCTAATAATCTCATTGATAAATTTATAATATCTAAATCAAATCCTAATAATAGTAATATTTTATCAATATTTTTTGGAGATTTTAAGAAAGAATCAACATCATCAACAAATACAAAATCAAATTTTATTCTTTTTAATTCTTCAGATTTTGTTATAATAAATCTATCTGTTGTTATTAATATATCAAAATTTCCTTCTGAAATTTTTTTAATAGCTTCTTTTTTTTCTTTATCTCCTAATAATCCATGATAATATACTATATCAAAATTTCTTCCAAGATTATTAGAAAAAATTTGTATTTTTTCAACAATTTGTTGTACAAGGAGAGTTGTTGGTACAATTATATATGATTTTTTTCCTATACTTGCAAAATAAAGTGCAGAAATTATTCCAAATACTGTTTTTCCTACACCTGTAGGAGCAACAATAGAAAAACATTTATTTAATAAAACTCTTTTAGCCCACATTTCTTGTAATGAAAACATTCTTTGTTTTAATGCTTTTTTAAAGAATAAAGAAAAATTTTGAAAGTTTTCATAGAAATTAAATATTTTTTCTGCAAAAAGAATTTTTCCATTATCTTTTAAAATCTCTAAAATTTTTTTCTTATCTTTTATATCATTATCAATACATTTTTCACATATTCCACTTTGAAATAATCTTTCACTTGAAATTTCTCCATTACAATTTAAACATAGAGTATTATAAATTGCCTTCATATATAATCATGAAAATTATTATCTTTATAGCTTTTTTAAATATTTTTTCATATTTTTATTATTTTTTCTTTTCCTTTGAAATTTATTAATATTCCATAATCTCCTTCTTTTAAATTTTCTTTAATTTCTTCTATAGGAACATCAATAAAATATTTATTTTCCATATCTAATAAAGTTACAAATTTTCCTTTTTTGGCTTCTATACGAACTTTTTTAGATTCAATTTTTTCAGCTTTTTCTATTTCTTTATAATCTAATAATATTTTCTTATTAGTTTCTAAATTTTGAACTAATATTTTTCCTTTTACAATTCCCAATATTTTATATATTTTATCTTCTATTGAAATAATTTCACCTATATTTCTTATAGGTAATCTTATAGAAATTGTAATTATATAATTAGGCTCTCCTCTTTTATAGCCTATTGTCTTTGCAGTTTCTATTATTTTTGCTCCTGTAATACTTGAAATTTTTTTTGCAAAAAGTCTTGCTTTACTTATACTCATGAATTTAATATTAATTCCTTCTTTTAATTCCTTAACTTCACTTATTTCTATTCTACCATTAAAACTATGAAATTCTTCTATTATAGATTTTATTTTTTCTAAATATTCTTCATTTATATTTCTTATTTGTACTATTGTCTTATATTTACCAGTAGATACTGCTTGACAATAATTACATTTTCTATATGAAATATTTCCTAAAACTTCAATTTTTTTACTAATATTATCTATAGAAATTTCCACTCTTATAAGAATTTTATTTGGTATTCTTTCATCTCTTAAAATTTCAATATTTTTTAATAAAATATTTTTACTAAGTTTTTTCTTTAATTCTGTTATTATACTTTCATTTAATAAAGAATCAAAATCTTTTTTCTTAATCCATTTTTTTCCATGAAGATATGATGTACATGATGAACATAAAATTAAATTAATTTCACTAGGTATATCTACTAATTTTTCATCCCAAAAACAATCTTCACATAAATTATTAATTAATTCTTTATTTTTAGCTCCACATTTTATACAGAAATTCATCATATTATCATCACAAATTGAGCATGAGGAATTCCACCTATTTTAATTATAGCTTCTCTATGTATAAGACCAGCTTCAATTCCATATTCTACAGCAGTTTTTCCTACAAATAATGCTATTGTTGCTTTTTTTAATATATCTAATGTAGCTTCTTTATTCATTTTTTCTCCTTCATAAAATTCTTTTGATATATTTAATATTAATTTTCCATCTATTATTTTCTTTCCTAATAAATCACAATCACATACAGTAATTAAAATATCATTTTCTGTTTTTCTTACTTTTACATATACTTCTTCCATAAATATCATCTCATGATAATGATTTTACTGGATTTTTAGCACCACATACATCACAAATTAAGAAACTTAATCTTCCTTCTTTTATTATTCTTGTATCAAGTTTACCACATGATGGACATATAACATAGTATTTTGCAAATGTTTTTATTAAATTATCTAT
>CAZTWF010000057.1:0-3812 GCA_964617245.1 uncultured Nitrososphaerota archaeon
AATATTTTAAAAATATAGTCTTCCAATTATTACCCTCTTTTTATCTATTATAAATTCAACTCCATTAAGTTTTGGTATTTTTAATATAAAATCACGTTCAGTTATAATTCCAATAGGTTTATTATCATATACTACAATTAAAGATCCTATATTATTAGAATTCATAATTTTTACTGCATCAGATAGATCTAATTCAGGACTAATAGTTTTTGGATTTAATGTTGCAATTTTTAAAGTATTTATTTCAAATGGATTTAATTCTTTATTTATAATTTCTTCAAAATATTTACTTGCCATAAATCTTATTATATCTTTAATTGTTATTATTCCTATTAATTTATTTTCACTTATTATTGGAATTCTTCTAATATCATTATCTAACATTAAATTTATTACATCATATAATGTTGATTTTATATCAGTAGTTATTAATGGTTTTGACATTATTTCTGATACTCTTATAAATGTTTGTACATCTGAAAATAATTTAAATATATGTCTTTCAGAAAATAAACCCCAAATTTTCAATTCTTCATCTACTATAGGTATTACACCTATATCATATTTTGCCATAATTTTCATTAATTCTGGAATTTCATCTGTTATTTTTCCAATAATTGGTTTTTTATTTACTATAGGCTCAATAGTTTCCCAAAGAGCATTTAAAGATTTTTTTCTTATATATCTTAGAATATCTTTTGCAGATAATAAACCATCAATTTTAATTCCATCATTTGAAATAATTGCATGTCTAACATTTTTTTCACTTAATGTCTTTATAGTATCAAATAATTTTATATTCATAGGTAGAATTAATGCTGGAGGATGACGAGCAATTAATGTTACTTGCATTATAATCACTCTTCAGTTAAAAATAAAATTAGTTATACTATATATTAATTATGTATTTAATACTTTATGATATAGAAGGAAAAAAAGATCCACATGGAATTAGAATAAGATTAGTAAGAAGATTAAAAAAATTAGAAGCATTTCAATTACAAAAATCATCATGGATTATAGAAAAAATTGATGAAAAATTATTAAAATTAATAGATGAATTTAGAGAAGCAGGAGGTTCAATAAAAATTTTAGAATGGATGCCAAGAAATTTAAGTGAAATTATAGGTAAAATAAAAAGAATTGCCTTAATAATAACATCAATAGAAATTATATCAGAAAAATGGTATGAAAAAATAAGTAATTTGCTAAGAGAGAAAAATATAAAGTATATAACAATTCCAGCTGGAAAAGAAGTAGGAAAATTCTTTTTAAAAAATATAGATAAAAACTTAAGTAGAATATTAGATGAAGTTTCTTTAATGGATATTGATGGTATTATTATATTAAATAATGGAAGAACAATACAAAGTGGAATGATTTATATTGCACAAACAATTTCTAATACAAAAATATTAAAAAATTTAACAAATTTTCCATTAATACATATAGAAAGAATAGGTAAATCAGATGGTGGTATTGTAATTTGGAATGGAGAAGAAAATGAAATAGTTAAAATTCTTAAAGAAGCAACTGGACTTAGTATAATAAAACCTAGTATTGAATTAATGAATATTAGTAAATTAGGATCAAGAGAAATAAGAAAAATACATTGTGCAATGCCAGGAGATAAAATTATAGTAAATAATATTTGTATTGGAATTTGTTTATCAGATCAAGTATATTTAATAGCTGAAAATGGAAAAATTATTGATATAATGGGAGGAAAATTGTATAAAAAAGCTATTAAGAAAATTTCTTTTGATTCTCTTTCAAAAGTTATTATTAAAACAATTAGATAATTATTTTACTGGTGTAGGATAAGAAATCATACATCTTATTGCTGAACCTTTATTTGTAAATATATAAAGATAATAATCTGCACCTTCTGGATCTAATTTATAACCTGTTCCTAATGGAATTTTAGTTGAAGTATTAGTATAGGCAATTATTGGTTGAGAGAATTTTGTAGAAATAATAGTTATCCATGCTTGAATTTTAACAAGAGCTGCTCCTTCTAATATTAAAGGAGCTCCTTCATTATATATTGTAATACTCATTACAATATGATTTCTTCTATCTATTTCAATATCTAAAATCTTTACATCTTTTTCTAATGGTATACCTTCATATGGTTTTTTAGCATAGAAAAAAGTAAGAGAAATAAAAGAAAATCCTAATATTAATAAAATTATTACAATAATAATTGATTTTCTTATTTTCATATTATCACCTTAATGTACTGGTACTACAGGACTCATAATTTGTATAATTGCTGGAATAAGTACTATTGTTCCTAGAATAGCAAATCCTAATGCTAACATAGCAAGTTTTCTCATCATAATTGTTCCAATTTCTTCTATTTCTCTATATTTTGAAATAAAACGTCTTATAACAAATCCCCATACAGTAAAACATATAGAAAGACCATATCCAGAGATCACTACAATAAATAAAGGAGCATCATGAAATACAAAACAATATGGACATGGAACTGGAGATTCTGCAGAAAAAACAACTCTACAACATGGTACAACAACAGGACTTACTGTAAAATAAAAAGCTAGATCAAGAAAAGAATCAATTATTAGTAATGGTATAAATAATAGAAATAATTTAGATAAAGATTTCATTAAAGGTGCACCTTTTACCTTTCTATTTATAAGATCTAAAACAAGCCAATTTCCATAAACTAATAAAACTATGAGTTTAACTCCATTATCTATCCAAGAATAAGGTGCTCCAGCTTGATTTACTCCAAATTGACACATAGCACCAGGAATTAAAGGAATTAAACTTTCATTTGTCATCCAAAAAAGTATACTTGCAATAATTCTAACTATAAATAAAACCCAAATAACTGTAGAAATAAGATAAAAAGATTTTTCTAATTCATATCTTTCTTCAAGTGAGGCTTTTGCTATTTTTTTAATTATATTATAAGCTTTTGGCCCAGCATATAGCATTAATACTACTCCAGAAAAACCAAGTATTATCATTATTGCAGTTAATGGAGTCCATATCATCTACTATCACTATTCTTATTACTATAGCTTAGTAGATGGTGTAGTAGGTTTAGACATGGGTTTTACTAATTTCTTATATGTAAATATTCCAATTATAAGTATTATTATTCCAATTATGATTATACTTGCAATAAATGCCATAGAAGGTGGTACATAGGCTATTCCTTTAGCTTTTAATCCAGGAAGTGCTTGTTCTATAGTTCTTACTGGAGTATTTGCTGGTAATTGAGTTTTGAATACAGTTAATGGATTATTCTCATTATATCCATATTTTAATAATAATTCTACTGAAGTTTCATTAATTGCTATTCTATTACTACTACAGCTATTAGTAATTGCTGCTCCTAAGAGTAATCTTGTTGTAGGAGGATCAACACTAATAACACTTCCATTTCTTATTTCTATAATAATTTTAGGAGCTGCAGTTCCATACCAACTATCTAATGCTTCAATATGAAGATTAGGATAAGCTGCAACTAATCTTAACATACATCCTGGACAACATGTATATATTCTTTGATTTGTAGTTACATCAATTACCTTATAATTTGCATCCATTTCTGGTGTTATAATCATACCACATGCTGGACATCTTGGAACTCCATAATATGTATAATAGTAATATCCACCTATTCCTATCATTGCTATAGCAATAACAATAAATATAACAAATACTAATTTCTCCTTCATATTCATCCCTAATTATCAAAATAGTATCATATAATATAAGTATAATGGAATTGACTTCTTCTAAAAAACCTTAATTTAAAAAAACTTAAATACAAG
>CAZTWF010000058.1:0-2597 GCA_964617245.1 uncultured Nitrososphaerota archaeon
TTTTCTAAGTTCTTTTTCAAGTCTTAAAACATTTTTTTCTATATCTAATTTTATTGACATATTTTTCTCCAGTAAAGCTCAATTTTAATAAAACTATAAAAAAATATTTAAAAATTATCTAATAGGATAAGATCTAATAAAAAGAATAATTATTGTGAAATTATATTTCATTTATATTCTATTGTAATAACTAAAGGTTATTAAATAACTTTATAACAAGGAAATAAAAAGAATGTAATTTTGTATATGATATTAATATAATATTGCCTATTTTTACTTTTAATTATTAGTATAAAGTCTATAAAATTAATGCTTAATTTTTCTTGAAGTCTTACTATTTTAAAATAAAAAATAAATAAAAGATTAGTAAACTCTTCCCATTTTCTTTGCAGTAAAAATAAATGCATCTAAATTCTCTAATGGAACAGTAGGAGGTATACAACAATCTGCAATATGAACATATTTGCCTCCTGGAGCACATATCTTTATGACATTTTCAACTTCTTTTGCAATTATATCTGGAGTTCCTAAGGCTAGTGTTTCTGCTGCTTTAATATATCCTCCAACTGCAACCATTGGAGAATATTCAGCAAAGAATTTTTTCTTTTGTAACATTATCTCTGGACTATCATAATAACCCCAAACAAGAGTTGGCATAATATCTAATCCAAGATCCTTAATATGATCTATTATTATTGAGGCGCCAGGACCAGAACAAATATGTCTTAAAAGACTGAGAAAACCAATTTTCTTTGCTCTTTTTAAATATCTTCTTTCATATGGTATAACAAATTCCTTAAAATGTTGAGTACCAAGAGTAGTTTCACTACCTGCTCCACTTATTGTAGTTATTGCACCTGCTTCATAAAATCCCTCAATTATGTTTATACATGCTTCTGTTGCAAGATTAATAATATCATGAGCAAACCAAGGTCTTCTCACCATATCATATGCAATTTGCCAAAGACCTCTTATTCTTGCTGCAACTGAAAAAGGTCCTACTGTTCCTGATGAAATTATTGCTCTATTACCATAATCTCTAGCAACTCTTTTAATACAATTATATATACAAGGAAGATCACCATCTGTACGTGGGTCAGGTATTTTTACTCTATCTAAATCTTCAGGTGATTTTATTACATATTCTATTGGTGCTGGTAATTGATCTACAAAATATTTATCCTTTGTTCCCATTGCAACAGCTTCAATAGTTGTATAAGTATATACTATAATTATATCAGTTTGATATCTTTCATAAAGTGTCTTTATACCACGATATAAATAATATCCTTTTTTATCTCTTACTACATCTGCAACTGTAATTTGAGGAAGAAATCTACCTGCTTCTGCTACTCTAATCCAACCTAAAACAACACGATCAGTTGCTTCTCCTTTGTACATTGCTTCGACTCTTTCAAATGATGTCATTTCTTCTTTTATTTCTATAGCCATCTTATTCATCTCCTTTTAAAGTTTTTACATACTTAATTGCATCATAAGCATTCTTACAATAAATAACACCAAGTTCTTTTGCTAATTCTGGACTAGTCACATAACCTCCAATAAGAATTTTTGTTTTGTCACCTCTAATATTCCTTACTTTTTCTATAGTCTTTTTTAAAGAAATAATTCCAAGAGAAATTAATACAGAACATCCCAATATATCTGCATCAATTTCAACTACTTTTTCAGCAAATTTTTCAGGTGGGACATCAACACCAATATCATAGACTTCACAACCAGCTGCTTCAAGCATTATTTTTACTATATTCTTACCAATATTATGTATATCTCCTTGTACAGTTCCTAAAACAATCTTGATTTTCTTATCTTCTTTTGGAAGTTTTTTAATTAAAGGTTCAAGAATTTTTAATCCTTCTTGAAAAGCCTCAAAACCTACTACAAGTTCTGGTAAAAATGCTTCTTTATTTGAAAGTTTTTCTCCTAAAATAATAATTCCTGAGGCTAAAGCTTCAAAAATTATCTTTGGTTCAATTCCTTCTTTTAATGCTATATTTACAAGCTCAATAACTAATGAAGTATTTCCATTTATTACAGCTTCTGTAATTTCCTTTAAGAATTGATAATTTTTTTCCATAGATATCTATGATAATTAATCTTTTATTCTATTTAACTTTATTTTTATAATGAAATTTTTCAAAATAAGATTTAAAAAATGTTTAGTATTATTTATTAAATTGTTATTATAGTCTATGAATTAAAAAATACTTAAAAACTATAAAAAAGAAAAAATACTTGAAATCTATAATAGAGTAAATTGGTGTACTATGTGAGAGAAATTTGGGAGGAAAAATTAGTAAGAGAAGTATCAAAAGTAACAGCTGAAATTTATGAATGTCCAAATTGTCATTATCGCTTTTCTATATTTCAATCAAGAGGTATAGCATGTGCTGGTTGTAGAGAAGCAGTTTTTAATTGTCCAAGATTACGATGTCCAAGATGTGATTATGAATTTCCCATAAAGAATAGAAATAATGAAGTTATTTTAAGAAAAATATCTGATTTAATTAAAAAAGATATGAAGAATTTTGGTGAAAGATTTGGTTGAAGAGATCGGAAGAGCGGTTCAGCAGGAA
>CAZTWF010000059.1:0-30649 GCA_964617245.1 uncultured Nitrososphaerota archaeon
ATTTAGAAAAGCTTTAAGTAATTTTTAAAATATTAAACAATAAGTAGATTAAAAAATTAATCATTAGGGGCATTAATAAAATGAAGTACAATAAATTTATCATAAGTATAACTCCTGATATAGCTTTAGATTTAGGATACACTTATGCTGGTGGACTTGGTGTATTAGAAGGTGATAAATTTTATGCTGCTTCTAAATTGAATTTAAATTATTTAGTTTTTAGCTTATTTTATAAAAATGGTTATGTAGATTATGATTTTGATATTAATGATAATCCAATTCCTAAACCTCAAATACAACCTGAAGAATTTTTAAAAAATCTAAAATTTTCTGATGAAATAAATATTCAATTAAAAAATGAAAATATAAAAGTTCAAGTATTAGAATATATTGAGGGAAAATCTAAGGTAATATTTTTTAATCCTATATCTCCTGAATGGGCTACAAAATTAACTGAACGATTATATATTGAAGAAAATCAAGAAATACGTTTTCTTAAATATGTTTTACTTGCAAAATCTTCAGCAGTATATATACGAAAAAATATTCCATTAGAAGATATAGAATATATAGATTTGCAAGAAGCCTATGCTGCTATATTACCATTAATATTAAAAATGCCTGGAAAGTATAGAATAGTAATACATACAGCAGGTCCCTGGGGACATCCTACTTTTTCAAGAGAATTATTTAAAAATGAATTTCAATATTCTTTTATAGATCAAGATATTGTATTAACTGAAATTGGACTTTCTGTAGCTAAACAAGCCTTTGCAGTTTCTGTTAAACATTTTGATATATTACTTAAAATTTTTCCTCATCATAGTGAAAAATTTACATTTGTTACAAATGGTATAAATTTAGATAGATGGATGAATAATAGGTTAAGAGAAGAAGTTTATGGAATTAGAATGGATAGATTTGTTGATATAAGAAGAGAGATAAAAGATAATTTGATCGATTACTTATCAAAATTTAAGGATATTGATTTAGATAATAAATTTATTGCAATATGGGCAAGAAGAATTGTACCATATAAAAGACCTGATTTTCCATTAAGACTTTTATCTAATATAAAAGATAAACGAATTGTTCTTGTATTAAGTGGAAAAGCATATCCTTATGATTTTGAAGGATTAGAATATATGCGAATTTTCAGAAGACTTCATAAAGAAAATGAAAATGTTATTTATATACCAAATTATTCAATAGAAATAGCAAAATTTCTATTAAGTGGAGGAGACTTATTATTATTTACACCATTTTCTGGTTGGGAAGCATGTGGTACTAGTTATATGAAGGCAGCTGTAAATGGTGTTCCAACATTAGCTTCAATTGATGGAGGAGCTTTAGAATTCATAGTAAATAATATAAATGGTTGGCTATTTGGTAGAGATTTAAGAGAATTAATAGACTATAAAAGTCAAAAAGCTAAAGAAATAAATGAAGAAGAATATAATGAATTTCAGTCATTATTCTTTAAAATATTTAATATGTATTTTAATGAACCTGAAGATTATTATAGAGTTGCATTAAATGCTTTAAGAACATTTCTATTTCGTGCAAATATAGAAAGAGTATTAAAAGAGTATTATCCTAATATAATAGAAATATGATGGAAATATTAATGGATAATATTATAGATAATATTAATATAACTCTATAGAGTGATTTAAAATTATGGAAGAGGATTATAGGAAAGAATTAAGAAAATCAAAACTTATTGTAGTTAAAGTAGGATCATCTTCATTATCTGATAAAGAAGGCTTTCTTGATATTAAGAAAATTGAAAAATTATGTAGTGAAATAGTAAATCTAAAAAATAGAGATATTGATGTAATACTTGTGTCTTCTGGAGCTATAAGAGCTGGAAGAGCTCTTATCAAAAGTAAAAATAAGAGCTCAACTATGCCAAGTCTTCAAGCTCTAGCTGCTGTAGGTCAAGTAATTTTAATGGAGGCGTATAGAAAAATAATGGAACAAAGAAAACATATTGTAGCTCAAATATTGTTAACTTGGGATGATTTTAAGAATAAGAGAAGACTAAGAAATCTCTTAAATACACTAAATACTCTTTTAAGCTTTGGAGTAATTCCTATTATTAATGAAAATGATACTGTAGCTGTAGATGAAATAAAATTTGGTGATAATGATACTCTTTCAGCTCTAGTAGCAAAATATATGCAAGCAGATTTACTAATCATTCTATCTGATGTTGATGGCTTATATTCTGGAGATCCTAGTGATAAGAATTCAAGATTTATTTCTTTTGTAAATGAAATTACTCCAGAAATTGAAAAATATGCACAAAATAAATATGAAGGATTTGGAGGTATGACAACAAAAATTAAAGCTGCAAAAATAGTTATGGAGGCTGGAATACCAATGATAATTGCTAATAGTTCTATTGATAATGTATTAGAAAGAATAATTTTAGGAGAAAAAATTGGTACAATATTTGTTCCTAAGGTGGGATTATGAGTCTTTATTCACAAGTTTTACAAGCAAAAAAAGCTAGTCTTATTCTTGCTAATATTCCAAGAGAAATTAAAGATAAGGCTTTAAAAGCTTCTGCTAATGCTATAAGAAAAAACAAAGAATTGATATTAGAAGCAAATAAAAAAGATCTAGAAATAGCTTTATCATTATTAAAAGAAGGAAAAATTACTAAGCCTCTAGTTGATCGTTTAAAATTAGATGAAAATAAAATAAATGAAATATGTATAATGATAGAAAAAGTAGCAGAATTAGAAGATCCTGTAGGAAAAACTGTTTATGCAATTAAGATGGATGAAGGTTTAAATTTATTTAAAATAACTGTTCCTTTTGGTGTTATTGCAGCAATTTTTGAAAGTAGACCAGATGCCTTACCTCAAATAGCATCATTATGTATAAAATCTGGAAATGCTGTTATTTTAAAAGGAGGTTCTGAGGCAAAATTTTCTAATAGAGCATTATTTGAAATAATGTATAATTCCTTTATATCAGAAGGTCTTCCTGAAGGCTGTATGCAATTAATAGAAGAAAGAGAGGCAATAAAAGAATTATTAAAAATGGAAAATCTAATTGATCTTATAATACCAAGAGGAAGTAATGAATTCATAAGATATATACAAGAAAATACAAGAATACCTGTATTAGGACATTCTGCAGGAATTTGTCATATATATATTGATAAAAGTGCAAATAAAGAAAAAGCAATAGAAATTGCTTATGATGCAAGAGTTCAATATCCTGCTGCTTGTAATTCTATGAAAATCCTTCTTATTGATAAAGCCATTGCTAATGAAATTTTACCAGATCTTGTAAAACGTATGATAGAAGGTGGTGTAAAAATAAAGGGATGTCCTGAAACATTAAAAATATTAAATGCTTATGGAATATCTATAGAAGCAGCAACTGAAGAAGATTGGTCTACTGAATATTTAGATCTTATTCTTCCAATAAAAATAGTAAATGGTGTTGATGAAGCAATTGAACATATAAATCGTTATGGCTCTCATCATACTGATTCTATTATTGCTGAAGATATTTTAGCTATTAAGAAATTCTTAACCATGGTTGATTCTTCAAGTGTAATGTGTAATACATCAACAAGATTTAGTGATGGTTATAGATATGGTTTAGGTGCTGAAGTTGGTATTTCTACAAATAAAATACATGCAAGAGGGCCTGTTGGATTAGAGGGGCTTGTAACAACAAAATATATCTTAATTGGTTCTGGGCAAATAGTTTCAAATTATATTGGAAAAAATGCTAAACGTTTTATTCATGAAAAAATTACAGGTTCATGGATTGAATATTTAGAGAGTGGAAAGAAATGAAAATTGGATTAATAGGATATGGAAGAATGGGAAAATCTTTTGTAGAAGGTATTTTAAGAAGTAATATCATAGATAAAAAATCAATTTTTATCTATGATATAAATGAAGAAAAATTAAAAATTGCTAAAGAGGATGGTCTAATAGTAAAGAAATCATTATCAGAATTAGAGAATTGTGATATTATTATAATTGCAGTTAAACCAAAGGATTATAATCAATTACTAGATGATATGAAAGATAAAATTAATACAAATCCACTTATAGTCTCCTTTGCTGCTGGTATTAAAATTTCATATATTGAGTCTAAACTTGGTGAAAATGCAAAAATTGTAAGAGTTATGCCAAATATATGTACATCTATAGGAGAGGCTGTATCTGCTATTATTTTCAATAAAAATGTAAAAGAAAATGAAAAATTAATTATAAATAAAATTTTTGAAAATCTTGGTATGGTTATTTTATTAGAAAATGAGGATTTAATAGATGTTATTACCGGATTAAGTGGAAGTGGTCCAGCTTATTTCTTTTTAATTATGAAGTCTATGGTAGAATTAGGAAAAAAGTATGGATTAGATGAGAATATTGCAATAAAATTAGTAGCACAAACATGTAAAGGAGCTGGAGCACTTGTATTACAATCCAAGGAAGATCTTGATAAATTAATTAGAATGGTGGCTACTCCTGGCGGAATTACAGAAGAGGCCTTAAAAATAATGATCTCAAGAGATATTATGAATATAATTCATAGCTCTATATCTACTGCTATAGAAAAAGCTAAACTTATTCACCAGAATATCTCAAAATAGCTACAATTCCACCAAATGATTTTAAAAGTATTTTTCCTTCATTTGTTTCTGTTGAAATTATCTCTACTTGTGCTTTAGTTTTTTCTGCAAGTTGGATAAATTCTTCTACAAGACTTTTTACTTCTTCTTCATACATTGTTCCTCCACATTTTTCACAAATCTCTTTATTAATAACTAATCTCTTTTCTTGAGTTATTTCTTTTTCAAATCCACAAGATTGACATTTTAATCTTATTCTATACTTCTCAATATCAGAAGAGATTAAAAGTAATTTTACAATTCCTTTTTCTAGTTTATCTCTTACTTCTTTTTCACCATAAGTTACATGATTAATTGATTTTGCTAAAAGTTCTAAGAAATTTTGAACAAGTATTTTTTCTTTTAAAAGTTCAACATCTTTAAGTACTTCTTTTGATTTTTCTATTAATTCATATACCCCAGGCTCTTCAGTATATCCTAAATCTTCTACACTTATTACTTTACTTTGTAATTGATAATGAAGATAATTTCCAGTATAGAATTCATTTTTTGTAGGGCCAGGTCCTCCAATAATTATTCCTTTTAAATTTATATTTAAGAAATGTTTTTCTGCATGTTCTGCAACTCTTTTATAAAAATCATGAGCTGCAAGTTCTATTAATCTTTGAAATCTTCTTGCAGATTGTCCTCCAGCATCATGTTTTCCTGGTACACCAGAAGTTATAGTTTCAAGAATTTCAATTCTTTTTCCTTTTAATATAGCAAAAGTTGCACTACTTCTATCCATTACAATTAATCCATAAAATTCTTTTTCAGTAAGCATTTCTTTTATTGGTTCTAAGTAAAATTTTGAATCACATCTATAATAATAAATTGATATAGGCTCAGGAGGTTCTATAACATAAATTTCTATTTTTTCACTTCCAGGAGGACCTCTAGGTATGGCACCACAAAATATTACTAATCCATTTTGTGGTGCTGTTTTAAATAGTTTAAGTCTTTGCATTATACTCTCTATGGCATCTTGGACATTTTTTCTTGTAGATTTAGATTTAATATTTGCTGCAGTTCCATATTCTTCTCTTAAGCTACTCATAACATCAGCTATTGGTCTTCCTGGTGGTATATAAAGAGAAATAAGTTCTGTACCCCTGCCTTCTTTAGACTCCAGTTCTTCTACTAATTTTTTTAATCTATATATTTCTACTGAAGATCTTTTTTCTAACATTGTTCTATCCTCTTTTCAATTAAGCTTTATATATCTCTTACTATATCTTTTCTTGGTGGAAATATTGAATATTACAATAAAATTAAGTGGGCATATTTTATTTCCTTCTTTTGATCTATCTGATTTGAGACCATATGCTGAAGTAATTAAAAAAATAAAAAGTATTGGTCATATGCCATATGTTGTTGTTGGAGGAGGAGTTCCTGCAAGATATTATATAAATTTAGCAAGAGCACATGGAGCTGATGAATCTACATGTGATTATATTGGAATAAGTATTGCTAATATAAATGCAAGAATCTTTATTAATGCTTTAGGAGATGAGGCATGTCAATTTGTACCAACAAATTTTAAAGAATTAGATGAGGCAATTTCTACAGGAAAAATTGTAGTTATGGGTGGCCTTCAACCAGGTCAATCAACAACTGCAGTCTCTTCTGTATTAGCTGAAAGAACAAATTCAAAGCTTTTTATAATAACTACAAATATAGATGGTGTATATACAGCAGATCCAAAAAAAGATCCTAATGCTAAAAAATATGATACCATAAACGTTGATGAATTAATGAAAATACTAGAATCTCAAGGAATTAAAGCTGGAGAATATGATCTATTAGATCCTATTGCTCTAAAAATTATTAAACGTTCTAAAATAATAACAAAAGTAATAAATGGAAAAGACCCAATTAATATATTAAAAGCAATAGTTGGTGAAAAAATAGGAACTACAATATTACCATAGGTGTTGAAAATGTCAAAAAGAAAAGAAGAATGGGGTCCTCATTCTCATTGTATTATTTGTGGTAAGGCTATTCCTGAAGGAGATAAAACATGTTCAGAAGAATGTAAGAAAAAATATGAGAATGAAATTAAACGTTATAAACAACAACAAACAATTAGTTATATTTTCATTATGATGATGATAGTTTTCATATTAGTCTTATTCTTATTTCCATACTTTGGATAAAAATTAAATATCTTTATTCTTATCTTTTTTATGGAGCGGGGGTTCCCTAGCTAGGTTAAAGGGGGAGGACTCAAGGTCTATTTAAGATATAAAGATGGGTTATCCTCTGGCGTAGGCCTTCGTGGGTTCAAATCCCACCCCCCGCACTAATTATACTTACAAAAATGACTAAAATTATGGCTATCTCAATAAGACTTGTAAAAATAGAGAGACTTAAAGAATTTAGAAGCTATCATCTATATATCAAATAGATTCAATCCAGTAACAGGATCATACTTTCTGCTAAGTATTGGAGATAATTCCCTTAAATAAACTTCACATGCAAATATCTTTGATCCTTCAGTTAAATGACCTGCATAGCATCTTCCTTCTCTATCAGATAAAACTAAATGAGCATGAACCATTACATCATTATTTAATATTGCAATATTTCCAATACCAGATACAATTTCTACAGGAAAGTCAAATGTAATATTTACATATCTTTTTTCACTTTGAATATAATAGAATAACGAGGCTTTTTTTAAAGCTCCTAATAATGTAAAAACAGCAGTATTGATATTAAGTTTTTTTGCTAATTCTTTTAATGAAAGTAATAAATCAGCATCATATGGAAGCTTACAAATAAATTCTCTCATTCCTTTTACTTCTTTATAACTCATAATCTCTCATTATTCAAATATAGTTAAATATTTTTCTAAATTAAATAGTATTAATGATAAGTAAAAAAAGAATAATTGTATTAAGACTTGGACATAGACCTGAAAGAGATAAAAGAATTACAACTCATGTTTGTTTAGTAGCACGTGCTTTTGGTGCAGAAGGAGTTTATATCTCAGGAATAAGAGATGAGTCTATAAAGCAAAAGATAGAAAATATTTTAAAAAATTGGGGAGGAAAATTTTGGATCGAATTTATTGATAATCCTTTGGATTTATTAAGAAATTGGAAGATGAAAGGAAATATAGTAGTCCATTTAACTATGTATGGTATGCCTATAAGTAAGACAATAGATAAAATTCCAAAAGATAAAGAAATTTTAGTAATAGTTGGAAGTGAGAAAGTTCCAAAAGAATATTATTATGAATCTGATTATAATATTGCAATTGGAAATCAGCCACATTCAGAAGTTTCAGCATTAGCAATATTTTTAGATAGAATGACTAATGGGGCTTGGGAATATTTAAAATTTCCAAATGCTAAATTAATAATTGTACCATCAGAAAAAGGGAAAAAAGTATTAAGAAAAGTGAATGATAATGCCTAGTAATTCCATAGTAGTAGATATAGTAAGAGAATTGCTTGGAGAAGATGCAGCAAAAATTATAAACATATTACTTGAAAAAGAAGAAACCTCAGATGATGAATTAATTCAAAGAACTAGTATGAAAATAAATAATTTAAGAAAAATATTATATCAATTATTTGATAATAATTTTGTATCATATAGAAGAGAGAAAGATAAAGAAATTGGATGGTATAAATATTATTGGAGAGTAAATCCAACTACTATTAATATACTTGTAAATTCAATAAGAAAAAAAGTTTTATCAAAATTAAAAGATCGTCTTGAATATGAAATGAATAATATGTTTTTTGCATGTTCAGAACATCAAAAAAATAGATATACTTTTGAAGAAGCAATTGAATTGAATTTTCAATGTCCATATTGTGGAAAAAGACTTGATAATATTAAAAATGATGAAATAATAACAATATTGAAAATCAAAATTTCAGAAATAGAAAAGAAATTAGAAACGTAAAACCTTTAAATCAGAAAAGAATATTATTTTCTGGGCCGATGGTCTAGCCTGGTAGGATACCGCCCTTACACGGCGGGGGTCGCCGGTTCAAGTCCGGCTCGGCCCACTATCCTTTTTCTTTCCTTCTTTTACTATAGCTATATCTCCTAATGTCAGATTTGTATTAGGAATATTTAATTCAGTAATTCTTTCAATTTTTGTTCTTAAAGAAATTTTCAATAGTTTTTCTATTTTTATTAATAAATCACATGGGGGATAAATTTCATTATTTTCTATTCTTCTAATAACAGATTCTTTTTCTCCTAATTTCTTTGCAAATTCTTCTCTTGAAATATTTAATTCTTCTCTTCTTTTTCTTATAATTTCTCCAAAATTTTCTATTATCTCTTCTTCAATTTCCTTTTTTGAACTATTAATTACTGGTTTTGATCTTGACTTTAATATTGGCTTTTTTACTTTCTTTTCAATTACAATTGTACCAAATCTTGAACAATCTCTACATACATTTAATATAGAATTATCAATTTCAATTTTTATTGGATTAGTAATCTTTCTTCCACATATTTCGCAATTCATAAAAAGCCCTGTCTATTAAATTATTCTTAGTAGTAAATAAATATTGGGATAGTTATGAGTTCAGAGGATAATATATTTTTAAAGAAATTAGAACAGAAACTATTAGATTTAGAAGCTGAAAAAAGAGATTGGTATTATGAAAGAGAGAAATTATTACGTGAAATTCAATTTTTAAGAGAAGAAATTGAAAGATTAACAGCTCCTCCATATATAGAAGGATATATTAGTGATATATTAGAAGATGGAAGAGTAATTGTAAAAAGTTCTACAGGACCATCACTTATAGTTAATGTTTCAAGAAATTTAGATATTAATAAATTAGTAGTAGGAAAGAGAGTTGCATTAAGTCAAAGAAACTTTACAGTCATAGAAATCTTACCAGATCAATTAGATACTTATATAAAAGCTATGGAAGTAATAGAAGCTCCCAATGTAAGTTATAATGATATAGGAGGATTAGATGAACAAATTAAAGAGTTAAGAGAACTTATAGAAATACCATTACTTAAACCAAAGTTATTTGAAAAAGTAGGAATTGATCCACCAAAAGGAGTATTATTATATGGACCACCTGGTTGTGGTAAAACATTATTAGCAAAAGCAGTAGCAAGTCAAACAAAAGCAACTTTTATAAAAGTTGTTGCTTCTGAGCTTGTTCAAAAATATATTGGAGAAGGTGCTAGACTTGTTAGAGAATTATTTCAATTTGCAAGAATAAAAGCACCATCAATTGTCTTTATAGATGAGATAGATGCTATAGGAGGAAAAAGAATAGATATTAGTACAAGTGGTGAAAGAGAAGTACATAGAACATTATTACAATTATTAAGTGAACTTGATGGATTTAATCCTAGAGGAGATGTAAAAATTATAGGTGCAACAAATAGAATAGATTTATTAGATCCTGCATTATTAAGACCTGGAAGATTTGATAGAATAATAGAAGTACCTCTTCCAAATCAAGTAGGAAGAGAAGCTATATTTAGAATATATATGTCAAAAATGAATGTAAAAGAAGAGATAGATGTAAAAGAATTAGCTAGAATAACTGAAGGAGCAACAGGTGCAGATATTAAAGCTATATGTACTGAGGCAGGAATGTTTGCAATAAGAGATCATAGAGAATATATAGTAAAAGAAGATTTCTTTAAGGCAATAGAAAAAATCTTAAGAAAAAGTAAGGGAAAAATAATATCAAGTGGAACTTATGCTTAGTTGTATAACAAAAGATGAATTAATAAAAATAAGAGCAATTGCAGATATTCAATTTGGAAAAGGATGTGGAAAAGTTCTTTTTCCAGAAGAAGTGATGGTAATAAAATCTAAAAGGACAGGAAAAATAAAGAATATATATTATAATGGAAAATTGATAGCAACTTTAAGAACAAATGATGGTTATTTAGCATTAAGTATAGAAGGTGCAAAACGACTTATTTCAATATTACCATATCCAAAATATAGAGTAATTGCAAAAGATGAAGTTGTAGAATTCTTAAAAAAAGGAAGAAATTTATTTTCAAAACATGTAGTAGATTGTGATAAAGAAATAAGACCAGGAGAAGAAGTAATTATAATAGATTCGAAAGAAAATGTTATTGCTGTGGGAAAATCTTTATTGAATGGATATGAAATGGGACGATTTAAAAATGGAATTGCTGTAAAAGTAAGGAGTGGTATAGATGAAGAGGATTAGTCCAAGAGAAGCTAGAAGATTAATGCAAAGAATGGGAATGGAAGTAGAAGAAATACAAGGAATTGAAGAAGTAGTATTTATAATGAAAGATAAAAAAATTATAATAAAAAATCCACAAGTTATGATTATGAAAATAGGAGGACAAAAAATCTATCAAGTAATTGGAGAAGAAAAGGAAGAAAAGGAAGAAGAAAAAATCGAAATTCCCGAAGAAGATATACAATTAGTAGCTGCACAAACAGGAAAAAGTTTTGAAGAAGCTAAGAAAGCATTAGAGATTACAAAAGGAGATATTGCTCAAGCTATAATATTACTAACTTCAAAATAATCTATAGAATAAAAGATTTTGAATTTGTTATAAACTCTTTTTCTTCTTGACTCCAAAATATAGATGGTTTATTTCTACCATATACCTTACTATATATTGCTAATTTATCTCCATCATATCCACAATTAGGACATCTAGAATAATTTCCATAATTTATAGATTTACATTTCCAACAATATGTATAATTTCTAGTAAATGTAAACATACCAAGTTTGGTTGTTTCTACAATTCTCTTTATATAATTGGCTAACATTTCTTCTGTAGGATATGGTTCCTCAAGCCTGAAGTCAAATAAATGTCCTCCTTTAGTTAATATTTGAAATTCTTCTTCTATTCTCAATCTAGTTTTAAGCTCTATAGCCATATATAATGGAAGATTGGAACATTCTGTATAATATTGAATATCTCTAGCTTTAATATATCCATATTTAATATCTAGATTTAGTAGTCTTTTACCAACAGGCTCAAATATTATACTAGAAGGTAAGATTCTCATGGGTGTTCTACTACAATAATCTGAAATTATTGAAACAATATTTTTTGCAAGCTTAAGTGCATCACTATCCTCTGAAATATCATTATCAGTATGATATTTTATTGCTTCATAAAGACCAATATAGCTTATTATTCCTGGAGATGTTTTTAATCTAAAGTAATTACTTCCATTTATATTTTCTTTGAATAATGGAATTATACCATCTAATGAAATCATTTCTTCCATTACTTGTTTTTTTATATTTAATGCTTCTATTGCAATTTCCATTACTTCATATAATTTTTCTTTTAAACGTTCATCATCGCCTTTTGCTTCATAAGCAATTCTAGGTAAATTTATTGTAATATTATCTAATACACCAATTCTTAATGTATCACATTCCCAATTATTGACTGAATCTACTCGTGATAAATCTAAATTATATGAAACATTTTCAGTTTGCCATGGAGCTTCTTGATTTACAAAATATACATTGCCCCATTTTCTTGCTAATTTACATGCTTTTACTAGTATATCATAAAATTTATCAAATAATTTACCTTTTCTTCTAATTTTTATAAATAAAGCTGGATTTAATAATGGTTTTGAATTGCCATCTGTTTCAAACAAAACATCAATTAATGCACTATATATTTTAATAGATTCTTCAAAGAAATCCCCATATATATATTGTTTTCCATCTAATCCAATACATTTTACATTCTCTAGGAAATTAGGTATTCCAAATTCAAGTTCAAAAGAAACTTTTGGAATATGACTGCCTAATAATAAATTTAAATTAAAGATGGTTTCTTTAAGTAATTTCTTAATATTTTCTTCATCTAATCCTTTAGCAAATGGTGCTAAAAAGACATTAAAAAATGGAATTGATTGAGTAAAAGATACATATCCCATAGTTTGTCTTAATAAAGCATTTATAAGAAATAATACCTCTCTAAAAGTTAGTGGTTTATTAGGATAAGGAAGAACAAGATCATTTATAGACATTTTACTACTTATTATTGGTCTTATATCATGAAAGATATTTGCAGGTCTTAAAACCCAATAATTAGCATTATTTAAATGAATCATACCACATAAATGTGCATCTGCAATAGTTCTAGGAAGAACTTTTAAAAGCATATATTCTTCAAGTACAGCATCTCCAGCAATAGAATGTATTATTTCTGGAGAAGGATCTCCAAGTTTTGATGTATTCTTTATTGTAATTGTAACATCATAAACAGGTTGTCCAAGTCTAGTTAAAACATGTCTATATTCTTCAAGTCCTTTTTCTAAAAGAATAGCATTTACAAATTCTCTTATTAATGCAGCAGTTAGATATCTTATTTGTGATTTTTTTAATCTTTCTTCAGCTTCTTTTGATATAGTATCAGCTAATCTTCTTGGCATATTAGCTTCACGAACTAAAGCTTCTACAATCTTTTTTCTATCAAATGGCTCTATAGTTAAACTTGAAGTTCTTACTAACATTTCACTTTTTTCTTTACATACAAAGTCTTCAATATTATATACAAAATTTGAGACTTCTTGACCTAATGATGTTAAATAATATTTTCCAGACGATTCATCTGATGCAATTAATCCAGATTCACTCAACATTTTAAGATGATAACCAAATTTTCCAGCATGAATTTTTGGATCCATTTGTAATTTCTCCATAATTTCAGTAAAAGAAAGAGGACCTTCTCTATTAATTAGTTTTAAAATCTCTATTCTAGTTTTATTTGAAAGTGATGATAGAATTGACTCTAATGGACTTTCTTCTCGCAATTTTTTCACCGTTAAGAAAAAATAAGAAATAAAGGATAATTAAATATTTTGAAAAATTGGTCTAAATTTTATAGCATATTGTATTATTCCTGATTTACCATCTTCTGATACTTTTCTAAAAACTTGTTCTACTTCCATACCAGTTTTCAGTTCTTTTATATCAATATCAGTAATTTGAGAAGAAATTCTCAAACCATTATCAAATTCTATTATTCCAACAATGTATGGTGTAGTATATTCAAAGCCAATTGGTGGATGTCGAATAATACTAAATGAAATTAATCGTCCTTTCTCTGGTATTATGTAGGTCTCAAAATCATTTTTTCCACAATATATACATTTTACTCTAGGAGGATAAATTATTTTACCACAAGATTTACACTTTAAAGCTTCCATTCTTATTCTTTGAGGTATATTTCTCCAATATCTTGGAACAGACATTATCTACACCTCTTTAATATAGTTACATATGAATTAGAAGCAACACCAGCCATATTTTGAGCAAGACCAATTTCAGCATCTTTTAATTGATTTTTTTCAGCTTCTCCTAGTAATTGCATTGTAATTTCAGCTATTTGATAAACTCCAGTAGCACCAACAGGATGTCCTCTTGATTTTAATCCACCACTTAAATTTACTGGTATTAATCCACCTGGTTCAAAAGCTCCATCATAAAGAAGTTTATCAAATTCACCTCTTTTGGAAAAGCCTAAAGCTTCTAAACATAATGCAGCTGTTATAGTAAAGGCATCATGTATTTCAGCTAAATCAATATCAGAAGGAGAGACTTTTGCCATTTTATAGGCATTATTAGCAGCTATGAGAATAGATTTTAATAATAACAAATCTTCTCTTGATGCAATATCAATAGTATCTGTAGCACCTCCTATTCCAGCTATTTCAACAAAACTATCACTATATTTTGAGGCATCTTCTAATGGACAAAGAATAACAACTGCTGCACCATCACCAATTGGTGCACAATCATATAATTTTATTGGATCTGCAATATCTTCAGATTTTAAAACAATTTCTCTATTAATTTCAAATTGTAATTGAGCATATGGATTCTTTGCACCATTTTTATGCATTAATACAGCAAAATCAGCAAAAGCTTCTCTTGGTACTTTATATACTTCCATATATCTTCTCATTATAAGTGCATTTAAACTAGCAAAAGTAATTCCATAAAAAAGCTCATATTCAAAATCTGCTGCTTTTCCAAGAGAGAAAGTAGCTTTTTTTCCAATACCATCAGTAAGTTTTTCTACACCACCAACTATAACAATATCAAAAATTCCTGAGCTTACTGCCATAAAGCCAGAAAGTATTGCTGCGCCTCCAGAACCACATGCTGCTTCTACTCTATATGCCGGAATTGGAATCATACCAAGATGATCTGCAACTACAGTCCCTATATTATTTTGATCACATAAATCTGAGGCGCACATATTACCAACAAATATAGCATCTATTTTTGGTATATTGACTTTATTTATTGCTTTTAAAGTAGCTTCACTAAATAAATCTCTAATAGATTTATTCCAATGTCTATCAATTTTTGTCATTCCATAACTTATTATGGCAACTCTTCTCATAATCTCACCTAAATTTTTCCTCTTAGTTTACAATAAATTGCATAATCAATTTTCTTTTTTCTTTTAATATAATCCATAACTTTTGGAGCATTATCTCTTTTAGTAACAATACCATCTTGTACAATAAAACTAAAAGCATCACTACCAGCACCAGAACCATAGCTTACTAATAGTATTCTATCACCTGGCATAGCAATATCTAATATAGCAGAAAAACCAGTCATTGAAGAACCAGAATATAAATTACCTATATATGGAACAATAAGTCCTTGTTCTATTTGCTCTCTATTAAAACCTAAGATCTTTGCTGCTTTTAATGGAAATTTTCCATTTGGTTGATGAAAAACAACATATTTAAAATCAGAAGGTCTTAATCCAAGTTCTTCCATTAATAATTTTGCTGCATAAATAGTATGTTTAAAATAAGCAGGATCTCCTGTAAAAGCTTCAGCATGAGAAGGATAGTTTTCTTTTGGTCTTCTCCAAAAATCAGGAGTATCAGTAACATAGGATACAGAACCTTCAAGTAGTGCTACTGGTTCTTTTTCATAATTTTTATTTCCAACAATTATAGCAGTACCTCCACTTCCTGCAGAATATTCTAATGGATCTGCAGGTGCACCTTCTGCTATATCAGCACCAATTGCCATTCCATATTTTATCATATTTGATCCTACAAGAGCAATACAACATTGAAGACATTCTGTTCCAGCTTTACAAGCAAATTCAAAATCAGCAGCTAATACCCTTGGAGTTGCTCCTATTGCTTCAGCAACTATAGTACCAGTAGGTTTTACAGCATATGGCTTTGTTTCAGTTCCAACAAAAACTGCACCAAGTTCATTGGAATTTATTTTTGCTCTTTTTAATGAATTTTTTGCAGCTTCAACAGCAATTGTTGCAACATCTTCATCAATTCCAGCAATAGATTTTTCATATATTAATAATTCTTGTTTAATATGATCTGCTGATGTGCCCCAAATTCTTGCAACTTCTTCAACAGGAAGTCTATAAATAGGTATATATGATCCCCAACCAGAAATGACTACATCTATTATTGGCCTCAAAATATCACCACTTTATAAAAATTTAGAATATAGGATAGATATAATATTTTCGTTTTTTGGCTATTTTTAAATCGACAAAAAACGAAAATATTATATTTTATGTAATAAATCTATAAGTTCCTTTACATCTTCTTTTTTTGATATAATTAAAGGTATTCTTTCTAATTTAGCTAATTCTATAGCTAATTTATCTAATTTTTTTATGCCATGTAATATAACTGCTGATGGTTTAATAGGTGCTATACGTATTGCTACCATTGGAGATCTTCCAGTTGAAGTATTAGTAAATATTAATGCTCTTTCACTTGTAGAACCAATAAGTTGAATAAAGTCTGAACCAGACATAGACATAATTGCTTTTATACTATCTACTACAGTATAACCTAAAATATATTTTGATGAAAATTCTTTATATATGATAAATTCACCATCAATTGCTTTTACTAATTTTTCTAATAAAATTGGTGATGGAAATTCACATATATCTAAAATAGCATCAGAATATGGTCTAGATATTACTGAAAATCTCTTTATTATTTTATTTCCTCTTTCTTCATCTATTTCTACAAGTGCTTTAACAAAACGTTTTATAAATATTGAACCTGGAGATTTTCTTCTTCCTCCTTCATAATCACTTATTACAGATGGAGAAATTTTCAATTTTTTTGCTAAATCTAATTGTGAAACTCCAAAAATTTCTCTCCAACGTTTCATAGCCTCACCAGGAAGATCAGATAATACTATTTCACCTATTATTCTTTTTAAGAGATATTCTTTAGATGCTTCCAAAATATTACACCATAAATATTAAAATAATACAAAAATATTAAGGATTACTTATATAAAATAGGGGCTGTAGGCTAGCTTGGTCTAGACTGCGAGGCTCGGGCCCTCGTGACCCCGGTTCAAATCCGGGCAGCCCCATAATGAAATTTCCTAATTTAAAGAAATTAAAATATAAAAAATCTTTTTAATTAATAATTCCTTCTTTTTTGAGAATACCACGAGCAGCAAGAATACCTGTTGCAGCAGCACATACTAGACCTCTAGAAAGTCCTACACCATCTCCTGCAACAAATATATTTTCAACAGGAGTTTCTAGATCCTTATTGACTTGAAATCTATTTGCTGAAAATTTTATTTCAGGTGCATAAAGTAAAGTAGAAGATGAAGCCACACCAGGTATTATTTCATCTAATTTCTCTAAAGCCTCAAGTATATCAGAAACAATTCTATGTGGCATTGCCATGGCTATATCACCTGGAGTAGCAGACTTTAAGGTAGGAATTATATGACTATGAGATATCCTATTCCATGTAGATCTTCTGCCCATTCTTAAATCACCTAGTCTTTGTATTAATGGTTCTCCACCACCAAGTATAGTAGCTTGTTGTACAACAGACATGCCATAAGCAGTAGTATCTTCAACAGGTTCTGTAAGAGTTATTCTTACAAGAAGAGCAAAATTACTATTTTCTGAAAGTTTATCAGACATAGAATGTCCATTAACACCAATAAAACTATCATATACTTCTTTGACAACAAAGCCACGATGATTTACACAAAAAGTTCTTACAAAATCATCATATGTATCAGTATATATATGAAATTTTGGATCTCTACTTACGGCAATTACAGGATCCATTACAAATGAAGGGACTTCAACTCTTACACCAATATCTATAGGTTCTGGTTTTGTTGGAATACCAAGTCTTTGAGCTAATTTTTTAGCCCAATCTGCTCCAACTCTTCCTGGAGCTAATAAGATATATTTACAATCAATTACTCTATTATCTTCTAATATCATTTGATTCTTTTTTATATCTTCTACTTTAGTCTCAAGAAGAAATTTTACATTTAAGCGTTCTAAAGCTTCTTTAAAATTTTTGATAACTAAAGGAGCTCTATCAGTTCCTATATGACGTTGAGTAATTGGTATGAATTTTATTCCAACAGATGCTGCTCTTCTTTGTAATTCCATAGCTTCTTCTGTATCTCCACGAGATAAACATTCAGGTGCGCCATACCTTAGAAATATAGAATCAACATAATTTACTAGTCTATTAGCTTCATCTTCATTAACAAATTCTAATAGATTTCCACCTATATCTGGTCTAAGATTCAATAAACCACTAGATAATGTTCCTGCACCACCTACTCCACTCATTATGCTACAAACTGGACATTTTGTACATTTTTTATAATTTTGTACTGGACATATTCGCTTGTCCACATCATAACCTTGGTCTATTACTACTACAGATAACTTACTTTTATTTGCAATTTCATATGCTGCAAACATTCCAGCAGGTCCTGCACCCACTATACCAACATCAAATTTCAACTACTAACACCACAATGACTGAATAAAAGCAGAAGAAGTATTTATTTTTCTTTCTCAATTTATAAAATTGTGGACAATAGAGAGTTAATTATAGAAGAAAATAGTAAGAAACTAAAAAAAGCAATAAAAGCAGTAGAATCTTTATCAGTAAAGAAATACATATTTAAGCCAAGTAATAGAATAGTATGGATAGTTGTAGGAAAAGAAAGAGAATATTTTGTAATTCCCAATATGTATTGTCAATGTAATGAATTTTATATAAATGTTGTTGTAAGAAGAAAAAGTAAGACTTGTTATCATGTACTTGCACAATCAATAGCTGAAAAAATTGGAAAATATGAAGTTTATGAGGTAGCAGATGGTGATTATACAAGACTTATTAATGAATGGAAAAAAGAAAGTATTTAAAATATTATGTGTGATTAGAAAATGGATATTAGTGATTATTTAATAAAAATCACAGGAAAAAGTGAAAAAGAATTAAAAGAACTTATTGAGGAAAAGAAGAAAAGTTTAGGTTATTTAGTAGATGATGAAATAGCTCTTCGTCTTATAGCAAAGGATTATGGAATTATTATATCAGAATATAAGCCTAATATAGAGGTTAAGATAGAAGATCTAGTACCAATGATGAGAAATGTGACTTTAATTGTGACTATAGATAAAATACTTGGAATAAAGGAATTTATTAAAAAAGACAATAATAAAGGAAAAGTTGGAAAAGCTATTATAAAAGATGATACAGGTTCAGCTTTTTTAGTTGTCTGGGATGATAAAGCAGAGTTTCTACATAAACTCAAGCCAGGTACAGAAATTTTAATAAAACAAGCATACACAAGAGAGGGATTTGATGGCTCATTAGAGATTCATATTGGAGATAAAGGAGAGATACAAGTAATTAGTGAAAGAAAATATAAAGGAATAGTATGGAAAGCTTATGATCCTGTCAAATATAAGAAAAAGGATGGAAGTGAAGGAAAAATTATGTATTTTATTTTAAAAGAAGAAGAAAATTATATTAAAGTTTTTGTCTGGGATCCAACAGATGAATTCTTAGGTAAAATAATTGAGGGGTGTTATGTTGAAATTTTAGGAGGTAAAATAAAAAGTCTTGAGAAAGATATTGAAATATATATAGATAACGAAAATGATATAAAAATTTCTAATGAAAAAATATTTTCCATACCAATAAATAAAAATAAATTAAAAGATATAAAACCAAATATGGAAAATTTAATTATTGAAGGTATAGTTGACGATGATCCAATCTTTGGAGAGACACAAACAGGAAAAAAATTTGCTAAAATTCTCTTAAAAGATGAAGATATTGTAGTTCCTGTAATTTTTTGGAAAGATAAAGCTGAAATAATAAAGAATATTAAAAAAGGTACAAAAATATTAATAGATGGATGTTATTCAAAGATTGGGAATAATGGTTTAGAAATAATAGTAAGTAGATGGAGTAAAATAAGGATAGGTTGAGTTTTATGGGAGGAAGAAAAAGAAAAAAAGTAGTAAAAAAAGTTAAGAAGACTATACCTAAAATTTTTGTATGTCCAAATTGTGGAGGAAAAAGTCTTGCTATTTCTATTAATAAAGATGAAGAAAAAGAAGAAAGGATAGCTATAGTAAAATGTGGAAGATGTAATATATCAGATACCATAAAAGTAGTAAATATTGAGGATATTGTTGATGCTTATGGTAAATTTATTGATAAATATTATGGAGTGGTGAAGAAAGAAGATGTTAAAAAAAGTTGAAAAATATTTAATATCTAAAATCAAAGAAAAAGGTTGTATTCATATTGCATTAATAGATCCAGAAAAATGTAATCCAGAAGATTCTAAATATATTTCTAAAATGATTAAAGAAGCTGGTTCTAGTGCAATAATGGTAGGAGGCTCTACATATTTTGGTGAAAAATTAGATGAAGTAATAAGAGAATTAAAAAATGGTTCTGATCTTCCAGTTATAATATTTCCTGGGAATATTGCAAGTATTTCTAAATATGCTGATGCCATATGGTTTTTATCTGTTTTAAATTCTTCAAATCCTTATTATATAACTGGAGCTCAAGCTATGAGTGCAAGAATAATAAAGTCGTATAATTTAGAAGCAATTCCTCTAGCTTATATTATAATAAGTCCAGGAGGTACTGCTGGTTTTGTAAGCCAAGCAAATCCCATACCTATAGATAAGCCTGAAATTATTGCAATGTATGCTCTTGCTGCTCAGTATATGGGTATGAGGTTTGTTTATCTTGAAAGAGGTTCAGGAGTAGGTGAGCCTATTCCATCAATTATAGTTAAGAATGTTAGAAAAATATTAGATGAAAGTCACTTGGTAGTTGGAGGGGGTATAAAAAATAAAGAGCAAGCAAAAGAAATTGCAAAAGCAGGTGCTGAAATAATAGTTACAGGAACAGTATTAGAAAATAATATAGAGTTGTTAAAAGATATTATAGATGGTATAGAGGAAGGAGTTAATGCAAAAGATTATTAAAAAAGAACTTATGAGAAAATCTTTTCATATTTTAGGAATGACTATACCTATAATGTATATTCTATTTGGAAAAGATTTGACAATTCTTTATCTTTCAATATTATTAATAATTTTTATTCTTATTGAATTTATAAGAATAAGAGTTCCTATACTTTTTCCTCTGTACAGAATTTCAGAAGAAGTTACAAGAAGTTTTGAAAAAACTGCATTAGCATCATATATATATTTTTGTGTAGCTTCTTTAATTATTGTTTTCTTTTTATCAATAAATTCAGTTATTATAGGTATAACTTCAGCATTAATTGGAGATACAATCTCAGCAATTGGTGGAATTGTATTAGGAAAACATAAAATAAAAAATAAAACAATAGAAGGAAGTATTTTAGGGATGTTAACAGTAATCATTATTTCATATGTATTATCTAGTTTATTATTTAATAATATAACCATTATTCCTATAATATTAGGAATGAGTTTTTTTATTTTTGATATTGTAGATTTTAAATTCGATGATAATTTCATATTACCATTAGGAATGAGTCTAGTATATAACTTATTGGAGGTAATTTTATGATATGTGATGTAGATACTCAAAAATACTTTTCTAATTTAATTGATCATATAAATAAACTATATGAAGTTGCAAATAATGCAAGAAGTAAGGGATTAGATCCTGAGTTTTATGTTGAAATTTATAAAGCTGAAGACCTAGCAGCGAGAGTTGAAGGATTAATTGGAATTAATGGAATAGGAAAAAGAATTAGAGAATTAAAAGAAAAATTATCAAGAGAAGAAGTTGCATTCAAAATAATAGAGGATATAATAAATGGTAAATTTGGTAAATTTGATGATGAAATAGCTGCAGATAAAGCCTTAAGAACTGCATTAGCTATTATGACAGAAGGAATTACTGCTGCTCCATTACAAGGAATAGAAAGTGTTAAAATTAAAAAGAATATTGATGGAAGTAAATATCTTGCAATATATTATGCAGGACCAATGAGATCTGCAGGTGGTACAGAGCAAGCACTTACAGTTTTATTTGGTGATTATATAAGAATTCTTCTTCATTTAGATAGATATAAAATAACTAATGAAGAAATAGGAAGATTTATTGAAGAATTAAGATTATATGAAAGAAAAATAGGAAGATTTCAATATCATCCATCAGATGATGATTTAAGGAGAATATTAAATTATTTACCTATTGAAGTAACAGGTCCTCCAACAGATAAATATCAAGTCTCAGTTTATAGAAATCTTGAAAGAATAGAAACAAATTATGTAAGAGGAGGAGCCTTAAGAGTCATAAATGATGGGATATATGGTAAAGCTGATAAATTAAGGAAAATTGTAGAAAAAATTGGACTTGATTGGAGTTGGTTAAATGTAAAATCTAAAAAGAGTGAAGAAAATCAAGGAAAAATTCAACCAGATGATAAATATCTAGTAGATGTTGTAGGAGGAAGACCTATATTTTCACATCCTTCAAGATTTGGAGGATTTAGATTAAGATATGGTCGTGCAAGAAATACAGGACTTGCTGCTATTGGAATTAATCCAGTAACTATGATAATATTAGAAAGTTTCATTGCGATAGGTACTCAATTAAGAATAGAAAGACCAGGAAAAAGTGCAACTATAACACCAGTAGATACTATTGAAGGACCAATTGTTAAATTAAAGAATGGAGATGTAGTAAGAATAGAAGATATTGAAACTGCAAGAAAAGTAAAAGATAATATTGAAGAAATTCTCTTTCTTGGAGATATGTTGATTGCTATAGGAGAATTTTTAGAAAATAATCATAGATTAATGCCACCTGGATATTGTGAAGAAATTTGGGCAGAAGAACTTAGAAGGAAAATAGAAGGAAATATTGAAAAAATAGCAGTAGAATTAGGAATTAGTATAGAACGATTAAAAGAATTTATTGAAAATCCATTATTATGTAAACCAAGTGAAGAAGAAGCTTTAATAATTTCTAAGAAATTGGGAATTCCATTACATCCAAGATATACTTATTTTTGGGAAAATATTAGTATTGAAGAATTGAAAATTCTTCAAGAATGGTTAAGTAATATTAAAGATTATTCTGAAGTTCCTTTAAAAAATGAAAGTTTAAAAAGAATATTAGAAAAAGCATGTATTCCACATAAATATAATAAAGAAAGAAATTCAATTATTTTTGAGGATAAAAAAATAATTGAAGCTTTATTTTCTTTTAATAATACTTCTAATAATGAAGAAATTAATGATAGTATTGAATATCTTAGTAGATATTGTGGAATTAAGATAAAAGCTAAGGGAAGATCTTTTATAGGAGCTAGAATGGGAAGACCTGAAAAAGCAAAAGAGAGAGTTATGAAGCCTCCAGTTCATGTACTTTTTCCAGTTGGATTATCAGGTGGTTCACAAAGAGATATTGTAAAAGCTATGCAATTAGGAGAATTTGAAGTAGAAATTATATTAAAAAAATGTCCTAAGTGTAACATAATAGTTTATGAAAATATTTGTAGAAAATGTAATAGTAGAACTATTCAGCTTTATTATTGTCCAAATTGTAATAATTATTATGAAGAAGATATATGTAAAAAATGTGGAATTAAGACTATTCCATTTAAGAAAAGAAGAATTTCTATAGATAATTTCTTTGAAAAATTATCTAAATTTGGTATTAGTAAAAATAGTGTAATAAAAGGAGTTAAAGGATTAACTAATGCTAAAAAAATTCCAGAAATAATAGAAAAAGGAATCTTAAGATATAAACATAAAGTCTTCATATATAAAGATGGAACTATAAGATATGATATAACTAATGCTCCTCTTACTCATTTTAAACCATCAGAAATTGGAGTAAGTATAGAAAAACTTAGAGAATTAGGTTATACAAAAGATTATAAGGGTAATGAATTAAAACATGAAGATCAAATATTAGAATTAAAAGTTCAAGATATAATAATACCAGAAAATTGTGCAAAATATCTATATAGAGTAGCAAATTATGTTGATGAACTTTTAAAAGAAGTATATGGTCTAGAGCCATATTATAAACTTAATAGTTATAAAGATTTAATAGGTCATCTTGTAATTGGACTTGCGCCTCATACTTCTGCAGGTGTTATAGGTAGAATAATAGGATTTACAAAAACATCAGTATGTTATGCACACCCATTTTGGCATTCTGCAAAAAGAAGAAATTGTGATGGAGATGAGGATGCTATAATGTTAGCATTACAAGCATTAATAGATTTTTCAAAATATTATTTACCAGAGAAAATAGGAGGATTAATGGATGCTCCATTAGTATTAACAACAATAATCGACCCATTAGAAGTAGATGATGAATGTCATAATATTGAAGTTATGGAAAGATTACCATTAGAATTTTATTCATTATGTGAAGAATATAGTGAACCAAATGAAGTTTTAGAATTTATAGATATAGTTAAAAAAAGATTAGGAAAACAAAATCAATATATTAATTTATACTTTTCAACATATAATAATAACATAGTTAATGGTCCTTTGGTTACAGAATATGATAAAATAAGAAATATGGAAGAAAAAGTAAGAAAACAACTCTATTTAGCAATGAAAATATGTGCTGTTGATGCAAAAGATGTAGCAGAAAGATTATTAAAACATCATTTTATACCTGATCTAGCTGGTAATTTTAGAGCTTTTCTTACTCAAAAATTTAGATGTATGAAATGTGGTGCAAAATATAGAAGAATTCCATTAAAAGGAAAATGTCTAAAATGTAATAATGAATTAGTATTATCTGTTCATGAAAAGAATATAAGTAAATATCTTAATATCTCATATTTTCTTTCTAAAGAATTCAATCTTGATAATTTTATAAAACAAGAAATAGAACTTATTGAGAGAAGTCTAAATAACCTAATTAAGAGTAAAAAGGAAATTTCACTTGAAAAATTCATATCACAGTGATTTTAATAAGTCCATATCAAAAATAATTCCCTGAATCTCATTTTTTGCATTTATCACAATCAATTGATCAACATCATATTTTTTCATTTTCATAGCACATTCACTTATACTAGCATTTTCAAGTATGGTAATACAGGGAGTGGACATGACTTGATGTAGAGGTATTTCTGGTAAGGTTATCTTTCCTTTAGTAATTAAAAGAAAGGATGTAGTCTCCCAATCCCATTCCTGTCCTTCAGATCCTGCTTTTAAAATTGTCTTCTTTTCTTCTATTTTAATTTCACTATATTTCATTAAATCAGTTAAAGATAATATTCCATTAATTTGCTCATTACGATTAATTGATAAAACCACATGTGATCCTGTTATCATCATTATTCTTCCAATAATATTTAAAGGGGTATTATCCCAGCAGATCAATCCTACTGGAGACATAATATCTTTAACTTTAAGATTAGATGTTGATTTTATTAATAATTTATGGACTATATCACCTATAGTAACTATTCCAATAAGTTCTTTATCTATAACAACAGGAATTCTTCTATAACCTTTTTCTCGCATTATCTTTATACATTCAGATAAAGGAGTATCTGGAGTAATTGTAATAACATTTTTATTCATGATAAGAGCAATTTGTTCTTCATCTCCTTTTTTTAATAAATTTTCTCTTGTAACTATTCCAATAATTTGTTTTGTACCTTTTTTTACTACAGGAAAGCCAGATACTTTTTTCTCAATAAATTTTTTAAAAATCTCATTTCTATTGCCAGGTACTTCTACATATACTACATCTTTATTCATTATATCCTTTACATAACTCAAAACTATTCACCTAAAAATTACAATTACATGGAATATTTTTACATCGTGGACATTTTGAGTACTTCTCTAAAAAATATTTAGAAATATCAATATTTAATACATTTGCTAATGAAAAGAGCCATGCCAGTACATCAACTATTTCTTCTTTTATGTTTTTATCATCTTTTTTCCTTATGGCTTCTGCTAATTCTCCTACTTCTTCAATAAACCAAATAAAAGTTCCTTCTACACCACGTTTTTTATCACGTTCACCATAAATTTTTAGCATTAATTCTTGTGCTTCACTTATTTTCATTTTCATTACCTTATCTTTATATACTCATAAGCATCATTAATTGATGAAAAGCAATATTTTACTTTTTGAAAATCTTTTCTCAATTCTATAACTTTATCTCTAATAATTTTTGAATCCTTCTTATCTATTACAGCCATTTTTATTAAGTTAGCAATTTCAATCATTTCTGATTTACCCATGCCTAAACGTGTAACTTCTTGAGTGCCTATTCTTATGCCTCCAGGTGTTCTATAATCTCTTTTCATTCTTTTATCATATGGTAAAAGATTTCTATTTACTAATATATTACACTCTTCTAGTTTCTTTTCTATTTCAAAGCCATTTCCATATTTTGAGACATCAATAAGAATCATATGAGATTCTGTAAATCCTCTTTTCTCATATAGTACATCAAAACCAAGTTCATATAATGCTTGGGCTAATGTTTTAGAATTTAATACAATAGCTCTTGCATATTCCTTATAAAATTTAATAGCCTCAGCAAAAGCTATAGCAACACCTGCAACTGCATGAAGATGATGATTACTTACAAGACCTGGAAAAACAATTTTCTTTATCATCTCAGCATATTTAGACCAAGAAGCAATAGCACCGTGTTGAGGTCCTGCTAATGTCTTATGTGTACTCATAGTAAAAACATCAGCACCCTCACGTAAGGGATCTTGGAAAATTCCACCAGCTATAAGACCTGCAACATGTGCTCCATCATAAATAACTTTTGCATCATAGTTTTTAGCAATATCTGAAATTTCTTTTACAGGATGTGGAAATAGAAAGACGCTTGCACCTAAGATAAATAATTTTGGTTTTTTATTATTAGCTTCTAATTCTTTTATCATAGAAATAGTCTTGTCTATATCAATATTGAAATTTTCTTCATCAAATGGATAATTATATACTTCTAATTCTCTTATAGCGCCAGCAGTACCTCCAATTGTCTTTTTACCATGACTAATATGTCCTCCACTTGGTATTGAAAATGCAAAAGTAATATCATTTGGATTAGCAAATGCTGAATATGCAGCTAAATTAGCAACAACACCAGAAATAGGTCTAACATCAATAAATTCAGCATTAAATAATATTTTACCAAGTTCTATAGCAATTGATTCTACTTCATCAATATATTTACAACCTGCATAAAGTCTTTCACCTACCCAACCTTCTGCATATCTATTTCCAAAATCACTTGCTAATGCTTCTCTAACAGCAGGACTTGGAATATTTTCACTAGCAATAAGTGGAATAGCATTTTTCATCATTTCATGATGAGCTTCTAAACATTTAAGAATATTTTCATATGCTATTGTAACATCTATTTTCTCTTCATTCATAGGTATATTACCTCATTATATTTTCGAGGATAAAATTAATAAAGGAATCGATCTCATTAATATATGATAAAAATGCCAAAGAAAGAAAGAAAAAGAGAAGGGCCCATGCCAGTAACAGGTGCAGGATTAATAAGATTTTTTGAGGAAGAAATACATGGTATAAAGATAAAGCCAGTATATGTTATTATTAGTTGTGTAATACTAATTACAAGTGTAATTTTAGCACATTTATTATTAGGTTAAAAATTATATAATCGATTTAGCATCAATACCAATTTTTCTTAAGGATTTAGCTAATTCTTTTGCATAGCCATGAATTGTAAATACTTTCTTTGGATTACATTTTGAAATAAAGTTAATTAATTGAGGATAATCTGAATGAGAACTTAAAGGAAAGCTAATATCAGTATTTTTTATATTTTTATAAATAGCTGCCCAACCAGTAATTACACCTATTTTAGAATTTGGATATTTAGCTCTTAGTTTATCTACATTATAATTATAAGGAAAGAGAACTACACAGTCTTTACTTTCAATTAATTCCTTTCCATCTTCACTTAAATCATAAAATATTAGATCTTCACCAAAACTTCTAATAACTTCATTTATTTTTGAAATTCTAGAATGTGTAACCACAGGAATAGAAGAAAATTTATTGAAAAGTTTAGTTATTTCTTGAGCCTTACCTAAGGGATAGACTAAAAGTATAGGAAGAAAACCATTATTGATTATTTTTGCAGTCCATGAAATTATATCTACATATACCTCTTCACGAGGAGGGAAAACAATCCCTGGCTTACCATATGTAGCTTCTACTATCATGATATCACACTCAACTGGTGATATAGCTTCTTGTATCAAACTTTTTGTAAAATTGAAGTCTCCAGTATAAAGAAGAGTCACATCTTTATTTCTAATAATTAATGATGCTGAACCAAAAACATGACCTGAATTTATGAGTTGGAGCTCTAAATTTTGAATTTCTATTCTCTCACCATAACTGCAAGGTAATACATTTTTTATTTTCTTATTTATTAAAACTTCTCCTATAGCAATTGTCTGAGGAGTAGTATATTTTAAACAATATTCATTTAATAAACCATAGATATGATCTCTATGAGCATGAGAAATGAATATTGATGAATTCTTATTAGTTTTAATAACAGGATCTAACATAATTTCAAAGTTATTAGCTCTAACAACTACTCCATTATCCCAATATATGGCGATCAAGATTTCTCACTTAATAATTAATTGAGTATAAAGTTTTTATTCTTTTTACTTAATTGAATATTGGGAGATTGATTGATAGCAGATAAATTTATAGAGAAGTACAAAAATATTTTCAGTCTTCCTAAGGAAGGTCATATTTTAATATTAATAACTATATTTAGTATTATCGTAAATATAATAAATTATTCTATAATTAATTTCTCAATATTTATACTAGTATATAAAATCATATTTATTTACTTAATTCCTATTATAATAAGTAATTATATAATATGTAACATTCTAAAGGATAGTTTCTTTAATAAGAGAAGAGTTCTTGGACTTATATTCATAGGAATATTAATAATTGGAATATTAGAAATAATTAGTGTAATATTATTTAAAATATTTAATATAAATTTATCATTAGAAAAGATATATTTCATAACAATTGGAGCAATTACATTACTTTATGGAATAGTAATTGGAGCAACCACAGTAATAAGTACTAAAAAACTCTTTATTATAAGTACCATTCATCCAATATTAATAATGTTATTCAGTATAATACAAATGAGCTTTTTAAAAGAAGTTCTTTTATCATCTTTATTAAGTTTTACAATTATCATTATTTTTTCATTTATCATAGCATTAGTATATTTAAAATATATAGAAAAAACAGGAAGAGAAGTTTTAGGATTAAGTAGTTTGATATTATTTAGAGGATTTATAGAAGCAATGATGATGGATAAAACTGGATTATTAGAAAAATTGTTGAAAATAGTTTCAACTACTAAAGATGCAGATATCAGAATTATTGATTTTAAAGGTAAGAATATTTCTGGAAGAATAATAGTACCAAATATTCATTTTGGACCTTTTAAAAAAGTTGGAAGTAGTGAGTTGCCTAGTAAATTAGCAATGAGACTTAAGGAAAAAGGAATCATACCTATAATTTTTCATTCACCATCAAATCATGAAAAAGATTTAATATCTTCAAAAGAATGTGAAGCTATAATTGATTCAGTTTTATCAATTGAGCATAATTATGATAATTATAGTATAGTATCAAAGTCTATAAGAAAAAAGAAAGGAGATATCACTATTACTTGTCAAATATTTAATAATATTCCATTAATTGTGATAAGTAGGGCTCCTATACCAACAGAAGATCTTCCAGAAAGAATTAATGATATTTGTATGAAAAAAATAATTGAAAAGGGTTTTTCTGATGGAATTATAGTAGATGCACATAATGCAATAGATACATCATATATTGATATAAGAGAAGAAGATGAAAAAAATATTCTAGAAGCATTAGAAGAATGTCTTGAAGAATTAAAAAATTGTAAATATAATAAGGCATTAATAGGATTTTCAAGTTCAAAAATTGAAAATTATTCATATTATGATGGATTTGGAGATGCAGGAATAATGGCAATGGTAGTAGATGTAGAAGGACAAAAAACAGCTTATGTAGTTTTTGATGGAAATAATATGATAAAAGGATTAAGAGAAGAAATAATAAATGTATTAGAAAAAGAAGGATATGAAAATTCAGAAGTTGCAACAACTGATACACATATAGTAGTAGGATGGAAATCAAAAGAAGGATATATGCCAATAGGAAAAAATATTGATAAGGAAATTATTATTAGAAAAGTATTGGAATTAGTAAAAGATGCAGATACTAAAAAAGAAGAATGTTCTATAAAATTTTATAAAATAACTCTAAAAAATTTGCATTTCTTAGGTGATGAGGGATTAGAAAGACTTTGGAAAATAACTGATGAAAGTATTAAAAAAGTAAAAAAAGGTGGAATAATTATAATGATTTTAATGATTTTATTAGGTAGTATTTTATATCACATATAATAATATTGATAAAAATCACATTAAAAATCACAAAAAGTAAATAAAAAGAATCATCTTAAGCTCTTGATCTATTTTATTCAAAATTTAAACAATTAATCTTATTAATAGAATATACTTAGTTAATAGGAAAATAAAAGAAGAAATTAATTAAATTATAAATTAATCACAGTTTAATGCTACAGCAATTTGACCTACAGAAATACACCCATC
>CAZTWF010000060.1:0-4655 GCA_964617245.1 uncultured Nitrososphaerota archaeon
TATTCCCTTATTATTATTAATAACTCCTATTGCTTATCAATATAATATTACAATAACATTAATTAATAAAGGAGAAACTCTTTTTCCTAATATGATAGATTCTCCTTATTATTACTTATTAAATCAAAATATATTTCCTAATACAACTTATCAAGAAGTAACATTAGAGAATGTATTAATTAATTCTTCACAAGTATTATTTAAAATATATTCAGATATTGATGGGAATCCATGGATAAAAATTATTACAGATCAGCTAATTAAAACAAATGAATCATTATCATTATCATTATCTTTTTTAATTAAAATTAAAAATCGAGATTTTGATATCTCTGGAATAAGTGATATTGATAATATACCAAAATATCTTTCTGAAAAATATCCATTAACTGGTATATGGAATTTATCAAATAGAGAATTAGAAGAAATTTCAAAACTTGTATATTCTATTAAAGGAACTGAGAATAATACACTTACAATAATATTAAAAATCTTAGAATGGTTTGAAGGGAATATAAAATATAATTCTAGTCTCATTTATCCTCAAGAATTATTAAGTACATATTACAATAAGAATGGAGATTGTGATGATCAAGCAAATTTATTTGTTCTTTTCTGCAGAATCTTAGGAATACCATCATATACTTCCATAGGTGCAATATACATTCCTGGAAGTAAGATTACAGATGAACATGATAATATGATATTTATTCTAAATAATGTAGTTTGGCATGGATGGGCAATGATTTATTTACCAAAAGATTCTTTAGGTGATTGGTTTCCTGTAGATTTAACTTTTTTCAAAGGAGTCTATCTTATAAATAATTATATTAGAAGTAGAAATTTGATAGACCATATTACTGGATCTGCTTTTTCAAAACAGACTACATTTGAGTATATGCGTATTAATTCTATAGATTATATCAATGATTATTTTAAGATAAAGAATATAATGAATAGTTATAATATAACATGGATAGAAGAGCATTCTATATATCCAATTTATGAATTTCCATTATGGTTATTAATATTAATCATTAGTTTTATTTCTATCTTAATCCTTTATAAGATTCGAAATGTATTACTGAAAAGATATCTTTTCTATTTCTAGGCATTGGTCTTTCTGCTGGCACTCCAATTGGTATTAATGCTACTGGTCTTACACCTTGTGGTATTTTTAATATTCTTCTTACTTCTTCTTCTTCAAAAGCACCAACCCAACAAGAACCATATCCTAATGCTGTTACAGCTAATAACATATTTTCTATTGCAGCAGCAGTATCTTGTATACAATAAAGTGTTTTTCCTCTAAATCCATAAACTGATTCAGACTCATATTCCTTAGCACATACTACTACTATAACCCATGCATACATCATCCAATATTGACCTAAAGCTGCTTCACATAATTTTTCTTTTGTTTCATTATTTGTAACAATTATAAACTCCCAAGGTTGAATATTTCCAGCTGATGGTGCAAGTATACCAGCTTTTAAAATCTTCATTAAATCTTCTTCTTTTACAGGAATATTCTTATACTTTCTTATGCTTCTTCTTTTTTCTATACACTCAAATACATCCATTTCTTTCTCACTTATAGATATCTAATTTTTATTTTTAATAATATATATATTTATGGTAATATAATATTCATGAAAGTATTAGGTCTCTTTTATTAATAATTTGACTATAAAAATAGCTATGATAAATCATAATTTAAAAATTTACATATTTTTTGATGTTTTTTCTAACATACGTTCAAAAGTCCAGCGTACAACACTTCTAATCTCTCTAATTCTTGTCTCATCACTTATATTTCTAATAATTATTTCTTTTATTAGATCACCATCAGTTTCTACTTTATAGTCTATAACTTCTTCTGGACTTTTTTTCTTACGTATAACATCTTCTTCATCTTTTTTCTTCATTTTTTCTAATACTCTTTCAATAAAGAAAGATTGAAAAGGAGAAGTTTTTACAGTTAATCCTAAATCTTGTCTTGGAACTATTTTAATCATATTTTTTCCTACATAAATATTTCCTAAATCTTCTCCAGATTTAGATTTTATTTGAAAAACTTCTTCAAAAACTTCTTCTGGAATTTTTTCTTCAGATTCTTCTATAATTTTACTTGCAGGTTTAAAACTTATCTTTGCTAGTGCCTCATCAACAAGCTTAAGTGATGTTTTCAATAATGTTAATTCTTTTTCTATTTTCATAATTTTTTCTTCTAAATCTTTTTTTAATTCAGCTAAATTTTTAACATCTTCTTCTGACATTTTTCCACCATAATTATATCATTAATCTGTTATAATTTTATATAAGAAACTTCAAATATATAATATTGGTGATAAATTGAAATATAGTGAACTTGTTGATTTTTATGAAAGAATTGGACAAACAACAAAGAGATTGGAGATTACTGATTTATTAGTAGGATTATTTAGTAGATGTCCCTCAGATTTAATTGATAAAGTTGTATATTTAACTCAAGGAAGAATTTTTCCTGAATTTATTCCTTTGGAATTAGGAATGGGAGATAAAATGATTATGAGAAGTATTGCTCAAGCTGCTACAGTTAAGGAATCTGAGGTTGAACAACTTTATAAAACTACAGGTGACTTAGGTAAAGTTGCTAATATTCTTCTTTCTAAGGGTAAAAAACAAGTAACACTTGATTTATTTTCTTTTTCTCAAAAGAAAGAACCAATTACAGTAGAACGAGTTTATAGAGATTTAGAAAGAATTGCAAAAGCTCAAGGTCCAGGCTCTCAAGAAGAAAAAATTCGTATATTATCTGATCTTTTGAGAGATTCCTCTCCAATAGAAGCAATGTATATAGTACGTACAGTAAATGGTACTCTTAGACTTGGAGTTGCTGATATGACAATATTAGATGCCTTAACAATTACTTATGTTGGATCAAAAGAAGCTAGACCTATTGTTGAAAGAGCTTATAATCTTAGAAGTGACTTAGGTTTTGTAGCTAAGACTTTAGCAACTCAGGGAATAAATGCACTAAAAGAAATAAAACCAATGCCAGGTATACCTGTAAGACCAATGTTAGCTGAACGTCTTTCTGATCCTATTGAGATTCTAGAAAAAATGAATGGCAAATGTGCAGTTGAGTATAAATATGATGGAGAACGTGTACAAATTCATAAAATTAATGATAAGGAGATTGTATTATTTTCAAGAAGACTTGAAAATATTACACATCACTATCCTGATGTAATAGAATTTGTTTCAAATAGTATTTCCTTAAATTCTTATATTATAGAAGGAGAAATAATTGCTATTGATCCTGATACTAATGAATTCTTACCTTTTCAAGAATTAATGCATAGACGAAGAAAATATGATATTGAAGAGGCAATGAAAAAATATCCTGCATCAGTAAGATTATTTGATATAATTTATGCTGATAATATAGATTTTACATTAAGTCCATATACTAAGCGTAGAGAATTTTTAAGTAAAGTTGTAAAAGAAAATGATAAAGTAAAACTTGCTGAACAAAAAATAATTGAAAATGTAGAAGATTTAGAAATGTTTCTTCACGAAGCTATTTCAAATGGATGTGAAGGACTTGTTGTAAAATCTATTTCTTCAGAATCAATATATAGAGCAGGAGCAAGAGGATGGCTTTGGATAAAATATAAACGTGATTATAAGAGTGAAATGATAGATACTGTTGATTTAGTTATAGTTGGAGGATTTATGGGAACCGGTAGAAGAGCTGGTAGTATTGGCTCATTACTTCTTGCTGCTTATAATGATAAAAATGATACTTTTGAAACTGTATGTAAATGTGCAACTGGATTTAGTGATGAAGAAATAAAGAATATGCGAGATATATTAGCTCCTTATATAATTCCACATAAACATGCAAGAGTAGAATCTAAAATAACTCCTGATGTTTGGGTTTTACCAGCTATTGTTATTGAAATTATTGGAGCTGAAATAACATTATCTCCAGTGCATACTTGTGGATTAAATGCAATAAAGAAAGGTACAGGTTTAGCAATTCGTTTTCCAAGATTTACTGGAAAATGGAGATATGATAAAAAACCTGAAGATGCTACAACTACTGATGAAATAATTGAAATGTATAAAAGACAATTAAAGAAATTATATGAAGAAGTAGAAAGTATTTCATAAAATAGAAAGATTTATATGTTATTTCTTTAATATCAAATTGCCGATTCATATAATTAGAATCGGTCAATTGATGAGAGGAGAAGCCACCCCCTTGATTGCCCAAATTGGGAACCTATGCTCAAATTTTGAGCAAGGAGGTAGGCACTAAAGACTTTAAGGAGGGAAGAACGTGGGATATCGTAATAAAGGCTACAGAAAGTTTGGAAAAAAGTACGAGAAAACGAATTTTGGTCCGAAGCCAGTAAAAGAAGGAGAAGAATATGAAGTTGATATAAAGGAATTAAGTAGACGTGGAGAAGGTATTGCTCGTATCGAAGGATTTGTAATATTTGTTCCAAATACAAAAGTCGGCGATCATATAAAAATTAAAGTAACTAGAGTGGCCAAAAGATATGCTGTAGCTGAAATGGTTCAATAAATTAATTAAATATTAAAATTAAAAAAATTTCTAAAAAAACCCCAACGGCCCTTGCGCGAGTAAGGTCCGTCGCTGC
>CAZTWF010000061.1:0-6197 GCA_964617245.1 uncultured Nitrososphaerota archaeon
ATTCAAAATAAAATTATAGAAATAATTGAATTATTATTATTAGATAAAAATAGTATTGTTTATGGAGTTTCTACTGGAAATTTTATAATGAAATCAATTAAAATTAATCCTTTTATTATTAAGCTTTCTCTTCCAGAAGGAGATTATTTTATTAATATTAATAAAACAGCATTATTAATATCAAAATTATCATTAAGTATTCCATATTATAATAATAAAATAGATATTATTCAATCAGAAGAAGGAACTATTATTATTCCTAAGCCATATATAGATATTATTATTACAGAGGAATTAAATGTAAAAACCTATATTATTAAATTATCAATAATATCAATTGAAGAAGGATTTTCTTCATCAGGAATATTTAATATTATTAAAAAAATTAGTGATATTAAAACAATAGAATTTTCAAGAAATATAAATAAAGATGGACTTTTCATTTTTTATATTGATGAAAAACCAATTAATTCTTTTTTAGCTCAAGCTGGAGAAAAAATCAAAATTATTATAATTCATAAATCAATTCAATTATTACAATTTTCCTAGTTTAAATTTTCTCTTAATATAATTAATTTGAGAAATATGATAAAACCTATTATACGTATATTACTTATTGGATCAATGTTATCTATTTCTACATTATTTTCTTTTTATACATATTATTATGGAAAAAATATTATAGAAAGTTTTCAATTTGCATCAGCAAAATCTATTGCTTATACTATTACTGAAAATATTCTTTTTTCATTAGCAAATGCTAAAATTAAAGGAAAAGAATCTTCTTCTTTTATTTTATTAAGTCAATCTATATTATTAATAACTGAAGAAAATAAAATTAATGTATACGTAGGAAATATTAATTATACAATTGAAATTCCTCTTTCTATATCTATTACACCTATACATACTACTATTTTAGCATTAAATATAACAGCATATCCAAATGGTATAATTCAAATTATAAAGGTGAAATAATGGATCAAGCTTTAGAAATGGCTATTGTAATGTCTATTTTTATAATTGCCTTTTCTATTGTAATTTTTACAACATCAATTTTATGTTCATATTATATAGATAATCAATTTTCTTCAATAAAAGATTCTATTGCTTCTATTATAGCTTCAATTATATTAATTCAAAATGGAATATCTTATGATTCATGGAATTCATGGAATTCATTAATAAATTATGAATTTTTAGAAAATACTTCTTTTCATATAAATATTACATGTTTTTCAATAAAAAATGAAGAATTATTAGTATTATGGAATAAAACAAGTGGAATTGAAATAAATAATGAAATGGGAAGAGCTTATCGATTTATAATCTTAGATAATGGAAATGCTATAAAATTAGAGGTGAAGGTAAAATGAAAAATAAAATAAATAAAAAAGGAATAACAATAGTTTATGATGTAATATTTGCATTTTTAATTTTATTTATTGGAATATCAATTATTGTAACATCTATTCCTTATTCTTCAATAAAATCAAATAAAGAATCTCAAAGTCTGGATAATATTTTAATTTGGTTAGATTCTAATAGAATTTTAGCTTCTTGTATTTATAATAAAGATATAGATAAAATATCTTATTTTCTTGATAATATTTTACCTAATATTGGCTATTGTATAAAAGTATATTCTTTAGATTGGAATTTAATTTGGATATATTCTTCACCTTTATTTAATGAAAAAAATACAATTTCTTCTCAATCATATCTTCTAAGTGGTTATCAAGGAATTCCTAATCCTTGTATAGTAATATTAATTATCTCTAGGTGATATAATGAAGAGAAAAGGCATTTCCTTACCAATGAATGTTATTATTCTTACTTCATTTCTCATATTAATAACTACATTAATTGCTATTAAGTCAATAATGTTTATTTCATCTATTAATAAAATTCCTTCATCAAATATAATTCATATGATTATAGAAGAAATATATGCTTCAAATCCTGGAACTTCTATTACAATATTAATAAATGAGCCAAATTCCATTATTTGTATTAATAATACTATTTATTTCTATTCTTATGTTTTTGAATTTTCAGATCCTATGAATATAATTTCAAATATAACAATAGAAAATAATTTAGTTATTATTACTTATAATATTAAAATTAATGATTTTATTATACCTGCTGGAATACATTTAGTAAAAATTTCTAAAGAAATAGATAAATCAGTGAAGATTTATGTTAATTTCTAAAAAAGGATTTACTTTTACTATTACTTCTTTAATTATAGTAATTATTCTAGTTTCTTCTTTTCTTATTATTAATACAATACCAATTATAATATCTATAGAAGAAAATGATTATTCTATAATTAAAAAACAAATAATTAAATCTCTATTATTTAATGCAATATTAAGTAAATCAGTAGATGATTATATTAATACTATTCTATCTTATCCTAATATTAATGAATTTATTGAAATACCAAATGGAACAGGAGAAGGTTATTCTATTCCATATAATTTTCCATCAAATTCTATTATAAAATTATTAAATGGAACAGAAGGAAATTATATTATTATAAATAATCTTCCTATGAATTATTTAGTTGTAGTAACAGATGATAAATTCAATATATTAGGTTATTCAAATGGAAATTACGTAAATATAAATAATAATTTTATAAAAAATGGATGGTTAATAATTTATAAGAAAATTAATGAATATAATTTATTAATTTCATCATCTTATAATTATACAATTAATCAAGATTTTACTATAACTATTAATTCATGGTCTCCACCTCAAGGATTTTCACAAATATTTATATATGGATTACCTCAACTTTCATTAATTCAAATATTTCAAGAAAATGAATTAAAATCAATTAAAGTAAAAGATCTAATTTCTTTATTTTTAGTTTTAAATCCTTCAGATATGCCTTTTACAGGAAGAATAATTCTATGGTATCCAATAGCATGGATTAATACAGATATATTTGGAGGTGATATTTATTCATTTATTCCTTAAAATTCTACCTATGATTATTTTATTAATTTCAAATTCAAGTTATGTTACTTATTATAGTGGAGAAAATGCTATTTTATCCTTAGGTAAATCTAAAAGTATTATTAAAGAATTAAATTATATTGATTGTGATAATATTATAGAAGAATTTTCAAATCCACCTTATACTTATGCAGATCAATGGGCAATTAATAATAATTGGTCTTATTCTGGAATATGTCCTTGTTGGTGGGGATATTTATGGTGTGGTATAACTTCAAATGGATATTTACAATGGCATAATTGGTTTCATAGTATAGGAGGAGCTATTTATGATTTTAAAATATGGAAGGAATTTAATACAATAGGAAGAGAATTTGAATTATATATTCCTATAACTATAGGAAGAGCAACTTCTAATGGAGTAGCAGGAGCTCCTCCTCTTTACATTAGTATATCATTATATGATTCTTCTAATGTTAAAATATTTTCCTTTACAATAACTCAAGATTATTATATTAAAGAAATTAAAGTATCTTTTTATAATAATGAAGTAATTAAAACTCTTAATACATATTCTATACAATGTAAATTATGGCAAAATTCAACTGGAGCATATTTTTCATATGATAATGGAACAACTATTATGGCTTTTGGTAAATTATATACAGAACCTTCAAAAATTGAAATAAGATTTTATATATGGGAATATAATAATATTCAACCATATTCTGATTATGAATATTGGGTAAATATTGATAAAATTATTTTAAAATCATTAATTTCTGATTTTAAAATTTCAGGATTATCTGCTGGAGATTGGTATTTATTAGATAATAATGGAAATGTAATTAAAAATATAAGTTCTAATATACATGGAAATGAAATTTCTTATTCAAATAAAATAGATGGAATGTTAGTAGGCTTAATAAATTCTACATATGTTTATGAAGATAAATTTTATGCAAATGCTACTATTATATATGATACTGGTATATTTTCATCTATACAAAATGAACCAATAATTATTTCAATTTTTGATTCATGTGATTCAATAGATAATTGGAATGGATTAAATGGTCAATTGAATTCATATCAATATGTTTCATTTGGTTGTTCAGAATCATTACTTTATGAATATTGTGGAGCAGTAAATACCGGCTTTTCATCATGGTCTCCATGGATGGAAAGAAATGTTTCTATATATTGTACTTCAATTAATATTAGCTTTAATACTAGATTTTACAAATATTTTGGAAATACTTTTGGATGTTATTTTAAAGGGATCTCTCTTAAATTATTAAATGGAAGTTATTTTAATATAATTGATGATTTTGATATATCAAATCAACAATGGTATTTTCTTTCATATAATATCAGCTTTAATGAACCTCAAATTATTACTAGTATAAAATTTAATTGGTATTCCTCAGGTTCTTATTATTATTCTTTTTATGTATATCTTGATAATGTAAATATTACATATTATGGTGATATAGGATTAACAATAAAAGGAATTCCAGAAAATGATATCATAAATATTTATCAAAATAATTCATTAAAAAAGAGTATAATTAGCAATGGCTCTGATATTATTATATCACCAATTGAAATTCCTCAACCCTTTGAAGGCTCTATAATTGTAATAAGTAGAGATTATTTACATCCTTTAGTAAAATATTCAGGAATTATAGATTGGAATGATATATTAATATATTCTGATAATAATCTTATAAAATCTAATACTAATATACAACTTCAACAATCATATAAAGGAAGTGAATGTAATTCCTTAGAAGAATGGAGTTTTTCATATAATCTTGTAACTGGTGGAGCTACACCATTATTTTCTTCAAGTGATGGCTATGTTAAATTTTATGAAAGTTCATTACATTATTATTCTGGTCCTTATGGAGATGAATCACCAAGAATGGAAGCATGGTATTATTTAATATATAATGTTAATTGTATAGGTAAGAATTTTTCAATATCATTATTAGCTGATGGATATTTTCATTATTATTCTGCAGCTGGTTATGTATATGAATCATGGGGAGAAATATTAATTTATTATATTCAAAAGGATAATTGGTATTTCATAACAAAAAGTAATAAATCAGAAAATCCCTTTCTTAATATAACTATAACTTTATTTCCTAATAATATATCTAAAATTGATAAAATAGTAATTGTTTTTCATACTTATGGCTGTGGACCAAGTGGTTATGCTTTATATTGTAGTCCACAATGGGGAAGAATAGATTATATTCGTATAAATTATTTGAAGATTCCTGAAGATTATTATGGTGTAAAAATAATTGGTCTTAATCCTGGATGGAGAGTAGTAATAGATAATTATACATTTTGGACAAATTCCTTAGGTGAAGTAATTATACCAATTAATATAACAACATGGCCTTTTAATGCTAATATTTCTATTTATTCATATTCAGAATTTTATAAAAATAATTTTGAACTAGGTAAGATATATTATATTAAAACTATAATAAAGTATAAGCCTATAATAGATACAATTTTTTATGAAATAAGTACAACAGATTATAAATATAGAGTTGAACTCAAAATTATTTCTTCAAAAATTATTCCTATATATTCTTCTATTCTATATTCTATTATTTTTACATTTAAAACATATGAAAATAATATTCTTCTTCCTGAAGTAAAGCCTAAAATTACTATTAATGGAATTATAGTAGATATTGAAAGAATTAATAATTATACATGGAAGATAATATCACCAATAAAAGCTATTATTACTGCTTATGATCCTTATTCAGGTATATATTTGAAAGGATTTCTTGATGATTTATAAAATCAAGATATTTTCTTTCCCTCCTTTATAAATACACTAAAACTATAATAATTGGAAGGTGTAAAAATGAAAAAATTTCTAAATAAAAAAGGAGATATATCTTCACCTATAATTGTTATACTTATTACAGTAGCAGCTCTTTCTATTACTGGAATGACTATAGCATGGATGTCTTCTATTAGCTCAAAAGCAGTATCACAAGGTTCACTAGTTATTATTGGAACACCAACTATTACTACTAATGGAACATTATATATAACTATTAAAAATATTGGTAATGTAGATACAAAAATAGAATACATAAGAATTGGTGATACTGTATATAGTGCAAATATTATAGTAAATGCTGGTGGATTTTACAGTCAACCTATTAATATTGGAGGTTCTTTTGAAT
>CAZTWF010000062.1:0-3612 GCA_964617245.1 uncultured Nitrososphaerota archaeon
TTTCCCTACACGACGCTCTTCCGATCTTTAATTAAATAATTTAAAATAAAAATCCTAGACAAAATATTTATATCAAATATAATAATTAAAAGATATGGAATGTGATTTATGCTTTAAAGAATGTGAAGCTACTAGATGTCCTTATTGTGGAAAATATTTTTGCTCAATTCATATACAACCTGAAATACATAATTGTGAAGGATTAGTACTAGATCAATAATTAATCAATAATTATTTTAATAATTATTTTTTATTTTTAAAAGGAGGAATAAAATCTGGTAATTCTGGACAACCTTTTTCATAATTACATGAAATTATTTTTCCTTTAATTTTATCCCATAATTCCTTAGGTAATTCTTTAAAATATTCTCTTAATTCTCTTCTTTCATAAACTCCTGGCTTTTTAGATTTTTTTGCTAAAAATTTAAAAGCCAATATTATTCTTCTTATGGGATATCTCTTAAAGCCATTTAATAATTCTATATCTCTTTCTATTTGATCCCATTCAATATATAGATGATCTTTTGTTCCTGCTTTTGCTTCTATAACATGAAATTCTCCTTTTTCATCATTTGTAGCAATTACATCTGGTAAATATGCACTATATCCTCCTACTCTATAAGCCCACCATCCTGCTTCTCTATATCTTTTTACAATTTCTCTTTCAAATCCTTGTCCTCTATTTTTTCTAATTCTTGCTATTTTTATTCTATCCAAGGACATTTTTCATCATCAATATTCCAATTATAGTTTTTGCATCTTCTATTTCATTATTTTTTATCATTTCCATTGCTTTATCAATTGGAATCATATGAACATCTATAGATTCATCTTCTTCAGTTCTTTGTGATAATTTTTTTAATTCCTTTGCAATAAATAAATATATTATTTCTGTACAATAACCTACAGCAACATAAAATTGTATTAATTTTTCAATTTTATTAGCAATATATCCAGTTTCTTCTAATAATTCTCTTTTTGCACATTCTAATGGATCTTCTCCTTCTTCTAATGTTCCTGCTGGTATTTCCCACATAAATTTTCTTGCTGCATGTCTATATTGTCTTATGAGAAGAATATTATTATTATCTAATGCTAAAATAGCAACTGCACCTCTATGTAATACAATTTCTCTTTTTGAAGTTTTTCCATTTGGAAGTTTTACTTCATCTAATCTTACTTTTATTAATTTTCCAGAATAAACTAATTCACTTTTTAATAATTCTTCCATTTTTATCTTCCTTTATCTTCTTTTTCTAGTTGATATTATACTTATTACATCTCTATCATGAAGTTGATAATCCTTTGGTAATCTCATACCAGTAATTGCATCTATAGCATATAAAAATCCTTCAGCAAGTTCTGAATGTATTTCTCTTGCTAAATCTAATGGTGTAGATCCTTGTGGCATTAGAAAAGCATCTGGTAAAACATTTCCTTTTGAATCTGAAAGTTTTCTTGCATCTTCCACTGGGTAAATAACATTCATTCTCAATAATTTAAATACTGTAATAAATAATGCTTGATCAACACCAGTTCTAAGCCATCTATCAAAAATTCTAGATTGTACATAATTTATTGCCCATTTTTGTCTTGGTGTAAGCTTACTTTCATCTTTTATTTTAAATCCTTCTTCTCCTGGTGAATAATCTATTGCTCCCATTTTTGCTGCTCTTCTCAACATTAATTCTACTTCAGCTGAACATGGAATAACAAATTTTTCACCAAGAGTTTCTTGAAGACCTTTAAAATTTTTTTCTGCTATAGGAATATCCATTTTATTTGCAATAATAAGTGTTGGCTTTGAAATATATCTTATATGAGTAGCAAAGGATTTTAAATCTTCATCATCCCAATCTTCAAATGGTATTTCATTTAGATTTGCTTTTTTTAATGCTTCTTCTATATGCCATTTTTTTACTTTTATTCCAGCAAGAACTTCAAATAATGCATCTGATATACTCATTCCTTTTCCTTTTATTAATTTTCTTATTTTTTCTGAATTTTCTACTATATTTTTCATATACCATCTTATAATTTCATCTTCTATATCAAAATAATCTGCAAGAGGAGAACCTGAACCTGGTTCACATATTTCTCCCTTTTCATTTATACTTCCAGATGCATCAACAACATGAAGTAAAGCATCTGATTGTGCTGCTACACTTAAAAATTGATTTCCAAGTCCTGCACCAGCCCATGCTCCTCTTATTAATCCTGGAAGATCAACTACTTCTATAGGAATATATCTCCAACCATCAATACATTGAGAATTCTTTGGATTATCTTTTACTCCTAATTCTTTACATACACATGGAGTTTTCACATAACCTATTCCGATATTTGGAGTTTTTGTAGTAAATGGATATGTAGATACTTCAGCACTTAACATTGTAATAGCATTAAATAATGTTGTTTTTCCAGTATTTGTTTTTCCAATTATTCCTATTCTTATCATAATTATCCAAGATAATAATATTCAAAGTAAAAGTTAAAGCTTTTTATTTTAATCTAAATATTATGAAATATTCCATAGCAAAAATAATTGATGAAATAGAAGAATCTGGAATTAGAAAATTATTTGAAATTACAAGTAAAGAAAAAGATATTATTTCATTAGGAATTGGAGAACCAGATTTTGATACTCCAAATCATATAAAAGAATATGCAATTGAAGCATTAAATAAAGGATATACACATTATACTCCAAATATTGGATTGAAAATTTTAAGAGATGCAATTAGTGAAAAATTGAAAAAAGAGAATAATATTAATGCTGATCCAGATAATAATATAATGATAACTATAGGAGGAAATCAAGCTTTTTTCCTAGCATTATCTACATTTATAAATCCTGGAGATGAAATAATAATTCCATCACCTTATTTTGTAACTCATGCTGCAACAGCAAAATTAGTAGGAGGAAAAGTAATTGAAATTAAAACATCAATAGAAAATGAATTTAAAATTATTCCAGAGGATATTAAAAAAGTAATTACTAAAAAAACAAAATGTATTATTATAAATACTCCAAATAATCCTACAGGTTCAGTATATGGAAGAAAGGAAATTGAAGAAATATTTGATATAGCAAATGAATATAAAATAAAAATAATAAGTGATGAAGTTTATGAAAAATTAATATATGATGATGAACATATAAGTATAGCTTCTTTAGATAAAAATTTAGATTTTGTAATAAGTGTATTCAGTTTTTCTAAATCATATGCCATGACTGGATGGAGAATTGGATATGTAGTTGCAGATTCCATTACTATATCAAAAATGGTAAAATTTCAAATGTATCTTGCAACATGTGCTAATTCTTTTGCTCAATATGCTGCTGCTATGGCATTAAAAGATAATAGAAGTAATCAATATATTGAATATATGAGAAATGAATACAAAAAAAGAAGAGATTATATTTTAAAAAGATTAAATGAAATTGAAGGATTTATAACATATAAGCCAAGAGGAGCATTTTATATATTTCCAAAAATATTCATAGATGATTATATATTTTCTGAAAGAATTTTAAAAGAAGCTAAAGTAGCAGTTGTACCTGGTTCTGCATTTGGTAAATATGGAAAAAATCATATAAGAATAAGTTAT
>CAZTWF010000063.1:0-4002 GCA_964617245.1 uncultured Nitrososphaerota archaeon
GCTATCTCCATCTAATTGATTTTCATTAAATGGATTTATTATTTTATATTCTTTATTTAATTCTATCAATTTATCTTTACCAAGAACACACATAAATTATTAAATAAAATTCTAGTTTTTTTAATTTTCTCTTTTAGTAAGCTATAAATATAATTTATTTATATTTTATTTTATGAAGACTTTTGAAAATTTAATAAAAGCATATGTAGGAGAATCACAAGCAAGAAATCGATATACATTTTATGCAAGTATAGCAAAAAAAGAAGGATATGAACAAATTGCAGAAATATTTGAAATAACTGCTATGAATGAAAAAGAACATGCTGAAACATTTTTTGAATTAGCTCAAAAACTTAAAGGAGATTTAAGTGAAATTAAAATTGAAACAGTAGCTCCATTAATTATTGGAAGTACTATTGATAATTTAAAATCTGCTATTAATGGAGAACATTATGAAAATTCTGAACTTTATCCTGAATTTGCAAAAATTGCTAGAGAAGAAGGATTTAATGATATTGCTTTAAGAATAGAAGCAATAATAATAGCTGAAAAACATCATGAAGAAAGATATAGAAAATTATTAGAACTTTTAGAATCAGGAAAATTCTTCAAAAGAGATGAACCAATAGTTTGGATGTGTAGAAAATGTGGTTATGTTCATATTGGAAATACTCCTCCTCAAGAATGTCCTTCATGTGGCCATTCATTTTCATATTTCCAAAGATTATGTGAAGAATATTAATCATTTTTTACAAAAATTTAAATAAATAATAAATGAATAAATAGTAAATAAAGAGGTAAAAAAATGCCAATTGTAAATGTTTATGTTTGGAAAGGAATTTCAGATGAAGCTAAAAAGAAAACAATAGAAGGAATAACAAAAGTATTTGTAGATTTAGGAATACCAAAAGAAGCAGTTGAAGTTATAATTATAGAAATTCCAAAGGAATCATGGGGAATAGCTGGAATACCTGCAAGTGAAAAACTTCGTGAAATTTCACCACCATAAAATTTTTATAAAATAATTATATTAATAAGTTATAGGGTCTTAAAAATGCCAAAAGTAATAGTTGATCAAGAAAAATGTAATGGAGATGGACTTTGTATATCAGTATGTCCAACTAATGTCTTTGATTTTATAAATAATAAAGCTGTTCCTAAAAGACCAGAAGATTGTATACTTTGTATGGCATGTACTGCTCAATGTCCAACTCAAGCTATAATTGTTGAAGAGTAATTTTTCTTTTCTTTTTAATTTATGTAATAACAATAACTTCTTTATCTGTTGTTAATATAGTATGTTCTACTTGAGCTACTGGAAAACTACTTGCTTCTATTAATATTGGATATTCATAAATTAATTTATCTTTTTTAAGTAAATTTAAATATTCTTGATTTTCTATCCATCTTCTTGCAAAAGGTAAAGTTCTATATTTTTTAAATAAATAATCAAAGAAATCTTTTAATTTAGGATCTTTTGGTCCTTTAATTTTAATTATTTGTAATATATTACCTAAAGGTCCATTTATTACTTCTCCTTTAGCTTCTGATAATGTTACAAAAGGTTCAATTGCATATATAGACCATGGCTCAATTCTTCCATATGTATTACTACTAATATTTGGTATACTTACTCCTGCATGTATCATATATCTAGAAATTTTATGACCAGTAAGATTTGATATAGGTTTATATCCATAGGATTTTATAGTTTTTTCAATTATTTCTCCAATATTAGAAATCTTTTCTCCAATACTTATTAAAGATAATGCTTTATCTAATGCTTCTTTTGCAACTTCTATCATTTCTTTATATTCAGATCCAAAGGATATAGTAATAGCAGCATCTGCTATAAATCCATTAATATGTGCACCTATATCTATTTTTAATAAACATCCATAATTTAATTTCTTATTATCATTTATTGAAGGAGTATAATGTGCTGCAATTTCATCTATTCCAATATTACATGGAAAAGCAGGTTCTCCATTAGAATTTCTTATCTCATTTTCAATTTTTTCACATAATTCTAATAAGCTTATATTTTCTTTTATAAAATAATTAATTCTACTCAATAAATTTCTTACAATTCTTCCAGCTTTAATAATATATTCTAATTCTTCTTCTGTAAACATAAATATCAATTATATTTCTCTATATATAATTGAAACTCCAATATTTTCTATATTTTTTCTTGTTTTTAATTCACTAATCATTTTTCTTAATTTTTCAGCTTTTCCTTTTATTATCATTACTTCAAGACATTTATTATTATTAATATGAACATGAATAAATGCTATTATTATATCTATAAATCTATGTCTTATATCTTCTTCACTGAATTTTTCATAAAGAATACTTAAAGTAGCAACAATTTCTCCTTCTATTTTTTCTAAATCTTTATATTCATAAATATATTTTCTTATTGCATGTCTAAGAACTTCAGATCTACTTACATACCATTCCTTACTTAATATTTTATTAAGTTCTTCTAAAAGTTCATCAGGAATAGATATACTTACAATCATAATATTCCCCTTTTAATATTTTTTATTTTTGAATAAATATAAACTATAGTATAAATAAAAACTAATGTAAAAACTATTACACCTGATGTTGCTAATTTATATAATGCTGAAATAAATATACCTAAAATTATTCCAATTAATCCTATAGAAATTGAAATAATAATTGTATTATTAAAAGAAGTTTTTATTTGTAATGCTATTAATGCAGGAATAGTAATAAGTGCAACTATAAGAATTACTCCTACAATTTTTATTGAAAGTATTATTACAATTGCTATAATTAAATTAAAAATATTAGAAATTAAATCTACTGGAATTCCCATTATTTTTGCATTTCTTTCATTAAATGTAATAGCAATTAATTCCTTATGAAATAATAAAAGAAATATTGTTATAAATATAGTAACAATGGAAATAATTATTAATTCTTCTCTACTTATTGTTAATATAGAACCAAATAAATAGCTGAATATATCAATACTAAATCCTCTTGTAATACTTATTATTATTAATCCAATAGAAAAACCTATTGCAAGCATTAATGCTATAGCAGAATCTGTAAATGCCTTCATTTTATTTATCATTAATATTGAAATTATAACTATTATTAAAGCAGTAATAAAAGGATCAATTCCTAATAAAAGTCCTAAGGCAAGTCCACCAAAAGCAGTATGAGCTGCACCATCAACTATCATTACTTGTCTTCTTAATACTAAAAATAATCCTATCCATGAACATATTATTCCTATTAAACATCCTCCAATAATTGCATTTTGAAAAAATTGATATTTTAATAATTCAATCATTTTCAAATTCTCCTTTACACTCATGTTTATGAAAAACAAAATAGAAATGTTCACCATAAGCTTTTCTTACAATTCCTTGAATATCTGTATTTTCTTTAATTTCTGCAATATTAACATCTATATTAACACATATTACTTTATTCATTCTACAAAATACTGCAGAAAGATCATGAGATACTACTAATATTGTTTTTCCTTCTTTATAATTAAGATCTGAAAGTTTTTTATAGAATTTCTCTTGAGTAATAGGATCTACATTAGATATTGGCTCATCTAATATTATTAATTCTGGATTTCTAACTAATGCCATAGCTAAAAACATTCTTTGTTTTTGTCCAATAGAAATTTCTCCTATTCTTTTATTTGCAATATTAGAAATTCCCATAAATTCTAATATATTATTTATTTCTTCCCAATCTTCTTTATTTAGTCTTTTTCCAATTTTATTTCTTCCCAATCTTCCAAGAGAAACAAATTCTTTTACTGTTATTGGAAAATTATTATCAAAATTTATTGCATCTTGAGGAATAAAAGCAATTTTCTCCCATTCATTAAATTCTTCAATATTTTTTCCAAATAATTTTATAATTCCACTTAATCTAGGTATTTGACCAAGAATTGTAAGAATAAGAGTAGTTTTTCCTCCACCATTTGGTCCAATAATTCCT
>CAZTWF010000064.1:0-15146 GCA_964617245.1 uncultured Nitrososphaerota archaeon
CACGACGCTCTTCCGATCTCTTACTTTTTACAAATGATTTCTTCTGTTCATAAATTTCAATTAATGCTAATATGATTTCTCTTTGAGGTGAGGATAATTGAGCCATATTGTTCCCTAATATAATTTATAATTATTAAAATAGATAAATTTTATAGAGGAATTCTTATGTTAAATCTCCACATACACAAAATAATTCATTTATAGCATTATAAAGTTCTAATAATCCAATATTATTCTTTGCAGAAACCATAATTGTTCTTTTTTTCTTTTCAATTTTCTCTACAATAATATTAATTTCTTCTGCTAAACCAGCTAGCATTCCTGTTTCAATTTTAGAAGGAATTATTTTTTCTAATAAATCACATTTGTTTATAATTTCAAGAGAAGGAATTCCCAATCTCAATTCAACAACAACTCCTAATAATTTTAATGTAATAAAATCATTTCTTCTTTTCATAAATAATGGATCTATTATAAATATTGAGGCTTTTCTTCCATTAAGAGATGATGAAATAAGTGGTCCCATTTCTCTAAATAAAAATAATTCCATTTGTCCTGGTGTATCTATAAGTACAAAATCATAATTCATACTATTTATTTTATCAATAATTTTTGATAGATTATCTTCTATGATTTCACAAGCTCTTATAAGAGCACCATTAGGTCCTAATTTTTCATTTAATATTATTTCATTTATATTAACTATTTCTCTTATATCAAAAGAAGGAATAAATGGTAATATAACTACTCCAGGATCTAAATTTATATATCCTACATTATATCCTTCTTTTTCAAGCCATTTACCAAAAGAGTATGTAAGAGTTGTTTTACCTGAGCCTGCAGGACCAATTATAAATAAATTTATCATAAGAAAAAAATAAAAAAAATAATAAAAAAATTATTTGTTTCTTAGGAAAAGTCCTGTAGACATTTTCTTTAATATTTCCTCAGATTGTGGCTTTGTTATAAAGGAAAGAATTATTACAGTTAAAGTACTTGCTATAAAGCCAGGAACTACTGTATAAACTGCTAATATGTCAGGAATTATAATACTTTTTCCCCATATAGCAAATGATAATAATGTAGTAATAAAGCCAATTATCATACACCATCTTGCTGCATGTTTATTCATTCTCTTCCAGTATAAACCTCCTATTATTGGCCAGAAGAAACAATTTACCATTATTGCAAGTGCAGCCCATATAAACCATGCTAACATTGGTTGTGGTGTTAATGAAAGCCACCATGATGTTATTCCTACTATTAAAACTACTAATCTATTTATCCATTTTATTCCTTTATCTGAAACTGTTGGTCTTATAGCATTTTTAATTACATCATATGAGATATTACTTGCAGCAGTTACTAGTAATCTATCAGTAGTAGACATTACTGCAGCTAATACACATGGTAATAAAAGTATTAGAAGACCATAAGGTAGAGCTGCTTTTGCTATTGTTGGAAATGCCATATCATTCCATGCTACTGTAACACCACCTTCAAGAATTAATGATGAAATATTTAATTTACCTTGTGCCCATGCAACTCTAGCAGCAAGACCAATAAGTGATGTAGATAATATTAATGGAACACAAATAATATACATTAATAAAGGACCCCATTTAATACATTTAGAATCTTTAAAGCAAAGTACATTATTTACAATATGAGGAGCTACCATTAAACCTAATGGTACAGTAATACCAAATAATGTTAAATTATAAGCCCATCCAACTAATGGAATATTAGCTGGTCCAAAGGGTTTGTCTAAGAATGGAGCAAATAGATAAGTTGATGATACTCCTCTTATGGCTTGTTGTAATATAGGTACTTGAGAAATTAATTCATTAAATACAATCCATCCACCTATCCAATTTATTATTATTGGAGTACTAATGAAGATTATTAGAATAATTAAAATTGATTGTAAAAATGTAGTCCAAGCTGTTGAAAACATTCCACCAGTCATTACATATCCTATTACTACAATTAAGGCAATAAATGATGCTAAAGAATATGGAACTCCAAGTATAGCTTCGCTTACTATACCTATAGCAGTATATTGAGCTATTAAGTATGCAAAACATGTAGTTGCTGAAATTATACCTGCAATCATTCTAATTATTTTAGGATCTTCATAACGTAATGCAAAATAATCTTGTACTGTTAATATTTGGAATTTCTTTCTTAAGTTCCATAATTTATGACCAATTAATATTGTACAAAAGGCTAGAGCAAATGGTGGACCAAATACTCTTTCCCAAAGATTTGCCCATCCTCCTTGAAAACTAGTACCAGCTACACCTATTATAGTCATTCCACTTGTTACAGAACCTACCATTAGTAAAACATAAGTCCAAAATCCAAGTCTTCCTGATGCTGCTACAAAGTCTGCTAAGGTTTTTGTTCTCTTAGCACCAAAGTAAGATATAATTCCAATTGTAATAAAATAAGTAATAGCTATTCCAATAGCTAAAATATCCATTTTCTCAATCCTCCTTTTCTGATGATTTCCATTTAAGTGCCCATAATGTTAATATTATTACTTGAACTACAATAGGTATAACTAAACAAGCAAATGTTATTGGAAGCATTCCTAAGATTCTATCACTAGCTGATATAATTTTAGTAATTAATATAGATAACATTTAAATCAACCTCCTTAAATCTAATACTCTTTTTGCTTTTCCATCATTTCTTGGTAAGCTACCAGATGGAACTATTTCTACAATTGTTCTCAATTGTATAGCATTTTTTATTTCCTCAAATATTTCCTGTTTTAATCTTTCAATTAATGTAGTATTATTTGTTATATTATTATTGACTTCTACTTTAACTATTATATCATCAATATTAGATAAAACAATAAGAAAGTTACCATTTGTTTCTTTATGAGATGCAATTATTTTTTCTATAGTAGATGGATATAGACCTATTCCTCTAATTTTAATCATATCATCAATCCTCCCTTTAATCCAATCTATTTTTATATGAGTTCTTCCACATTCACAAGAACCTTCAATAAATCTTGTAATATCACCTGTTCTATAACGAATTAAAGGCATTGCTTCTCTTGAAAGAGGGGTTATTACTAATTCACCTTCTTCTTCTATATCAACATGTTCTCCAGTCTTTGGATCAATTATTTCAGCTAAGAAATGATCTTCCCATATATGTAAACCAGATTTAGCTTTACATTCAATTGCAACACCAGGACCAGTAAGTTCAGCCATGCCATAATTATTAAATGCTTCTATTTCAAGACCTTCTTCTATTTTATTTCTTGTTTCTTTTGTCCATGGTTCTGCTCCTAATATTCCTATTCTTAATTTAAGAGATTTTCTAAGATCTTCACGATTTTCTAATACTTCTATAAAACGTAATGCAAATGATGGAATGGCATGAAATATTGTAACTCCAAAATCTCTCATTACTTCAAGTTGTCTTTCTGGACTACCAGAACCAAAAGGAACTACTGTTATACCTAGTCTTTCAGCTCCTTGAATTAAACCTAATCCTCCAGTAAACATTCCTTGTGATGTAGTATTTTGAAATATATCACCTTTTCTTGCACCTATACAAGCAAATCCTCTTGCCATTAATTCAGACCATATTTTTAAGTCCTTTTTTGTATAAAAAGTAGCAATAGGTTTATTTGTTGTTCCAGATGATGTATGAATTCTTAAAACTTTTCTTAATGGTACTGCTAAAGCTCCATATGGAAAACATTCAATAAGATCTTTCTTTGTTGTAAATGGAAGTTTTTCTAAATCTTCAATACCATTTATTGAGTCTATTTTCATCTGCTTTAGTTTTTCTCTTATAAAAGGAACTTTTTTTGCTCTATTAAAAGCCTCTATTAATTTCTTGTTTTGAATTCTTTTAAGAAGAATTGGATCTATTTTTTCTAAGCTTGGTTGGAAGTAAAGTTCATTGGTTGTAAACTAAACTCCTCCTTATACTTGTTTGCAAAGAAATCCACCCCCTATTATTAAAGTAGATATTATTGATGTACAAATTGTAGTGGCTGGAGTACAGAGTACAAAAGTATTTTTAATAAACTAAATTCCTCCAGCTCACGTATACTCCTCCAGTTGTAAAAGGATTGATTATAACATATATTTAAGCTTTTCTATTTAAAAAAAGAAAAAATTATTTTGAAAAAATAACATCAAGTTTTTCTTTTGGTAATGGCTTTGTAATTAAGCTTACTATAAAGTATATTGCTCCACAACCAAACATTAAAGTTAGTGCCCAAATACCCCAATGATTAAATGGTGGAATATATTTACCATAAACTGAAGGATGTAATAATGCAAAAATAATACCATAGATTATAGTACATATAGCTCCAATTTTTGTTGCTCTCTTCCAATACATAGAAACTGCTACAACAAAGAAGAATATTCCTGCTTGAGCTACTGCAGATCCTGCCATGAATTCAGATAATAAAGGTGGAGGTGATGTATAAGTCCACCATAAAGGGATTAACATTAATGGAATTATAGAAATTCTTGAAATTATAAGAAGTATATTAGGCTTAATATTTGGTACAATATTATTAATAATATCTTTTGTAATATTTGTTGCCATTATCATTACCATACCTGCTAATGTTGAGATTGCAGCAGCAAATACTGCCATAGAGAATACTCCTCCACCTAAAGGACCTCCAATTGCTATACTTACAAGTGTAGCTGCAGCATCACCATAAACTGGAGCTATTTTCATTAATTCTGCTCCCCAAATAGTTCTTGCTGCAAATCCCATTACACCTATCATTAATGGTGTAATACAATTTAGTATAACAATTATCATTAGTATAGTAAATTCTCTTTTTGTTACTTTTCTCATACCTAAGAATCTAGCAATATTATGTGGAAAGCCTGTTGCCATAAGTAAGAACATAAATAATGCTCCTGTAACTCCAATCCAATCATATACAGGAGAAGCTGGAGTAATAGGTGCAGTATAACTACTTAAAGATATTGATGTTACTATACCTCCTGGTGCTACAAAGTTTGCATTTGATAGGCTTTCTGCAATTTTTTCAGGACCTCCTGCCCATATAATAGAAGATATTCCAAATATCCATCCAATAATCATGAAAATTCCACCTTGTAATGCTAATGAAAATTGTGTACCAGTATAACCACCAAGAGCTAAGTATACACCACATAATATTGCAGTTAATGTTAAACTTAATAACCAATCACTTCCAGTTGTAAGACGCCAAACAGAAGCCATTGCTTTATATTGACCAACACTATATACACTTAGTAAAAGTATCATTGTTATGCCAGTAAGAATTTGTAAAAGTTTACTATCAAATCTTACTCTAACAACTTCAGGAACTGTTCTTGCTCCAAGTGAAACATAACGTCGCATTCTATATCCAGTAACAACACATAAAGATAGTCCCATTAAATTTGTAATACCAATAAGCCATGAGCCAGACCAGCCATAAGTATAGCCTAGACCAGCATTTCCAAATATTGCCCAGCCACTCATCCATGTAGCTGTAAGAGCTAAGCCTGTAACAATTGGACCAACATCTCTATGTCCAATAAGCCATTCATCAAAATTTTTTGATTTCCTAAAGAATAATACTCCAATAATAGTACTAAGAGCTAACATTGATATTATTGCTATAATTGTTGAAATCGCTGTTTCTTGTGTTGATACAGGTATCATTATTCTACCTCCCAATATTTAATTCTTAAAATTAATAATATTATAGCCCATATGATACTAATTATTAAGGCTCCCCAGTATGCATACCATCCACCAATTGTTGCTGCAATTATTGGAACTGATATAAAACATAAAGAAAGCAATATTATATAGATCATTAAATTCATCTTATACCCTCCTTTATACTATTTGCTATAATTAAACCAGCATATGTTAATCTAATAGGAATACCTTTGTTATTTATACTTCCACATTCTATAAGATTTAAATCTCTGAGAATTCTAAGATTCCATTTTACTGTAGGTTCTGGAATTTTCATTATTTTTGCAATTTCTTTTGCTTGACTAGAAAGTGTTATTTCTCTTTTTTCATTTTCTATAATGTACAATAGTATTTTCTTTTGTAGATTTGTTAAAACTCTAAAACAAATTTTTTTCAAAGAATCTTCTAATATTTTGGAGGGGTCAATTGTACTTCTAGTACTTGAAAAGGCAGACACCTTTATGCTGAGAAGCTACCTCCTTCACAAATTTCCCTCCGTAGATGGAAAAATTAGAAAAGTTATATTTAAGCCTATTGGATAATATTTTTTATCCATTATAAAAATTATTTTATTAAAAATTTATTATAAAAATTATATCTTACTATCATCTAGAATACATTTAAGTCTCTTAAGAGCATTTAATTTTTCTTTTTCATTAATTTTAGCTTGTTCTATTGCAATTCTTAAAAATTCTATAGCTTCATCCATTTCTTTTCTCAATATTGGAAAAGGAACACCATCTTTTCCTCCAAATGCAAAAGAATATTTCACAGGATCTTTCCAACTTGGAGATTCTCCATAGATTATATCAGATACTAAAGCAAGACCTCTTATAGTACCTGGACCAATACCTTCAATTGCTAATAATTCTTCATAATTTTTTGGTTGAATATTATAAGCTTTTTCTAAAGCCTTCCAATTTATATGCCATGGCATTACTAAAATATTACTATTAGTATATTCTAATATAGATCTTTGACCTGATTTTACTTCAACAATATGTTTTCTTAATGATCTATCTTTAACAATATCTAATGATACTTTTCTACAACCTTCAGATTCTTTTGCTATCATATTTAATACTTTATCTTCTTTATAACCTATGATTCCTTTATGTGGTTCTATTACAAAACTATTAAGATTTTCTGATAACCAATGATATCTTCTTGCAAGTCTATTTTTTGGATTCATACCTTGTTGTACAATAGCCCATTCTCCATCTTCAGATAGAATAAAAACATGATGATAAAGTTGATATCCTGCTTGAATTGCTGCATTATCTACTTTTGCACATATTTTACTTGCATATACTAATTTAGAAATTTTTGATGTAGATAATCCTAGTTTTTCTCCTATAGTAGTAATTTCTTCAGGTGTAGCTCTTGATTTTATTCCTTTACCTCCACAAATAGCCATACCAGTTTCTTCATAATTTATACTAGATTTTAGTACTCCTGTAACAACAGTAGTTAATCCAGAAGAATGCCAATCAAATCCTAAAACACATCCAAATGCTTGAAACCAATATGGATTAGAAATTCTCCTTAAAAATTCTTTTCTTCCATATTCATTAATAATTATAGTAGTAATACTTTGAGCTAAAGCTTTCATACGTTTAATTAACCAATTAGGAGCATGTCCTGAATGTAATGGTAAATATGCAGATCCTGTATAATACACAAAAGAAATATTATTTAAGTAAAATTTAATTTTTTTGAAAAAATGAGGAGATAAATTTGAAGAAATTTTATGAAGTAGAATCTCCAATGAAATTAGAATTCTTATTATATCCTTCTTTTGCTATGCCTCTTTTTGATATAAGAGAAGATTTAATAATTAAAAAATATGGATTTTGTTCTAATCTTATTATTAAAAGAATAGAAAATAGATATATTGTTATTCATAATAATTTGAAATGCTTAGAATATGCTAAATATATTTTAGGTTTATGGTTTAATCCATGGTCTTATATAAATGAAGTTTCTGATAATTTTAAATCAATAATATTAAATTTATTAAAAATTTATCCAAATTTTAGTCTTAGTGTTTCACCTCTTGATGATTTAGCTATATTTACTTCTATAATTTTATCTAGAAGAACAAATTATCATATTAATACTATTAAATGGTTAAAGATACTTATGGAAAATTATAAAGATTTAAGTATAATAGCAAAAGAAGATATTTCTAAATTATTAAAAATAACAAAAAGCTATCAAATTAAAGATTTGCCTAGATTATTATCTTATTACTTAGATATTAGAGATTTAATCTTATCTAAAACTATTAATCCTAGAAAATTACTTATTTGTAAAGGTATTGGTCCTAAAGTATTATATTCTTATTTATTACATGTATTATTAGATACAAGTTATGCTCCTATAGATTCTAATTTAGAAATTTTTATTAGAAATCTTAAAATTTATAAAGATTATAATAAACCAAATAAAAAATATTGTTTAATAAATGAATGTGATAATTGTAAATTAACTTCATGTATAGAATATAAGCTTAGAAAGGATTTAGGAAGATTAACAGGATGGTTTCAAACTTTTGTTTATAATTATGTAAAGAAATTTTGTAAAAAGAAAATCTGTAATATATGTTATTTAAGAAATTATTGCAATAAATAGTTTTATTTATATCATAGATACTTTTTATTATTATTTGTATATGATTGACTTAATTAAAAATGTAGAAAAAGCAATAGAAAAAGAAAAAACAATAAGAGAAGGTAAGTTTATCAGATTAAAAAAATCATCAATTACAGTAATAGGAGATTTACATGGAGATCTTTTCTCTTTAAATAAAATATTAGATAGAATAGAAACAGAATTTATAATTTTCCTTGGAGATTATGCTGATAGAGGTCCTTTTCCTATAGAAGTTTATGAAAGAATATTTGAATTAAAAATTGAATATCCAGATAAAGTATTTTTATTAAGAGGAAATCATGAAGCACCAGATCTTATATCATTTTATCCTCATGATTTTCCATGGTATTTAAAAGAAAAATATGGAGAAAAATGGAGAGAGATTTATAATAGTTTAGTTGATCTATATAATAAACTTCCAATAGCTATTATAATTAATAATTTTGCACTTTTATTACATGGTGGAATATCTAATAAAATAACAATAGATAGTTTAATAGAACCAAATGAAGAAGATTTAGAGATTATACTATGGAGTGATCCTTCTGATAATATTAATGGTATAATTCCATCAAATAGAGGAGCAGGAGTTATATTTGGTCCTGATATTACTTCATTAGTATTAAATAAATTAAATGTAAAATATTTAATAAGAAGTCATCAATCAGTAATAAAAGGATATAAATGGAATCATAATAATAAAGTATTAACAATTTTTTCTGCAAAAAATGTATATGATTTGGATAATGGAGCATATTTAATGATACTAAATGATGAAATGAATATAATTACTTTTTAATATTTACTTTTAAAAGAATTAAAAAATCCTTTTATACAGCCAATAATAGCAGAAATAAATGTATTTTTTATTTTCATTATTTCAAGATTTTCAAGTACTTTTATTCTATAATATAATGGAGGATGGGGATCCCATTTAATCCATTCTTCAATATTTACAATTTCAAATATATGTGATTGATATTTTAATAGACCTATTTTTCTTAAAGCTGAAGCTAATGCTTTTGGTTTATTTGTTATAATTGCAGCATCAAGATCAGCTCTAGCTTCTAAAAATTTTGCTACAAAAAATAATACTGTAAATGAAAAAATTAGATATAAAATATCAAAAAATAATCCTAATGATGCCATTTTAGGCCATATAATATAAACTCTTGTTAAATATTCAATGGTCACAAGAGACATTAAAGTTAAAGGATCTCTTGCTTTAATATGACTAAATTCATGAGCAATAACAGTTTCTATTTCTTCTTCATTCATATATGTAATTAATCCACTAGTTATTAATATTGCAGATCTTCTTGAAGAAATTCCTGTTGCTGCAGCATTTGGAGAAAGTACATTTAATAAAGTAATTCTTGGTAATTTTGAAAATTTAAATTTAGAAGCTAAATTTTCAATAATTTTATAGATATTAACAACTTTTATGTTTATAGATTCAGGTATACAAATTTGTTCATATTTTCTTAGTATAGATTTTATAATTTCTGGATCTAATTCTTTTCCTAAAGCTAATGTATTATCATAAATTTCCTTTTTTATTTCTTTTATTCTTGGTAAACATTTCCTTAAAATATTATTAAGTTCTTCTTTTTTCATTTTTAATTCAGCAATATGAATAGATGGATTATCTTTTGATATTTCAAATTCTCCACGATAAAGAATTAAATTATTTGCAAATATAAGTATGATAAACTGAATTAATACTAATATTATTGGAGTTAACATTTCAAATATTTGATAAATTAAAATACCAAATAATAATATAATCACAAATAAATAAATAAAATTACCGAATATAATAGAAGAAATTATTTTTTTAATACCTCTTTCTTTACTTTTTGGAATTAATTCCATTTTTGGAGAAAATACAAGAAATAAAGAACTACTTTCTTTCTTAATAATAAATGATCTTAATAATTTTTCAATTTCTAAATCAATTACTCTATAATCTCTTTCTGTAAGATCTTTAAGTTGTGGAGCATAAAAAACTTCTACTTTATTCTTATAAAATTTTATTTGAATATCAATAGGATTACTATCAATTAATAATCTGAATTGTATAATAGCACTATCTTCTAATGTAGACTTACTAATATGGATAATATTTGACATTCTTTCTAAATTATCAATAATATAATCTAATAATTCTGATAAATTCTCAAATGGTATATCTATATTAAAAGTAATAGATCTTTTCCATATTTCTGACAATTATATTCCCATTAGATTATTATTAAACTAACTAAAAAAGATATTGACAAAAAAAATAAGAGATATGTTTAAGAAATGAGTATATATGAAAAATATTGATGATATTGACCTCAAAATATTATCAATTTTAAAAAATGATAGTAGAACACCATATACAAAAATTGCTGAAGAATTAAAAATATCAGAAGCAGCAGTAAGAAAAAGAATTGAGAAACTAAAAAATGAAGGTATAATTAAAAAATTTACAATAGAAGTAGATCTTGGTGAAAAAGTACAAGTATTAATACTTATATCAGTTCTACCATCATATCCAAATCCTACTATTGCTCAAGCTATAAGGAAAATTAATGGTATAGAACAAGTATATGAAGTTGCTGGAGAAGTTGATATTATTGCTATAGCTTCTGGTAGAAATATACATGAAATAAATAGATATATAGATGATATAAGAAAAATAGAAGGTATTGCTAAAACAAGTTCAATGATTGTTCTCAGATCTTGGATTTAAAAAGTTTTTAATTTTAGCAAAATATTTAAATAAAATATAAATAACGAATCTATAAAGGTTGACTATAATGGTTAAATTAAGTATATTATATGATCATATGAGATGGGAAGAAAAAGCACTTTATGAAGCTTGTAGAAAACGTAATATAGAATTCTCTATGATAAATGCAAAAAATCTCTCTCTTGAATTAACTTCTAATGATAAGCCTGATAATATTGGTGATATTGTACTTCAAAGATGTGTTGAATATTTCTGTGGATTATATCTTACTGCTATTATTGAAAATTATGGAATTAAGGTAATAAATAGTTTTAAAACCTTAGAAATTTGTGGTAATAAACTTTTAAATACATTAATATTTAAAAAACATAATATTCCAACTCCTCGTACTTTTATAGCATTTGATATTAATTCAGCTTTAGAAGCTTTTGAAAAAATTGGATATCCTGCAATATTAAAGCCAATAATAGGAAGTTGGGGTAGACTAGTGTCTTTAATAAATAATAAGACTTCTGCTATAGTAGCTTTAGAACATAGAGAAATGATGTTTCCATTATATCAAGTATATTACATACAAGAAATGATCAAAAGACCTCCAAGAGATATTAGAGTATTTGTGATAGGAGATGATGTACCTGTTGCTATTTATAGAATAAATGAAAATGATTGGAGGACAAATACTGCTAGAGGAGGAAGAGTAGAAAGATGTCCTATTACACCAGAATTAAGAGAACTTGCATTAAAAGCTGCAGAAGCAGTTGGAGGAGGTATTTTTGGAGTAGATATGATGGAAAAAGATAGTGAATATATAGTACATGAAATTAATGGTACTGTAGAATTTAAAAATACAGTTCCTGCTACTGGTGTAGATATACCTGGTATGATCATTGATTATGCTATTAAGGAGGCTAAAAAATGATATCAATTGGAATAATAGGAGGATCAGGATATACTGGAGGAGAACTTCTTAGAATATTATTAAATCATCCAAATGTAGAAATAAAAGCAGTAACATCAAGAGAATTATCAGGTGAACCAGTATATAGAGCACATCCACATTTAAGAAAAGTTACTAATTTAAAATTTATTGAGCCTAATATTGAGAAAATAGCATCTTTATGTGATATAGTTTTCTTAGCACTACCTCATGGTAAATCTGCAATAATAGCAAAAAAATTCTTAGAAGTAGGAATTAGAGTAATAGATTTGAGTGCTGATTTTAGATTAAAAAATAAAGAAGATTATCTAAAATGGTATGGATGGGAACATCCATGTCCTGAGTTATTAGAAAAAGCAGTATATGGTCTTCCAGAATTTCACAGAGAAGAGATTAGAAATGCTAAATTAGTTGCAAATCCAGGATGTATATCAACAGTAAGTATATTAAGTATAACTCCAGTAGTAAAAGCAGGTATTGTAGAAAATGAAAGAATTATTTTAGATGTAAAGATAGGTTCTTCTGGTGCTGGAATGAGTGTAAGTAAAGCAACTCATCATCCTGAACATTCTAATATAGTAAGAGTGTATAAACCAATTATGCATAGACATATAGCTGAAATAGAACAAGAAGTTTCATTAAAAACAAGAGAGAAAATTAAAGTTGCTTTAACTCCACATGCTATAGATATGGTAAGAGGAATTCTAGTAACTGGGCATTTATTTTTAAAAAGAGAAGTTAGTTTACAGGAAATATGGAAAGCATATAGAGAAGCTTATCAAAATGAAGCTTTTATAAGAATTGTAAGAGATCATAAAGGATTACATAGATTGCCAAATCCAATTAATACAATTGGTTCTAATTTCTGTGATGTAGGATTTGAAATTGATCCTCATGTAAATAGGATTATAACATTTGGAGCTATTGATAATTTAATAAAAGGAGCTGCAGGACAAGCAGTTCAAAATCTCAATATAATGATAGGTGTAGATGAGAGAACAAGCTTGGGATTTGCAGGAGTAAGACCTGTATGAAAATTGTTGTAAAAATAGGTGGAGATTTAATAAAAGATAATATAAATACATCATTAATAGAGGATTTTAAAGAATATGCAAAAAATAGGGAATTAATAATAGTTCATGGTGGTGGAGATAGAGTTACAGAAATAGCAACAAAATTAGGAAAAGAACAAATATTTGTTATTTCACCTGAAGGATTTAAAAGTAGATATACTGATAAGGAGACTGTTGAGATTTATACAATGGTAATGGCAGGAGAAATAAATAAAAAAATTGTTAGATTACTTCAATCCTTTGGTATAAATGCAATAGGTCTTTCAGGTTTTGATGGAGCTTTATTAAGAGCAAAAAGAAAAGAAAGAATTGTCATAATAGATGAAAAAGGAAGAAAAAGAGCAATTGATGGAGGTTATACTGGAAAAATAATTTCAGTAAATTCAGAATTAATATCATTATTAATGGAAAAAGGCTATGTGCCTGTAATATCACCAATAGCAATGGGAGAAATGTTTGAGCCATTAAATGTAGATGGTGATAGAACAGCAGGAGCTATAGCAAAATCAATTAATGCAAATATACTAATTTATCTTACTGATGTTAAAGGAATATTAATGAATGAAGAAATTATTAGAAAAATAAGTATTATTGATGTGGAAAAATTATTAGAAAAAATAGGACCAGGAATGTCAACAAAAGTTCATGCAGCAATTGATGCTATAAAGGGTGGTGTTGAAAAAGTTATTATTACTTCTGGATTTATTGAAAAACCAATTACAAAAGCTATAAAAGAAGAAGAAGGAACAGTGATTTATTTATGATGAGACTTGAGGATACATTTTTAGCAGATACTTATTGGAAGCGTCCTATAACTCTAGTAAGAGGATTAGGTGCAAAAGTATGGGATTCTCAAGGTAGGGAATATATTGATTGTAGTTGTGGTTATGGAGTAGCATTTCTAGGACACTGTCATCCAAAAATTGTTGAAGCTATAAAAAGACAATGTGAAAAATTGATTACATGTCATGGCTCTTTTTATAATGATGCAAGAGAAGAATGTCTTTCAAGACTTAAAAAAATAAAACCTGAAGGTACAGATAAGGTATTTCTTTCAAATTCTGGTGCTGAAGCTAATGAGGCTGCTATAAAATTAGTTAGAAAATATTCAAAAAAGAAAGGAATTATAGCAATGATAAATGGATTTCATGGAAAGACTACAGGAGCTCTTTCATTAACATGGAATTCAAAATATAGAGAACCTTTTCTCCCATTACTTGAAGGAATAAAATTTGCTCCCTTTGGTAATATAGAAAAATTAAGATCTATGATTGATGAAAATATTGGTGCAATATTTATTGAGCCAATACAAGGAGAAGGTGGTATAAATATTCCATCTTCTGATTATTTAAAAGAAGTAAGAGAAATTTGTAATGAAAAGGATATTATCTTAGTACTTGATGAGGTGCAAACTGGTTTTGGAAGAACTGGAAAAATGTGGGCACATGAGCATTTTGGAATTAAACCAGATATATTATGTGCTGGTAAAGCTATAGGAGGAGGCTTACCCATAGGAATAACCTTTGCAAGAAAGGATATAATGGATTCTTTAAAAAGAGGAGAACATTCTAATACATTTGGTGGAAATCCACTTACATGTGCTGCTTGTACAGCAGCAATAGATGTAATACTTGAAGATAATCTTATAGAAAATGCAAAAATTATGGGAGATTTATTTTTAAATGGATTTTCAAAAATAGAAAGTAAGCTTATACGTGAAGTAAGAGGATTAGGATTGATGATAGGTATAGAAATGAGAACTGAAGTAAGAGATATTATACTTAAAGCACTTGAAAAAGGAGTTATAGTATTAGAATCTGGAAGGAATATAGTAAGATTACTTCCACCATTAATTATTAAAAAAGAAGAAGTTGAGAAAGTAGTTTCAGTATTAAAAGAAGTAATTGAATCGGTGAAAATTTAATGAATGAAAATTATCCAGTAGAACTTTTATTAAATTTATTAAAAATTTATAGTCAAAGTGGAAAAGAAAAAGAAATTTCTA
>CAZTWF010000065.1:0-4387 GCA_964617245.1 uncultured Nitrososphaerota archaeon
CCATTTATAGGTATCTATTTGTCTACAGCTTTATCATTATTAGCTTTAGCAATAACAATTTTAGTATTTTGGGATCTAGGAAAAATAATTTATAATAAAATAGAAGCTCTTGCAGAATATATTGCTGAAAAATTAGAATAACATATTTAAGTAAGTTAAGCATTGATAAAGTTATGCCCCAATATATATGTAATAATTGTAGAAAAATTGTTGATATGAAAGAATTATTTTCATTACCAGGTGTAAGATGTCCTTATTGTGGATATAGAATATTATTTAAAATTAGACCTCAAGTTGTAAAAGAGATTAAAACTAAATAAACTTATTAGCAATACAACAAATTTCATATATTATTTTTGATGCTATTATTGAAGTAATTCCATTATCATATAATGGTGTTACTTCTACTACATCAAATCCTAATATTCTATTGTCTATTATTTCTTCTATAATATCTAATAAAGCTGAAACTGAAATACCTTCTGGCTCAGGATTTCCTACACCAGGTGCATATGAAGGATCTAAAACATCCATATCTATTGATAGATAGATTTTACTCTTATTCTTTAATACATCTTTAAGTATTGAGCCTATTTTCTTAGTATTATTCATATTAATTTGTCTTGATGAAATAAAATAAATATTATTATTTTTTACAAATTCTATTTCTTCTTTACATGTTGCTCTTACACCTACTACTATGACATTTTCAGGACCAATTTCTTCAGAAATTCTTCTCATAGTACATGCATGAGATAATTTATTTGATAAATAATCATCTCTCATATCAAAATGAGCATCAAATGATAACATAGTAATATCTTTTAGACTTTTTGCTATACCTAAAGTAATTGTATGTTCTCCACCAATCATTATTGGAATCTTTTTGAGATTTGTTAATTCCTCAACAACTTCACTAATTCTTCTTATTGTTTCATTACAATCTCCATGAACAACTACTAAATCTCCTAAATCATGAGTTCCTATATTTTCAAAATCTATATTACCTCTCCAAGACCAAGTTTCTATATTTATAGAAGCCTCTCTTATTACAGATGGTCCAAATCTTGAACCAGGTCTATAGCTTGATGTACTATCAAATGGCACTCCAAATAATATAAATTTAGTATCGGAGAAATTCTTATTAAATCCTCCAAAGAATTTTTGTTGATTATTTATATATAATGATTTCATTATAATCACCTAAAAATACATATTTGAGTTATTTATAAATTAGTTGCTGATAGGTGATGATATGAATAAATATGATAAAATCATAGATCTTGCAAAAAGAAGAGGATTTTTTACTATTTCATGTGAAATATATGGTGGAGTAGCTGGTTTTCTTGATTTTGGACCAATAGGAACATTACTTAAAAGAAATATTGAAAGTAAATGGAGAGAATTCTTCATATATAAACATCATGGTTTAATTTATGAAATTGAAACACCAATTGTAATGCCTTCTAAAGTATTTGAAGCCTCTGGTCATGTAGAACATTTTACAGATTTTATAGTAGAATGTCTTTCTTGTCATAGAAAATTTAGAGCAGATCATGTAATTTTATATCAATTAGGTGAAATTAGTGGATTAGAAGGAAAAAATGCTGAAGAATTAGAAAAAATAATTCAAGAAAATAATATAAGATGTCCAGAATGTAAAGGTAAGCTAGGAAAAGTCTCTAAATTTAATTTATTATTTATCACTAATGTAGGTCCTTATAGTGAAAATATTGCTTATATGAGACCAGAAGCAGCTCAAGGCATGTTTGTTAATTTTAAGCATATATATACAGTTATGAGGGAAAAATTACCAATAGGTTTAGCTCAAATAGGCAAAGTTTTAAGAAATGAGATTTCTCCCAGACAAGGTCCTATAAGATTAAGAGAATTCACTATAATGGAAATTGAATTCTTTTTTGATCCAAAAAATCCTGAATGTCATCTTTTAAATGAAGTTAATAATGAGAAAATCAATTTATTAACTGAGAATATTATCTTAAAAGGTGAAAATAAACCAATAGAATTAACAATTGAAGAAGCTATTAAAGATAAAATCATTTTATCAGAATGGCAAGCTTATTTCATGGCTCTTTCTAAAATATTTCTAGAAAAAATTGGAATTCCTAAAGATAAGCAAATATTTATTGAAAAACTACCAAATGAAAGAGCTCATTATTCAGCTCAAACATTTGATCAAGTAGTAGAATTAGAAAGATGGGGATGGATTGAAGTTTCTGGTCATGCATATAGGACAGATTATGATTTATCAAGACATCAAATTTATAGTGGTCAAGATTTAAAAGTATTTAGAAGATTTAAAATACCAAAAAAAGAATATCGTATAATTGCCATACCTAAAATTGATATAATAAATAAAAGTATTAACAATAATGATATTAAAGCAAAAATAATTTCTATAATAAAAAATAGAAAAGCTGAAGAACTCAAAAAAGAATTAGAAAAAGGAAGTATAATCATTAATGATATTGAAATAAAACCTGAATTTGTAGAATTTAAAACTGAAGAAATTACTACTACAGGTGAACATTTTGTACCTCATGTTTCAGAACCTTCATTTGGTGCAGAAAGACTTGTATATGTAGCTATGGAGTATGCTTATAGAGAAAAAAATAATAGGATAATTCTTTCATTACCAAAAGATATTGCACCAATAAAAGTTGCAGTTTTTCCATTGGTAAATAAAGATGGTTTATATGAGAAAGCAATAGAAGTTTATAATTTAATAAGATCAAAAGGATTTATAGCAGAATTTGATGATGATGGTTCTATAGGAAGAAGATATGCTAGAGCTGATGAAATTGGCATACCTTTAGCAATTACTATTGATTATAAAACTATGGAAGATAATACTATAACAGTAAGAAATAGAGATACATGGGAACAAGAAAGAATTTCCATTAGCAATATAATAGAATATTTAAATAGCTTTTTCTCAAAGTAATATGGTGATATTATGTCAAAAAAACCTCCTGAAAAAAGACTAAGAATTAGAAGAATAGATGGTATAGAGAAAGGCACATGTAAAATGAATTCAGAAACATATAATTATTTAAAAATAACTGATAGAATAGAAATAATTATTGCTGGTAAGAAGAAGATCGAACTTAATGCTTTTCCTTCTTCAGATATTCCTGAAAATGAAGTATGGGCAAATTCTGATGAAATGAAAATAGTAGGTATTGCAGATAATACTATTGCAACTGTTAGAGCTGTTATGAAAAAATAATTAAAAATCAAAATATTTATTAAAAGATAATCTTATTATCAATAATGAGGTGTTTTTTTGACAACAGAAGACTTAAATTCAATAATAAATGAAGTCTATCGTAGATCTATAGACTTAATAATTGAACATACAAGAAAGACTAAAGATGCATTAGATCTTACAATTAGTACAATTTCTAAATTTTCATTATCTTCTTATAATGAACTTAAGGATATATATGAAAGAATCTCACAAATTGAAGAAGAAGCAGATAATATAAAGAGAGAACTTATTGAACAATTAACAAAAAGCGCACCTGCTTTTCTTTATAGAGAAGATTTCTTCAGATTTGCTGTTAAGATAGATGAGGTAATCGAATATATACAATCCTTTACTAGAAGACTTTTAAAAATATTAGAGAGTAAATTAGAACCAATTCCATCAATAAAGGATTTACTTCAACAAATTTTGATTAACATATCAGATGAATATAATCATCTTAGAGAAGCTGTTATGATATTACCTAGAAATCCAAAAAAAGTATTAGATCTTATAATAACTGTTCATGAAGCAGAATCGAAAGTAGATCTATTATATCATAGTGCTGATTTTAAATTATTAATGGAAATAGAAAATACAAAGGAATTATTACTGTATAGAGATTTACTTCATTTATTAGAGGATATAAGTGATTTAATAGAAGATGCCTCAGATGACTTAAGAATATTAGCATTACATAGAATTGTTTAATTTTGTTTTATTAAATATTCTATTTACTCCATAGATAGAAGTTGTTATAAAACCTAGAATTAATTCAAACCAAAATGTTACAATACGCATTAATATTGCTACTGAGCCAGCTATTCCCAATGGAATACCAAATTCTATGAATAATACTGTAATTGAGACTTCCATAATACCTATCATTCCAGGTATTCCAATAGGTATAATTTGAATCATACTCATTAATGAAGAAACAGTAAGAATAATCCAATATGAAATATGATAGTCCATTGAAATAAATACTACATAAGGTATTAAAGCTAATAAAAACCATCTTATCATTAAGAAAATAAAAGATAAAATAAATGCTTTTTTATTCATTAAAATATTTTCAAATTTATTAATACTTTCTTCTTTAAATATTTTAATACTAAA
>CAZTWF010000066.1:0-12125 GCA_964617245.1 uncultured Nitrososphaerota archaeon
CGATCTCAAATAAGGAAGATGGAAGTGAGGCACTACCAGCTATGGTTTCAATTATTTCTTCAGTTCTGAAATCACTTGCATTCATTTCTAATAACTCTAAATCAAGGTTTTTAGCAACTAAATGAACAGATAATGTTTTTCCTGTACCAGGTGGACCATATAATAATACTGCTTTTTTATCAGTTTTTCCAGATGAATAAGATTTAATCCATTCTAATAATTCTAATGCTGCATTATAATTTCCTACAATTTCCTGTAAAGATTTTGGTTTAAATCTTTCAGTCCAAGGCTCCATTAACTTACTTTACCTCCACCTACTAATGCAATTTTTGCAATCATTGCATTTAATTGTATATCATCAGTTCCTCCTTCAAGAATTCTATATTCAGTTTCTCCTAATATTTCTATTAGTTTTAATTTAATTTTTTCATCAGTATCTAACATTATTACTTCTCTATGAAGTTGTTTTATAATATCAAGACCAGAAAGTCCATATTCAATTAAAAGTTTTATTAATTCATTTTGTGCTGATCTAAAATCTCCTGATAGAGCTTTTTCTAAGACAATTCTCAATTCTTTAGGATTTACTCTTCCTGAGACTTTATATACAGCTTCTTCATCAACTTTTTTTCCTAAAGCTGCAGCAGCTTGTAAAGTATTTATTACTTTTCTTAGATCTCCATTTCCAATATAAATTAATGCTTCCATACCATCTGATGTTATCTCTACTCCTTCCATATTACATATATATTTAACTCTAGCCTTAATATCCTCAGGTTTTAATGGCATAAATCTAAATAATGCACATCTTGATTGTATAGGTTCAATTATTTTTGTATAATAATTACATGCAAGAATAAATCTACATGTTGAAGTATACATTTCCATAGTTCTTCTTAAAGCTTGTTGAGCATCTGCTGTCATATTATCAGCTTCATCTAATACTAATATTTTAAAAGGTACATCTCCCATACTTATAGTTCTTGCAAATTCTTTTACTGTAGTTCTTATAACATCAATTCCTCTTTCATCACTTGCATTTAATTCTAAATAATTTTTATGAAAATCTTTTCCAAATAAATCCATGGCTAATGCCATAGCTGCTGTTGTTTTTCCTGTGCCAGGAGGACCTGCAAAAAGACAATGAGGCATAGATCTTTCTTTAACAAATCTTTTTAATCTTTCTACAACTTCTTCTTGATTTACTATTTCATCAAGAGATTTTGGTCTATATTTCTCAGTCCACATTATTTCTTTAATTGCTCTAACTAAAGACATTTTATATCCCTAATATTAATAAATAAAACAGATATTTAACTATCTTCTAAATCTAATTCTAAATCTAAATTGTTAAATTTCTGTTCTGTTAAAAGTTATATGAGGGAAATGTTTAAAAAAGCTCATGAAGAAATAAAAGATTCTCAATTTCTTTATGAAGAAGATATTATAGAAGTAGTATTTCAAAAACCTATTTCAAAGCTTATTATAGAAGGAGAAGATTATGGTTCATTAGTTAAAGGAAAGGAAATAAAAATACCAAGATGGGCAGCAAAAATACTTGAAGAAGAAGGATATGCAAAAATAAAAAGTGAAGATCTATTAAAAACAAGTGATATAATAAGATTAGCATGGAATGAAGAAAGAGTAGAAACACTTTGTAAACTTCCTGAAAGATTTTATCCAAAATTAAGAGAACTTATTAGAAATTTAAATGAAAGTATAAAAAAGAATCCAACAACTACAATAATAAATGAACAAAAACAAGTTACTATGAAGGCATTAGACTTAATAAATTGTAGAATTCAAAAGATATTACGTTTATGTTTTGAGAGAGCTCCTTCTAAATCAATAATTGATATGCTTGAACCTGAAGAAAATGCTTTATTTCAATTAATACATTCAGAAATTGAAGAGTGGAGAAATAAAATTTTAACAGAGGGGATAGAATAATGGAAATAATTCAGGAAACTATTGATTATAGAGAGAAATTTACAGAATTCTTTAAATCATTTCAAGATAGAAATGGAAATTTTAAATATAGAGATGCTATAGCCCAAATGGCTTCTTTAGGAAAAACTTCATTAGTAATAGATTTTGAAGATTTAATGTCTTATGATGCTAATTTAGCAAAAGAATTAAAAGAAAGACCTGAAGCTGTTATTCAAAGAGCTAATCTTGCTATAACTGATGTAATGCGTACAGTTAATATGAATTATGCAATAAAAGTAAAAGAATTCAGAGCTAGATTTAGAAAACTTGATGAAGTTATACCATTAAGAGCATTAAAAGCTTCTTTAATTAATAAGCTTATAATGGTAGAAGGAATAGTAACAAGAACTTCATTTGTTAAGCAATTAATAAAAATTGCAAAATTTCAATGTCCATTATGTAGAGAAAAATTTGAAATTGAACAAACTGGAACAATATTAGTTTCTCCAGTTCAATGTCCAAATCCTGATTGTAGAAGAAAAGGTAATTTCAGATTATTAACTGAAGAATCTGTATTTGTTGATTGGCAAATGATGCAACTTCAAGAAAGACCTGAAGAATTACCTCCTGGTAGACTTCCAAGATCAGTAGATTGTATACTACAAGAAGATCTTGTTGATACAATTAGACCTGGTGATAGAGTATATATCATTGGAATACTTAAGGCAAGACAAGATGCAAGTAAAATGGCAACATTTTCTTCATTTATTGATGTTAATTATATAGAAATTTCTGAAAAAGGTTTAGAAGAAATTGAAATAACACCTGAAGATGAAAAAGCTATTATTGAACTTTCTAAAGATCCATTACTATATCAAAAAATATTCTCTTCCATAGCTCCATCAATATATGGATATGAGGAAATTAAAGAAGCTATAGCATATCAATTAGCTGGTGGAGTACCAAAAGTAATGCCAGATGGTGTAAAAGTTAGAGGAGATATCCATATATTACTTGTTGGAGATCCTGGTACTGCAAAATCACAATTACTTCAATATGTAGCTAGAATTGCACCAAGAGGTATTTATACATCAGGAAAAGGTTCTACAGCTGCAGGATTAACTGCTACTGTAGTAAGAGATAAAACAACACATGAATTTTTCCTTGAAGCAGGAGCATTAGTATTATCAGATAAAGGATATGCTTGTATAGATGAAATTGATAAAATGCGCTCTGAGGATAGAGTAGCATTACATGAGGCTATGGAGCAACAAACAATAAGTATAGCAAAAGCAGGAATAGTTGTACAATTAAATGCTAGAACTAGTATATTAGCAGCAGCAAATCCAACATTTGGAAGATATGTTCCACAACGTTCTATAGCAGAAAATCTTTCAGATCTACCAGTTACAATAATTTCAAGATTTGACTTAATATTCACATTAATGGATAGACCTGAAGAAGCAAAAGATAGAGCTATGAGTGAACATATATTAAGTCTTCATCAAGGAGTTTCAAGTGCAAAATCTCCACCAATAAGTCCAGATCTCTTAAAAAAATATTTCTATTATGTAAGAAAGAATATAAGACCAGTATTAACTGATAGAGCAATTAAGAAAATTGAAGAATTCTTCTTAGAGATGAGGAAAAAAGGAGAAGGTAGTGATTCTCCAGTTCCTATTACTGTAAGACAACTTGAATCTATAATTAGACTTTCAGAAGCAAGAGCAAAATTAGCATTAAAGAAAGAAGTTACAGAAGAAGATGTAGAACCTGTTATAAAATTAATAAAATCATTCTTATTCCAAGTAGGAATTGATAGAACTACTGGAAGACTTGATATAGATACAATAATGGTTGGAAGACCAAAATCAATAAGTGATAAACTAGCTGCTCTATTTGATTTATTAATAACAATGGAAAAAGAAAATAATATGGCTCCAGTAAAAAAGGAAGCATTTATATCAAGAGCTGAAAATGAAGGTTTTTCAAGAAATTTTATTGAAAATGCTTTAATTAAATGGATAAATGAAGGAATAATATATGAAGCAAAACCTGGCTATATAAAGAAAGCATAGGAGGTTTAATTTATTAAAATAGATGAATTACCATTGCCTAATTTAGTAAAGGAAATATTATCAGAAATAGGAATAATTGAGCTTTATCCTCCTCAAGAAGAAGCTATAAAAGCAAATGTATTAGAAGGAAAAAATTTACTATTATCAGTTCCAACAGCTGCTGGAAAAACACTTATTGCTATGATTTGTGCTATAAAACATGTACTAGAAAGAAAAGGAAAAGTATTATATTTACTACCATTAAAAGCATTAGCAAATGAAAAATATGAAGAATTTAAGATTCTTGAGAAAATAGGAATTAAAGTTATAATATCAACTGGAGATTTTGATAATATAGAGCCATATTTAATAAATTATGATATTATTATTGCTACAAATGAAAAAGCAGATTCTATAATAAGACATAAACCAAGTTGGATAAATAGAATATCTCTTATAATTGCAGATGAAATACATTTATTAGGAGATGGTTCAAGAGGACCAACATTAGAAACTCTTCTTACTTCATTAAGATTACTAAATCCAGAAAGTCAAATTATTGGATTAAGTGCAACAATAAGAAATGCTAATGAAATAGCAGAATGGTTAAAAGCAGTTCTAGTTACTAGTAATTGGAGACCTGTTCCATTAAAAGAAGGAGTTTTCTTTAAAAATAATATTATTTTTAAAGATGGAAGTATTTTGAAAATTAATGAAACTTCTAATGATCCTATAATATCTTTAACTATAGACTCAATAAGATCTGGTGGTCAAGTATTAATATTTACAGGAAGTAGAGCTTCTGCTGTATCTTTAGCAAAAAGACTTTCTGAACCAATAAGAAAATTACTTAAAAGAGATGAAGAAAGAAAATTATTAGAATTATCATCAGAAATATTAAAAATAGGAGAAAGAAATAGAATTTCTGAAATACTATCAAAATTAGTATCATATGGTGTAGCATTTCATCATGCAGGATTAACATATGAGCATAGAAGAATTATAGAAAATGCTTTTCGTTCATCTTTAATAAAATGTATATGTGCAACTCCTACACTTGCTGCTGGTGTTAATCTTCCTGCAAGAAGAGTTATTATTCATGATTATAGAAGATATGAACCTGGTATAGGAAATGTAAATATTTCAATAATGGAAGAAAAACAAATGGCAGGAAGAGCTGGAAGGCCAAAATATGATAAAGAAGGAGAAGCAATATTATTAGCAAGAAGTGAAAATGAAAGAGATTTTTTATTTGAAGAATATATTCTTGCTGAACCTGAAAGAATTTGGTCAAGATTAGGAAATTCCTCTTCATTAAGATCTCATATACTTGCAGTAATAGCAACAGGATTAGCACATTATGAAGAAGAATTAATTGATTTCTTTAGTAGAACACTTTTTGCATTTCAATATGGATTACATTCATTTAAAAAAAGGATATTAGAAGTTTTGAAAATGTTAATAAAAGAAAATTTAGTAGAAGAAAGAAAAGAAAAGCTAATAGCTACAAAATTTGGAAAAAGAGTATCAGAATTATATATTGATCCTTTATCAGCAATAATAATAAGAGATAACCTTAGGAAATTCAATTCTAATACAACTGCAATAGAGTATTTGATATTAATATGTAAAACACCAGATATGTTAGGACTTCCCATAAGAAAGAAAGATCTACCTATATTAACAAAATTTATTCAAAATAATTTTATTCCATTTGAAATTCCATATGAAGATACCCCTGAATATATATCATTCCTAGAAAAAATAAAAGTTGCTTTAATGCTTAATGATTGGATAGAAGAAGTTCATGAAGATAAAATAATTGAAAAATTTGATGTTGGTCCAGGAGATATATATTCATTTGTTGAAAATGCAAAATGGCTTATTTATTCTTCTTATGAACTTGCAAAATTATTTAATTATAATGAAGTAATAAATCCATTAATGAAATTATATATAAGAGTAGAAAATGGAGTAAAAGAAGAACTTATTCCTCTTGTAACATTAAAAGGAATAGGAAGAGTAAGAGCTAGGGCATTATATTCTGCAGGTTTTAAAACCATAGAAGATTTAAAAATAGCATCACCATCTTCATTAATGAAAATACCTCATATTGGTCCTGAAACTGTAAAATTAATAAAAGAACAAGTAAGTAAACTATAAGTTCTTTATAATAAGTTTTTTATAACACTATTTTCTAGGAAAAATACTAAAAAATAATAAGTAATGGTGAAATTCATGAAACGTTTTCATATTGCAAATGATGAAGAAATAAAATCAGGCTTAACATCTGATATATATTATATTAGAACAAAGGAAATACTTGAAAAGAAAAATATGGATAAAGAAGTTACTGCAGAAATTACTACAGGAAAATTACCAAGAAATTGGAAATGGGCAGTATTCTGTGGACTTGAAGAACTTTTATATTTATATGAAGATATTCCTGTAGATGTATACTCAGTACCTGAAGGAACTATTTTTACAAGTAAAGATATAGAAGGATTTAGAGTTCCATTAGTTGAAATTATTGGAAAGTATACTAAATTTGTAAGTATTGAGACTGCAACATTAGGATTTTTATGTCAAGCATCAGGAGTTGCAACAGCTGCTGCTAGAGTAAAAAAAGCTGCAAAAAATAAAGAAGTTTTTGCATTTGGTATTAGAAGAATGCATCCTGGAATTTCACCAATGCTTGATAGAGCAGCATATATTGGAGGATTTGATGGAGTATCAGGAATATTAGGTGCTAAAATTATAGGAGAAAGGCCTATTGGAACAATGCCTCATCCTTTAATATTAATATTTGGAAATCAAATATCTGCTTGGAAAGCTTTTGATGAAGTTACTGATCCTTCTATTCCCAGAATTGTACTAGTTGATACATTATGGGATGAAAAATATGAAGCTATTATAGCAGCTGAAAATCTAAAGGATAAGTTATATGGTGTAAGACTTGATACTCCAGGATCTAGAAAAGGAGATCTCTTAGAAATTATAAAAGAAGTAAGATGGGAATTAGATATTCGTGGTTATAAACATGTAAAAATATATGTTTCTGGTGGACTTGATGATGAAATTGTATCAATATTAGCTAATGGACCTGTAGATGGATTTGGAGTAGGTACTTATGTTTCTAATGCTCCAACTATTGATTTTTCAATGGATATAGTAGAAGTAGAAAGTAAACCAATAGCAAAAAGAGGAAAATGTAGTGGAAGAAAACAAGCATGGAGATGTAAAAATTGTTATAAATGGAAAGTCACATTATTTAATCAAAATATTGATAAATGTCCATTATGTGGAGGAGAAATGATACCAATGCTAAAGAAATATATAGAAAAAGGAAAAATAATTGAAGAAATTAAAAATCCAAAAGAAATAAGAGATTATGTATTAAAACAACTTGAATATTATACATTAGAGTGAAATCTATGGAAAAAGAATTTATAATAAAAAAAGTATATGGTAGAGAAATAATTGATTCAAGAGGAAATCCTACTATAGAAGCTGAAGTATTTACAGAAAAAAGTTTTGGAAGAGCTTCAGTACCATCAGGTGCATCAACTGGAACTCATGAAGCTATTGAAATAAGAGATGGAAATAAAAGATTCAAAGGAAAAGGTGTTTTAAATTCTTGTAGAAATATAAATGAAATAATAGGACCTTCTATTATTGGAATGGATGTCAGAAATCAAAAAGAAATTGATGAATTAATGATAAGAATTGATGGAACTATTAATAAAAGTAAACTTGGAGCAAATTCAATATTAGCAGTATCATTAGCTGTAGCAAAAGCTGCAGCTAATACTATGGAATTACCATTATTCAAATATTTAAATAAAGATGCTAATATACTTCCAGTACCTTTAATGAATATTATTAATGGAGGAAAACATGCAGGAAGTAATTTAGCAATACAAGAATTTATGATAGTTCCAGCTAAATTTAATTCCTTTAAAGAAGCTTTAAGAGCTGGTTGTGAAATTTATATGGAATTAAGAAATTATTTGAAAAATAAATATGGAGTTTTTGCAATAAATGTAGGAGATGAAGGTGGATTTGTTCCTCCAATTTCAAATACAATAGAAGCATTAGAAGCTATTGAAAACTCAATAAAAGAATTAGGTTATTCAAATGAAGTCTTTTTAGCATTAGATGCTGCAGCTACTAATTTTTATAATGGAAAAGAATATGTAATAGATGGAAGGAATTTATCATCTGAAGAACTTTTAGAATATTATTTAGAGTTAATATCAAAATATCCTATAATATTAATAGAAGATCCTTTTCATGAAGAAGACTTTTATTCATTTTCTGAAATAACAAAAAAATCAAAAATTGAAATTGTTGGAGATGATATTTTTGTAACTAATATTAATCGTCTTAAGAAAGGAATTGAAAATAAAGCTGCAAATTCTATTATTATTAAAGTGAATCAAATTGGTACACTTACAGAAACAATAAATGTAGTAAAATTTGCATTAGAAAATAGTTATGGAATTATAGTAAGTCATAGATCAGGAGAAACAGAAGATAATTATATTGCTGATTTAGCAGTAGCATTTGGAGGAGGAAAAATTAAAACTGGAGCTCCTGCAAGAGGAGAAAGAATATCAAAATATAATCAATTATTGAGAATTGAAGAATTATTAGGTTCAAAAGCTAAATATTTAGGACTTAAAGCATTTAAGGGATTTAATTAATATTAATAGATTTTAGATCTTTTTATGAGTAAGTATAGAAGTAAAGGTCCTCCTAAAAGTGCAGTTATAGCTCCAACTGGTAGCATAATAGGAGCTATTATTATTCTTGCAATAATATCTGCAGTAAGAAGAAGAACTGATCCAAATAATCCTGAAATTGGTATTAAATATCTCATATCTCCACCAATTACTATACGACATATATGTGGAGATAATAAACAAATAAATCCTATAGCTCCAGTAAAACTTACAATTATTGCTGTAGAAAGACATGCAATAATTAATATTATTCTTCTAACTTTTTCAACTTCTACACCTAAAGCTTTTGCAGTTTCATCACTTGCCTTCATAGCATTTAGATCCCATGAATAGTAGATATTAATGATTAGAGAAATTATTAAAATAGAGAAAAGATAGGGAAATTGCCACCATTCTGCTCTTGAGAGATCACCAATAATCCAAAAGACTACTGCTCTAATAGCTTCAGCTTCTGCAAAGAATTGAAGGATAGTATTACATGCATTAAATATATAGCTTATAGCAATTCCAGATAATATTATTGTCTCTGGTCTTATACCTAATCGTTTTGATAAAATTAAAATTGTTATAGCAGGAATTAATGAGAAAACAAAAGCATTACCAACAATCAATAATCCTCCTAATAATATACCTTTACTAAGAATAATAGCAATTGCAGCTCCAAATCCAGCACCAGCAGATACTCCTAATGTATATGGTGTTGCTAATGGATTTCTAGTAATAGCCATTATTGTACATCCTGTCATTGCAAAAATAAAACCTGCTATTATTGCCATAATTGTTCTTGGTAATCTCAAATGCCATATTACTATATCTGCTAAATTACTTACATTAAAATAACCTGGAAAAATTCTATTAAGAATAGCCATATAGGTTTCAAAAAAAGATATTTGAGCTGATCCAAGAGATAATGATGTTCCCATTAATATAATTATTAAAATAATACATAATAATGAAAAGAATACTCTACGAAAAATAAGCTTTTTATAAAGAATTTTACTAGAAGAATTTTCTTGTTTCAATGATCTTACTCACCATATACAAGCTAATTTTTTAATAAAAAATTATGGTTGTGGTATACCAATTACTTTTCCATTTTCAATTATAGGTGGATAAAGAAATGTGCCATGTTTAGTAAGATTATAATTTAATCCCATCCATTTTGTTATATATTCTTGATGAATTGCTCTAGGGTCTAGATCCTCAAATAATTCTGGATGTAATATTTTTGCTAAATATACTGCACCTAAAATACTTCCCATGGCATTATTTCTGAAGTCTCCAGCAATTATATAAACTCTATTATTCTTAACTGCATTTATATTTTGTAATAATGGTCTAGACATAATATCAAACCATGTTGAATTTAAGCTTGTAATATCATCTACATTATATCCATAAGCTGGGGGTAATGTTCTTCCATTATATGTATATCTAACAGTATGAACAAATATGTACTCTGGATTTTTCTCAAGAACCCATTCTAGATCAATAGTAGTATAATAACTTTTTCCAAGCCAATCTGGAAGATCCATAGCAATAGGTCTACCACCAGCTAATATACACATTTGTGAAAGAGGATCTATATATGTATAAGTCCTCAGATTTTTTTGTAAAGGATCTACAAGATATCCTAATCTTGCTGTCATTAAAACACTTGGTTTTTTATTTTCAGGAATTGTTGATGTCTTATTTTTAATATAATCCATTGTATTCAATAACCAATTGAGATATTCCTTTGCTCTATCAATTTTTCCAAGAATATATCCTGCTTTCATTATCCCTTGAATAAATCTAGATTCATTAACATTTATAACATCAGGCCAGTAAAGACCTAGGAAAACAACATTAATATCTTGTAATTTTGATTTCTTTTCTGAAATATCAAAGGAAAATGTAAAGATAGTATCAAGATTTAAACTAAGTATATATTCATAATCTGGTTTATACATATTTCCAAGATTTATTATTTCATTAGCTCTTTCTGGAAGATAGAATTCTCTAAGCATATAAGGAGCAATATCTACAGCTATAATTTTATCTTGAACACCAAGAATTCTCATTAGCTCAATATTACTTAAATATTCTACACCAATCCTTTTAACTGGTAATTTGACTTTAATTAAATCACTATTTCCATCTAACATCCAAATATATGAAGCATTTCCATTTATAATTGCTCTTACTTGTTCTATATCTTTTTCATCAATTTTTCCATCTTTATTAGCATCAGCAAATTGAGTTGCATTTACTTCACCTCTAATTATTCGCTGAAGATATATAATATCCTTTTCATCAATTATTTCATCCATATTAGCATTTCCAAATATCTCTAAAGCAAATCTTGGAGTTTTTGAGATTTCATACTTTTTTGTTTCAATAAAGAGATTATAGCTTGTTACACCAATTGCAAATATAAGTATAATTACAATTCCAATTATTAAAATTCTTTTCATTAATATCACCGTATTATTTTTTTAAAAAAGAGTAATACTTATATATAGTTATCTAATATTAATATTAAGAATCAAAAATGAGATTGATCATAGATAATTTAAGTTTTAATTATGGAAGTATTAAAGCACTTGAAGGAGTTACTTTTGAAGTTCAAGATTCTGAAATAATTGGTATTATAGGACCTAATGGTTCTGGAAAATCAACATTACTCAAATGTATAAATAGAATTTTAAAGCCAAAACAAGGATACATTTTATTTAATGATTTAGAAATAAATTCTATGAAAAGAATAGAAATTGCAAAAATATTTGGATATGTACCACAAGAAGGAGATATGAATTATGATGATCTTACAGTATTTGAAATAGTATTAATGGGTCGTAGACCATATATTAGATGGTGGTGTGAAGAAGAAGATTTAGAAAAAGTATGGCAAATTCTTTCACTATTAAATATTGAAAATTTAGCAATGAGAAAAATTAATGAAATAAGTGGAGGAGAAAGACAAAAAGTTTTAATTGCAAGAGCTTTAGCACAAGAAGCAAAAATTCTTTTACTTGATGAGCCTACTAGTAATCTTGATATTAAACATCAATTAGAAGTTATGAATTTAATAAGAAAACTTACAAAAGAAAAAAATATTGCTACTATTATAGCTCTTCATGATCTTAATCTTGCATCTATGTATTGTGACAAATTAATAATGATGAAGGAAGGAAAAATTTTTGCTGCTGGTAAACCAGATTATGTTTTAACAGTTCATAATATAGAAGAAGTATATGGTATTAAAGTAATTATTGAGAGAAGATCAAATAGACCTTATATAGTATTATTAGAAGATCTTAATAAAGAAGTTATTAATTTAGTTAGTTATTAATTAAATGTTTCATAAAATCTTTACTTTATTATTATTATTAATTTACTATTTAATCTCTAA
>CAZTWF010000067.1:0-13301 GCA_964617245.1 uncultured Nitrososphaerota archaeon
ATCCAAAGCTTATAAATGAAAATAGATGTTTATTAACATATACTGGTATATATAAAGATAAAGAAATTACAGTATCTACTACAGGTATGGGAGCACCTTCAGCAGCAATAGTAATTGAAGAACTTATAAAACTTGGTGCAAAAAATATAATAAGAATTGGCACAACAGGAAGTGCAAAAGAAGATATAGAAATTGGTGATATTATAATACCAACATTAGCAATACCTTTAGATGGAACAACTATTACTTATTTAAAAAAATTTAAAGTAGATACAAAAGCTAATGAAGAAATAATTAATATTTTAAAAGAATACTTAAAGGATTATAGAGTTCATATTGGACCAATATGTACAAGTGATATCTTTTATTTAGAAGAAGAAAGAAAAGATGTTTTAAGTTATGATATGGAATCTTCAATTATATTTACCATAGCAAATATAAGAAAATGTAGAGCTGCTTCAATATTAACTGTTAATGGTAAAGTATGGAATGAGCCTAGAATTATTGAAAATGATAAAGTTAATGAAAGTATTAATGTATGTATTAAAGCAGCTTTAAATACCTTAGTTAATTTAAAAAATTGATCTAAATAAATCAAAACAAATGATAATATAATTCATGAATTTTAGGCATAAATATTATAAATCAACTTTCCATTATTTATTTAAAAAAAGTATATTACATACTATAAGAATTTTATTTAAAAAAGTATATGACAAGTTAAGAGTTTAAAAAAACACTAGATATATTGCCACAGTTGAGGTTGAAGTGGTCTGCTGCGGTACTAGAATATGAGCTTGATCCTCTCTCTGCGGATGAAATATCACTCCAAAAGAGTGATATTTCATCCAAGGGGAGAGAATTAAGCTTATATTCTAGTACAGCGGGCAGAATGTAAGGCCGGGGACGTCCTAAATATCGAAGAGTCTTGAGGCGCCAGGACTCTTCGATATGAAACTGCAGTAGGCCTTACATAAGAAAGTCAGGAGGAAAGGCCCTCCATGGGGGCTGTACTTCCTGGCTTTCTTCCCAAAACGACCTCAACTGTGGTACTAAAATAATTTATTTTTTAAATAATTTAATATAAAATATGAAATCTTATAGATATTATTTAGAAATACTAAATGAGATAAGATCTATAATAGAAGATATGAATTATAATACATCTATGGTAATTGTTGAAGGAAAAAATGATGAAAAAGTATTAAGAGATTTTGGACTTAAAGTTCCAGTATATAGATTTCGTGAAACTGGTTTATCAAATTTTATATTTATTGAAGAAATAGTAAAGAAATTTAAAGGAAAACATATTACAATTCTCTTAGATTTTGATGAAAAAGGTATTGAAATGAGTAATTATCTTAGTAGAGAATTAGAAAGTAAAGGAGTAAAAATTGATTATTATTTTAGAAATATCTTAGGAAAAATAATGATTAAGGAAGGCATTAGACATATAGAAGAAATATTAGTAATAAAAAGAAAAGCTGAAATTTAAAAATAAAATTTAATAAAATTTAAAAATAAAATAATAATTTAGAACTAAAGTATGTTAGAAAAATATATGATAAGAGAATTCAGACCTGAAGATTTAGATGCAGTAGTAAATATAAATAGAATATGTTTACCTGAAAATTATCCTCCATTCTTCTTTTTAGAACATTATTATGAAAATCCAAAGATATTCTTAGTAGCTGAAATAGGAAATACTATTGTTGGATATAATATGTGTAGAATAGAATTTGGAATTTCATATATAAGAGGAGATTTTACAAAAAAAGGTCATATAATATCTATAGCAGTTTTATCAGAATATAGAGGAAGAGGAATAGGATATAATTTAATGTCAGAAGCTTTGAAAAGACTAAAAGAATGTGGAGCTACAGAAGTATATTTAGAAGTTAGAATAAGTAATACACCTGCTATTGAATTATATAAAAAATTAGGATTTAAAGCATATAAAATTATAAAAGAATATTATAGAGATGGAGAAGATGCATATTTAATGGTAAAAGATCTTATGGAAAAATAATAAATAAAAAATTATTCAAGTAACCATTTTATTGGAATATCTTGATATCTTCCATCTGGTAATTTTCGTCTAATAGTTATTGGTAGTACTTTTTCTCTAAGTTCTTCTTCAGCTATTTCTATAGGAGATTTTGTACTAGTCATTATTAGAGGAGGAGCACCCATAGATATTTGTAAAGCTCTAGCACCAACTATACGTGCTCTTTCATATTTTGTTAATTTAGATGGTCCAATAATTTTCTTTTCAGTAGTCATTTCTGTAATCAAGCTATTCCGCCATTCCTAATCCTTCAGATTCTGGTCCTCTTTTTTCTTCTTTTTCTTTCTTTGGTGCTGCTGCAGCAATTATATCATCTATTTTAAGTAAAGCAATAGCAGCTTCAGTTGCAGATTTAATAGCTTGTTTCTTTACAATAGCTGGTTCTACAATTCCTTCTTTTAACATATCTGTAACTTTTCCTGTAAAGACATTAATACCAGTATTCTTTTCTCCTTTTGTATGAGCAGCTCTTAATTCTACAATAATATCAACAGGATCAAGACCTGAATTTTCTGCTAATGTTAATGGAATTTCTTCTAGAGCTTCTGCAAATTTCATTATAGCAAGTTGTTCTCTTCCACTAAATCCTCTAGCATATTCCTTAAGTCTCATTGATATTTCTATTTCTGGAGCTCCACCACCAGCTACAAGCCATGGATCTTGTATTACATTTCTTACAACACATTTTGCATCATGAAGTGATCTTTCAGCTTCATCTACAAATCTATCAGATCCTCCTCTTATAAGTATTGTAACAGCTTTTGGATTCTTACAGCCTTCAATAAATACCATTTTATCTTTACCTACACGTCTTTCTTCTACAAGTTTTGCATATCCTAGATCTGCTGGTGTTAAATCTTCTACATTTGTAACAATTCTTGCACCAGATGCTTTAGCTAATAGTTCTATATCAGATCTCTTAGCTCTTCTAACAGCAGCAATACCTTTCTTTGCAAGATAATGTTGTGCTATATCGTCTATTCCTTTTTGAACTACAACAAAATTAGCACCAGATTCAACAATTTTATCAACCATAGCTTTTAACATTGATGCTTCTTCATCTAAGAATTTCTTCATTTGCTCAGGTGATGTAATATTTATTTTAGCAGTAATTTCAGTTTTTTCAATTTCTAATGGACAATCAAGTATTGCAATTTTTGCATCTTCAATTCTTTTTGGCATTCCTGGATGAACTATTTCTTTATCTAATACAACTCCATGAATTAATTGAGTTTCATCAATTGATTCTCCTTTCTTTTTCTCTAATTTTATATTATCTAAATCAACTTTTAATTTTCCATCTACATCTTCAGCTACAGAAAGAGCTGCATCTACAACAAGTTCTGCAAGTCTTTCATAATGACCTGCTACAATAGTTTTACCACTTAGAGCTGTTATAGCAACTTCTTTAAGTTTTTGTTTATCCATTGGATCTATTTTTACTGCAGTTTCATCAACAATTGAAAGTGCTTTTTCCATTGCTTTTTTATAACCTTCAACAATAATTGTTGGATGTATTTCTTGTTCTAAAAGTTCATCAGCTTTCTTTAAAAGAGCTCCTGCAATAATAATAGCAGTAGTAGTACCATCACCAACTTCAGAATCTTGAGCTTTTGCAACTTCTACCATCATTTTAGCTGCAGGATGTTGTACATCCATTTCTTTTACAATAGTTGCACCATCATTAGTTATTGTTACATCACCAAAACTACTGACTAGCATTTTATCCATTCCTCTTGGACCTAAGGATGTTTTAATAGTTTCAGCTAATGTTATAGCTGCCATTATATTAGCTCTTTGAGCTTCTCTACCAGTTGTTCTTGTTGTTCCTTCTTTTAATACTAAAACAGGTATTCCTTGAACCATAATAAAAACCTCCAAATAATCCTCTTGAAAAAGAGAGAAAGTACTTCTATATATCGCTTTCTATCTTTAAGTTATATAAAAGTTTATATATTTAGCTAGTTTTTCAACGTTTGGGGGTTAAATTGTTAAAAAAAGTATTAATTGCTAATAGAGGAGAAATTGCTCTTAGAGTTATAAGAGCTTGTAAAGAACTTGGAATAAAAACAGTAGCAATATATTCTGATGCAGATGTTAATGCAAAATATGTATATTATGCAGATGAATCATATAATATAGGTCCAGGTCCTGCAGCACAAAGTTATTTAAAAATGGAAAAAATAATTGAAATAGCAAAGAAATCTGGTGCTGAAGGAATACATCCTGGCTATGGATTTCTTGCTCAAAATGCAAAATTTGTAAGAATGTGTGAAGAAGAAGGTATTGAATTTATAGGTCCAAAATCAAAAGCTCAAGAACTTCTTGGAGATAAACTTGGAGCAAGAAGAACAATGAAAAAATCAGGAATTCCAATTGTTCCTGGAGGATTAGATCCAGTTCAAGATGAAAAAGATGCTATGCAATTAGTTGATGAAGTAGGCTTTCCAGTAATGGTAAAACCTGCAGGTGGAGGTGGAGGTATTGGAATGCAAATATGTAGAAGTAGAGAAGAACTTATTGATGCTATTTCTAAAGCTCAACGCTTAGCAGCTTCAGCATTTTCAAGAGCTGAAGTTTATATAGAAAAATATATTGAAAAACCAAGACATATAGAAATTCAAATACTTGCAGATAAAAAAGGAAATGTAATATATTTAGGAGAAAGAGAATGTTCAATTCAAAGAAGACATCAAAAACTTATTGAAGAAGCTCCATCTCCAGTAATGTATGAAGATCCTGATTTGAGAAGAAGAATGGGAGAAACTGCAGTAAAAGTAGCTAAAATTGCAGGTTATGAAAATGCAGGAACTGTTGAATTTCTATATTCAGAAAAAGATAGAGCATTTTACTTCTTAGAAGTAAATAGTAGATTACAAGTAGAACATCCAGTTACTGAACTTGTAACTGGTATAGATATTGTTAAGGAACAATTAAAAATTGCATCAGGTGAACCATTATCATATAAACAAGAAGAAATTGAAATAAGAGGACATGCTATGGAATGTAGGATAAATGCTGAAGATCCTTTAAATAATTTCTTACCATCTATTGGACTAATAACTAATTATATTGAGCCTGGAGGACCTGGCATTAGAGTTGATAGTGGTGTTTATGCAGGTTATGTTATACCACCATTTTATGACTCATTAATAATTAAGCTATTAGCATGGGGAAGAGATAGAAATGAATGTATTGCAAGAATGCGTCGTGCACTAGATGAATTTATAATTGAAGGAGTTAAAACTATAATACCATTCCATAAAGTAGTAATGGAAGATGAAGAATTTATAAAGGGAAGAATTCATACTGAGTTTATACAAGAAAGAAACATATTAGAGAAAGTAAAGATACAATATGAAAAAGATGAAGCTTGGAGAAAAAGTAGAGAAAATATTCTTGCTAGAATACAACCTCAAAAGCCAGTAGAAGCAAAACCAGTAGAAGCAAAAGGAGTTTCTTTAGATAAGAAGACTGTTGCAATTGCTGCTGCTATTGCTTCATATATTCAAAGTAAACCATCAACTTCTTCATCAATTAGTCCATGGGTTTTATCAGGAAGGATCGGAAATGCAAGGTGATGAAATATTACTAGAGTAAATAAGTTTCAATTAGCCTTAGGAGATATAAAATATGATATTAGTATTGAAGAAAAAGCATATGGAATTTATAATATTAAAGTAAATGATGAGGAATATAATATAAATATAATTGATATGCTTTCACCAATAGCTCAATCAATAAATATGGCAACTTCAGCAACTTCAGTAAGTACACCAACAGGAATATCAGGAATTCCTGGCTCTACAACAGAAGTTGGTGGAGTTATAAAAGCAGCTATGCCAGGTACAGTTATGTCAATAAAGGTAAAAGTTGGTGATTTAGTAAAAGAAGGAGATGTAGTATTAACCTTAGAGACTATGAAAATGGAAAATCCAATAAAAGCAAATAAAGATGGAAAAATAAAAGAAATTAGAGTTCAACCAGGAAAATTTGTAAATGTTGGTGATCCTTTAATTGTTATAGAATAAGGTGAGAATATGTCATTAATTGAAAAATTTAAGGAATTAGAAGAAAATAGAGCAAAAGCAAGAATTAGTGGTGGACAAGAAGCAATAGAAAAACAACATAAAGCTGGAAAACTCACAGCACGTGAAAGAATTGAATTATTATTAGATCCTGGAAGTTTTGTAGAAATAGATTCATTTGTAGTTCATAGATGTTATGATTTTGGAATGGAGAAAAGAAGAATATTTGGAGATGCTGTTGTAACAGGTTATGGAACAATAAATGGAAGAAAAGTCTTTGTTTATGCTCAAGACTTTACATTTATAGGAGGATCTTTAGGTGAAATGCATGCTAAGAAAATAGCAAAAATTCAAGATATGGCACTTAAAGCAGGAGTACCAGTTATTGGTCTTAATGACTCAGGAGGAGCAAGAATTCAAGAAGGTATAACATCATTAGCGGGTTATGGTGAGATATTTTATAGAAATGTTATGGCCTCTGGAGTAATACCGCAAATAATTGCAATTATGGGACCATGTGCTGGAGGAGCAGTATATTCACCAGCTCTTGCAGACTTTATAATAATGGTAAGAAAGACAAGTTATATGTTTATAACAGGTCCAAAAGTTGTTAAAGCAGCTATTGGAGAGGATGTAACCTTTGAAACACTTGGAGGAGCTGATGCTCATGCAAAATTAAGTGGTGTAGCACATTTTGCAGCAGATAATGATGAAGAATGTATTAATTTAATTAAGAAATTACTAAGTTATTTACCATCAAATAATATGGAAGATCCACCAATTATAGAAACTGGAGATCCACCAGATAGAATGGATGAGGAATTAAATGAAATAGTACCAGTAGATCCAAAGAAGCCATATGATGTACGTGATGTAATAAATAGAGTATTTGATAGAGGTACATTTTTTGAAATACAAAGTCAATTTGCACCTAATGCAGTTATAGGTTTTGCAAGACTTAATGGTAGAGTTGTTGGTGTTGTAGCAAATCAACCTATGGTATATGCTGGTTGTCTTGATATAGATTCTTCTGATAAAATTGCAAGATTTGTAAGAACATGTGATGCTTTTAATATACCATTAGTTACATTTGTTGATGTTCCTGGCTATTTACCTGGAACAAAACAAGAACATGGAGGAGTAATAAGACATGGTGCAAAAGTTATATTTGCATATTCAGAAGCTACTGTTCCAAAATTAACAGTAATATTAAGAAAAGCATATGGTGGAGGATATATTGCTATGTGTAGTAAACATCTTGGTGCTGATTTTGTATTTGCATGGCCAACTGCAGAAATTGCAGTTATGGGACCTGAAGGTGCTATTGAAATAATTCATAAAAGTGAATTAATGAAGGCAAAGACTCCTGAAGAAGTAAAAGAAATTACAGATAGATTAGTAGCAGAATATAGAAGTAAATTTGCAAATCCGTATATTGCTGCTAATCTTGGATATGTAGATCAAGTAATTTTACCAAAGGAAACAAGACCAATGTTAGTTAAAGCATTAGATGTCATGAGTACAAAAAGAGAAATTCAACCAAGACCACCTAAAAGACATGCAAATATGCCTGTATAATTACTATTTTTATTATTTTTATAATTATAAATAATTATAAAATTACCAAAAATTATTTAATAAAAATATTTTTAATATATTTGCCGATGGTGAAAAGTGATGAGCCTTTCTGAGTATGTTATTCCATTTGAAAAATTAAGAAAAGAAGATGTTGGAATTGTTGGTGGTAAAAATGCAAATTTAGGAGAATTAATTTCTATTGGAATACCTGTTCCTCTAGGCTTTGCTATAACTGCTGAAGCCTATAAATTACATATAGAGAAAAATAATTTAGCTGAAAAAATTTTCAGTATATTATCTGATTTAGATGTATTAGATAGTAATGCACTAGAAAATGCTTCTAAAAAAATAAGAGAAATTATAGAAAGTGGTGAAATTCCTGAGGAAGTTAAAATTGAAATTATAGAAGCATATAGAGAATTAGGTAAAAAAGTAGGAAAAATAAATCCATTAGTTGCAGTAAGAAGTAGTGCAACAGCTGAAGATCTTCCAACTGCAAGTTTTGCAGGTCAACAAGAAACATATCTATTTGTAGAAGGTGAAGAAGAATTATTAAAATATGTTAAAAAATGTTTTTCTTCATTATATACTCCAAGAGCTATTGCTTATAGAAGAGCTAAAGGATTTGATGATAGAAAGGTCTATTTAAGTGTTGGAGTTCAAAAAATGATAAATAGTAAAGCATCAGGTGTAATGTTTACATTAGATCCTGTAACTGGAAATAGAGATGTTATAGTAATAGAAGGAACTTTTGGTATTGGAGAGACAATAGTACAAGGAAGAGTTAGACCAGATCAATTTGTAGTAGATAAAAAGAATTTAATAATAATAAGAGAATTTATTTCTCAAAAATCTAGAATGAGTATTAGATCTCAAGAAGGTGGAATAAAAGAAATACCAATTCCTGAAGATATGAGAGAAAGACCTTGTTTAACAAAAGATCAAGTAATAATACTTGCAAGATATGCATTAGAAATAGAAAAACATTATGGAATGCCTATGGATATAGAATGGGCTTTAGATTCTGATGAAAATAAACTCTATATATTACAAGCTAGACCTGAAACTGTATGGTCTCAAAAGGGTAAATTAGAAGAGGAAGCAATAATAACTGCTAAACCAATTTTAAAGGGCTTACCTGCTTCTCCAGGAATAGCATCAGGAAGAGCAAGAGTTATAATTGATGTAAAAGATGTAGGAGAATTTCAAACTGGTGAAATTTTAGTAACTCATATGACTTCTCCAGATTGGGGACCTGCTATAAGAAAAGCAAAAGCAATAATAACTGATAGTGGAGGAATAACTTGTCATGCTGCTATTGTAAGTAGAGAACTTGGAATTCCATGTATTGTAGGAACGAAAAATGCTACTTCTGTAATTAAAACAGGTCAAATTATAACTGTAGATGCTACTCATGGAATTGTTTATGAAGGTGAAGTAATACCCAAAGAAGAAAAGAAACCATTACCAATATCATTGCCTATATCTGATCTTTATCCAGTAACAGCTACAAAAATATATATGAATTTAGGAGAACCATCAGTAATAGAGAAATATAAAGATTTACCATTTGATGGAATTGGATTAATGCGTATTGAATTTATAATTGCTGATATTATTGGAGAACATCCTTTATATTTAATAGAAAGAAAAGAAGAAAGAAAATTTGTAGAAAAACTTGCTGAAGGAATAGCACAAGTTGCTAGAGCTATATTTCCAAGACCTATTATAGTAAGATTTAGTGATTTTAAAACAAATGAATATAGACGATTAAAAGGTGGAGAAAAATATGAGTCTGAAGAAAATAATCCAATGATTGGATGGAGAGGAGTGAGTAGATATATATCATCAATTTATGAGCCTGCATTTAGACTTGAATGTCAAGCAATAAAATATGTAAGAGATGTTCTTGGATTAAAAAATGTTTATGTAATGCTTCCTTTTGTAAGAACAACATGGGAAGTTGAAAAATGTCTTAATATAATGAAAAGTGAGGGATTAGAAAGAAATAGAGATTTTAAAGTATGGCTAATGGCAGAAGTTCCATCAATAATATTCATGGCAGATGAATTTTCAAAACTTTGTGATGGCTTTAGTATAGGAAGTAATGATTTAACTCAATTAATACTAGGAGTAGATAGGGATTCTCCTGTTCTTCCTTCTCAAGATCCTCGTTATTTTGATGAAAGAGATCCTGCTGTTTTAAGAGCAATTACACATTTAATAAAAGTAGCTCATGAAAATGGAGTAACTGTAAGCATATGCGGTCAAGGACCAAGTGTATATCCTGAGCTTACAGAATTTCTTGTAAAAATAGGAATTGATAGTATAAGTGTAAATCCAGATGCAGTAATATGGACAAGAAAATTAGTTGCAAGTATAGAGAAAAAAATACTTCTTGAAAGAACTTCAAAAATTAATGATAAAGAATGGAAATTAAGATTTTAATATTGAAATTATCTTTTTTCTAAATATTATCATAATTATAATTAAAATTATTATAATGATTATAACTATTGGTAATATAGTTTCAATAATAGATTTTTCACTTATAATAATTGTTGATAAAATAGTTTTTGAAAGCATTCTTTCATCTTGAGTCCAAGTAATTTCAATATCTATTTTTTGTTCTCCTGGATTTATCTTATCATCTATATCAACTTCCATCATTATAATTTTTTTACTTCCACTTGGAATATCTCCAATTAATGAAGAAGTAGATCCTGATATGTATGGTGATATTATTGAAATTCTAGCATTTTTTGCATTTACATTACCTATGTTATGAAGTTCAATTATTAATTTTGCATTTCTAGTACCAGGAAAGACTTCTCTATCAAAATAGATTTTTTCTATAATAAGATTTGCTTTTTCAGATATAGATAATGGTAATATTGTTGAATAATTTTCATTTCTTGTGATTATACTAATAGGTATTTCATAATATCCTGGCTTAGCATTTTCATCTATATCTATTAAGAAATTAACATTTATACTTCCAGCTACAGGTAAAAATGGTATTTTTATACGATCTGAACCAATATATGATGGCCTGACTATATTTTCTATATTTCCAAGAATTATATCAATATCTTGTGCTGTATAATTTCCATTATTTACTACTATACATGAGGCTTTAACTACTTTATCACCTGGAAATATAGGAGATGGTATGTATATTACATTAGATATTGAGATTGAAGGAATTCCTTTTAATTCAAATCCAATTGTTGTAGTATATGAATATCTATTCTTTAAATCATCTTCAAAATTTATATTTAAATATAAAGGTATAGCACCATAGACATTTGGTTGAATAAAAATATTCTTTTCAATTTTCCAAGATTCATTAGGTTTTAATTCATCTTTATAATCCCATCCATCTCCTATAATTATAGCTATTTGAGGAGATTGAGATGCTAGATTTATACTAATATATTTTGCTTCTTTTTCTCCTATATTTGTTAAAATAATATCAATTGTATTAACTGAATTAGGAATTAATTCATTATTTTTTGTACTAATCTTAATTATTGGTCTTGGTTCTTCTTCACTTAATAATCCTATATTTAAAGATTCTTGATATTGTGAATTTCTTTCATCATTATAACTCATATCAATATGTAAGGGTAAACTTCCATAAGTTTTAGGCTCTAGATATAATGATAAGGGAATTACTATTTTTTCATTTCTTAATAACTTAGAAATAAAGAAAGTATTATTACTTATTAAAGTAAGTTGATTTGTAGCTGGATTTATTTTAATTGTTAAATTATAGGCATTATTACCTATATTATTTATAGCTAATGTAATATTATTTATAATTCCTGGATGAATTTTTAATTCATTAATATTTATTTCCATTCTTGGTCTATCAATATCTTCAATTTTAAAACCAAAGGATAATGTTATTGTATACTGATTATTTCTTTGATCTTCATATGCAATATTTAAAGTGACTCCAGAACCATCTCTTACATTTAATTGAGCAAATATATTAAAAGAAATAATCCAATTCTCTCTTGGTTCTAAGAAATCTTTTCTATATTCATTTTTATTGATTACAGTTAAATAAACATCTTGAGTTTGTATTCTTACTACTATATTTCTTGCTAATCCATCACCTTTATTAAATATTGTAAATTCTATATTATTTATATAACCTCTTGTAATAGTATTTGAATTGATAATTACATCTAAATCAGGTCTTCCATTTATTGTTAATATAAGATTAAATTCTTCTTGAAGATATCTTCCATCTTTAATATAATTAATTTTAAGTGGAATATTATACCATCCTTCTTTACAAGATGAAGAAATATCAAACTCAAAATCAAAATAAATAGTATTATTATATTCTAAAGTGCCATAATATATATTACTAATAATAGTATAGTTTTCACTTATTTCTGATACATCAATTATAGCTTCTATATTTTGACATGGAGTTTTTCCAATATATAATAATGAGATTTTACATATACTATTTCCACCAATATTTAATACTTGCCAATATACATCTTTTAATTGAAAATTATTTTCTTCACAAATTGTAAATTTACAAATTGGAATTAAAAGAATTAATAAAATAATATATCTATATTTCATATTAATTTTCATATTAATCCACTCTTAATTTTAATGTTTTTAAAGCTATAGTGAGTGTTAATATTACATATATGATAAGAATAAAAACATGCCATGATACATCCCATATAGTTGCTCCTCTAATCATTATATCTCTAAAAGCAGATGTAAAATAATACATTGGTGTTAAATTAGCTATAATTTTTGCAAAAAAGGATAACATATCAATTGGTACAAAAGTTCCACTAAATAGAAGTGCAGGTATAAAAACAAAAATAGCTGCTTGATTTGCTTGAAGTTGATTTCTTGATAATACAGATATTAACATACCTAAACCAAGAGATCCTATAAGAAATAGAACAGAAATTAACATAGCATCAATAATTGAGCCTTTTATAGATACATTAAAAATATAAATTGCAACTAATAAAGTTATTAACATATTTGCTATTGTAGCTATAAAGAAAGCAATAAATTTACCAAAAATTATATCAAATTTACTTATTGGAGACATTATTAATTGTTCAAATGTACCTTTTTCCTTTTCTCTACAAATAGCTATAGATATTAATGTAGTAGGAACAAGTTGAAGTACTGTGCCCATAACTAAAGGAGTAAAAGCCTCAATATTAGTAACCTTAGGTCCATAAACAGAATTATATATTATTTCAATAAAATTTCCTTGAACTCTATTAGAAAGTTCTTCTTGAAATTTATAAGTTACTGATAATATTGAACTTTTTATCATACTTGATATAGTGGGTATGCTTTCATCAACTATTACAAGTAATTGAACTGATGAATTTTTAATAATTCCATATGTAAATCCATTAGGTATTACAATAACTGCAGAAACTTTTCCATCTTCTACTAATTTTCTTCCTTCTTCAATACTATTTCCATAAGCTTTTATATTTAGATCTTTAATCTTCATTATTGAATCAATTAATGTCCAACTTAAAGTTTTTTCATCTAAATTAACTATTCCAATATTAATTTTTCCTCTTTCACCACCATAGCCCATACCAAATAAAATCATT
>CAZTWF010000068.1:0-6965 GCA_964617245.1 uncultured Nitrososphaerota archaeon
TCTTTTTTATATATTCAACTGATAATGGTGTAGATGCAGGATTAACTTCAATATTTTCTCCATCTTTTATTGGAAATTCCTTTAAAATATCTCTATATATTCCAATTTCTCCAGGATTTACTAATGTTTTTGTAATTTCAGTAAAACACACTATACTATCACAAATACCAGTAGTACTCATATCACATTTATTTAAACGAACTCTATCATTTAATTTCAACATTAAATTTTTTGCATCTTCTTCATTTAAAATAATACTTTTCTCTCCAGTAATTATATCAATTATTTTTGCTTTTAGTACTACCATAAATTAATTAAAAAATAAAGAAATAATTAAATATTATTCAAATTTTATATTACTCCAATATTGAAGTGCTATTTCTAATTCTTTATGATCTTTTGCATATTCTTCTAAAGGTATTTTCTTCATATAAGCATCTATAGCTTGACGCATAGCCATTGCTCCTGCTCTTGTGCCTAGAGGATGACCATGAATTCCTCCTCCTGAATTAATTACACAATCAATGCCCAAAACTTCAATATTAGCAGGAACTAAAGCTGGATGTATTCCACCAGAAGCAACTGGAAATACTTTTTTTAATCCATACCATTCTCCTCTTAATATATCAATAAGTTTTTTTAATTCATATTTTCTTTCTTCACTTGTACCCATTTTTCCTGCTCCACTTCCAATATGTAACTGATCTCCTCCAAGTATTCTTGCAATTTTTGTTATAACTCTCATAGAAATTCCATGTTTTGGATTTCTTGTAAAAGCAGCATGCATTGCTCTATGCATATGTATAGGAACTTTAAAATCATAATTTAATAAAAACCATTCTACAGTAGGAAATCCTAATATAATTATATCAAGCATTAATGTATTTGCACCATTATCTATAGCAATTTCTGCTAATTTTATCATTTTATCTGGAGATGCTGTAATATTTACAGCAAATAAAATATTTCTTCCAGTTTCAGATTTAACTTTATCTAAAGCATTCATAACTTTTGATACTCTATCTTCTAATGGACAGAATTTTTGATTAACTAATGTTTCATCATCTTTTATAAAATCAACTCCTCCAATAGCAGCTTCATATGCTACTTTTGCTGTCTCTTCAGGATTTAATCCAACTTTTGGTTTTATTATTGTTCCTAAATGAGGACGTGGAGATTTATCAGTTCCAATAATTTTTCTTATACCTTCTATTCCAAATTTTGGTCCTGGATATTTTTCAATAATAGATTTTGGAAATTCTACATCAATTAATCTTACATTTTTTAATGCTGAAAGACCAAATAAATTACCTGCAATCATACTTAATATATTAGCAATACCACTTGTATCTATATCAAATAATTCAATTGGAAATGCTATATAGACTATTCCTTGATTTTCTTCTATTTTATATAATTTTGCTGGAAGTTTTGTTTTTATCCATTCATTTAATGTTTTTACTTCAGTCCATGTCCCTATTGATTCTTCTGCTGCAATAGCAATACCAGCAGCCTTAAGTCCTAATGGACTTTCTACATAATATTTTGTAATAATATAATTCTCTGGATCAATATCTTCAGGTTTAGCAATAAATAATTCTTCACTCATATTTCTTCTTCCTCTACAAATTTCTTTATACCAATTTCTTCTCCTATAATCCAACCAAATTCTTCCATTAATATTAATATTGCTGCTTGAGGGGGTATTATTCCTTTTTCAGTTATTATAATATCAATATATTCTGGAGGAGTAATATCAAAAGCTGGATTAGCAACTTTTACACCTTTAGGAAGTTCTTCAATTGATATAACTTCTTCAATTGGTCGTTCTTCTATTTCTACAAGTTCTCCTAATATTGTACTTGGACTAAATTTATAAGTCTCAGCACCAACAAAAACTCTTACTCTTGCTTCATGTGCTGCAAGAGCAATTTGAGAAGTTCCTATTTTATTTACTACTGCACCATTTGCAGTTATAGCATCTGCTCCTACTATTACTTTATCTACTTTTGGCATAAAATATCTTGCTGCAGAATCTATAATTAAAGTAACAGGAATTTCAGCTTCAGCTAATGCTTTTGCAGTTAATCTTCCTTGAAATCTAGGTCTAGTCTCTGTAGCAATAACTTCAAATTCCTTTCCTTGTCTTTTTGCTTCTTTTAATATAGATATTACTACAGAACTATTACAATGTGTCATTATTATATCTCCATTTCTTATTCTTTTTGCACCAATTTCACTTATCTTTTTTATAGCTTCTATTGAATTCTTTTTAAAATCTTCAGCTGCTTTTATTGCAATTTCTCTTAATTCTTCAGTATTCATTCCTCTTTTATATGCAATATTTACTCTATGCATAATATACATTAATGCATTTGGTAATGAGACTGCAGTAGGACGAGTAGAAAGAAGTAAATTCTGTATATTTTTTAATTCTTTTATAAATTCATCAGGATTATTTGTTTTTATATTCATAGAAGCAATAGCAAGAGCATGAGCAGCTGCTCTTGCTATCTCAGCTGCACCTCTTATTTTCATTTCCTTTATATTATTAGCAATTTCAATTACTTCTCTTATCATTAAGTTCACCTATTATTTTTGATATTAAAGGTGCAATAGAGACTTTTGAAAAAGAATTTGGTATAGTATCTGTAGATATAAGTTCATTTAATCCAATTTCTTTTAATTTCTTATAATTTTCTTCTGATAAAAGACAATGAGATACTAACACATCTATTTTATTTACTTCATTATTTAAAAGAAAAGAAGTAATTTTTGAAATTGTTCCTCCCGTACTTACTATATCATCAATAATTATAGCATTTTTTCCTTTAAATAATAATTCTTTTATTTTTCCTTCTATTATTACTTCTTTATCACTAATTCTTTGTTTTTCAAATATAAAATAAGGTAAAGATAATATCTCTGCAGCAATTTTTACTAATCTTTCTGATTCTATATCTGGACCTATAATTATAGAATTACTAATATCAAAATTTTTCTTATAATATTCTACTAATAAAGGAATAGCTGAAAGATTAATACAAGGTATTTTAAATAATTCAGAAAGATCTTTAAATCTATGAAGATGTGGATCAATAGTTATTAATCTATCGATTCCTAATGATATTAAATTAGCAATAATCTTAGCACTTAAAGGCTCACCAATATTAAAACGTTTATCTTGACGTAAATATGGTATATAAGGAATAATTGCAGTTATAGTATTACATTCCATACTTCTTAAAGCATCTATTATTAATAAATATTCTATAATTGATTCATCAGGATTTAAAGCCATGGAATGAAGAAAAATAACATCTTCTTTTTTTACATCATTTGAAATTCTAATGTATTTTTCTCCATCAGGAAATTTTCTACTTATAATAGGTATAATTTTAAAATTACCTTCTATAGATTTAGCTAATTTTTCTAATAAAGAAGTATAGACTATTATCAATATAATACCCCTAAATTAAGTAACTTCTGAATAGCCTTCAAACATTTGTTGATATAAATTTAATAGATCTTCTCTTGATGGCTTTCTTGGATTTTTATTAATAAATCTTGAATAATTCTTTAATAAGTCATCAACCATTTTTTCTATATTCTTTTCTTCAATTCCAATATCACTAAGATTTGTTGGAAGATTTAGATTATCCATAATCTCCATTAATCTTGAAGAAATGTATGTACTTATCTCATAAACTGATAATCCTGTAACATCTAAGTTAAAAGCTGAGGCTATTAAACTAATTTTATCTGGAATAGCAATAGAATTAAATTCTATTACATATGGTAAAGGTATGGCAACAGAAATACCATGGGGTAAATTATAATTTACAGCATATGTATATGCAATTCCATGAGGTAAACATAATCCTGTATTCATAAAGCTTATTCCTGAAAGTAAAGAAGCCATGGCAATAGCAGTTCTAGCTTCAATATCTTCTCCATTACAATATACACGTTCTAAATATCCATCTGAAAGTCTTATTGCTTCAAATGCTAAAGGCTCAGTAATAGAATTAGAATCTATACTCATAATTGATTCTATAGCATGACATAAAGCATCAATTCCAGCTGATGCTGTAGCATTAGGAGGAGCAGTTATAGATAAAATAGGATCAATAATTGCTAATGATGGATATAAAAATGAATGATAAAGTGCTAATTTCTTTCCATTATCTACTATAACAGAAATAGGTGTAATTTCTGAGCCTGTTCCAAATAATGTTGGTATAGTTATTATAGGAGGTCCTTTATTTTGAATAATTTCACCTTTAAAATAAGAAATAGGATCTTTTTCATTTGTTATTACTATAGAAGCTATTTTTGCCATATCTAATGAGCTTCCTCCACCAATACCAACTATAAGAGAAGGTTTTACCTCTCTAGCTTTTTTTGCTAAATCTAAGAGATTAGAAGAATTTGGTTCAGGAATAACATCATTAAATTCATAGACTTTAGATATTGAAGATAAAATATCATGGATCTTCTTATAGCCCTCAGTATTACATACATTTCTTCCACTTACTATTAGTATAGAATTTGTATCAAATTTTTTTATTTCATCTAATAGTTTATTTAAAGAATTTGGACCAAATACTATTCTTGTTGGTGCTTGAAAAGTATATATTCTAAATAATCTATGATACATTTTAATCACTAAATAAATTTAATACTAATTTTCTTTATATATAACTATTCATAGAATTAAATAATGGTGATTATATGATAAATAGAGAAATTATATGGAATATTGTAGAAAAATATGATTTAGAAAATATTCATATTGGAGTTCTTGGAAGTCATTCTGCTTTAGATATACTAGATGGTGCAAAGGATGAAGGATTTAAAACTATTATTATATGTCAAAAAGGAAGAGAAAAAACATATTTAAAATACTATAAAAGATTAATTGATGAATATATTTTACTAGATAAATTTTCAATAATGATAAATAATGATATTCAGAATTTCCTAAGAAATAAAAATACTATATTTATTCCACATAGAGCATTTTCAACTTATATTACTTATGAAGATATTGAAAATAATTTCTTAATTCCTATATTTGGAAATAGATATATGTTAAAAACTGAAGAAAGAAATTTTGAAAAAAATCAATATTATTTACTTGAAAAAGCAGGAATTAGACAACCAAAGAAATTTAAATCACCATCAGAAATAGATAGACTTGTTATTGTAAAAGTTCAAGAAGCTAAAAGAAAAATTGAGAGAGCATTTTTTACAGCAATAGATGAAGAAGATTTTTGGAGAAAAGCAAATAAAAGAATTGAAGAAGGAATAATAAGAAGAGAAGATTTAGAAAAAGCTGTAATAGAAGAATTTGTTATAGGAACATATTTTAATTTCAATTATTTCTATTCTCTATTAGAAGATGAATTAGAATTTATGGGTATAGATAGAAGATTACAAACAAATTTACATGATTTTATTTCTCTTCCTGCAAAACAACAATTAGAAATTGATATTATATTACAAAATATAGAAATAGGACATATGGGAGCAACAATAAGAGAATCAATGCTTGAAAAAGTATTTGAAATTGGAGAAAAATTTGTTGAAATAACAAAAAGAGAATTTCCTCCTGGAATAATAGGACCTTTTGCATTACAAGGAGCTATTACAAAAGATCAAGAAATTGTAATATTTGATGTTTCTCCAAGAATGCCAGGAAGTCCTGTAATAGGAACTACAAGTCCTTATACAAAATATAAATATGGAATTCCAATGAGTATGGGAAGAAGAATTGCAAGAGAAATAAGAAAAGCTATAGAAAATAATAGAATTAAGGAGTTGATTACATGAATTATATATCTGTTATAGGTTCTCATTCTGCTCTTCAAATAATAAAAGGTGCAAAAGATGAAAATTTAAAAACTATATTACTTTGTTTTAAAGAAAGAGAAAAATTCTACAGAATGTATAGTTCACCAGATAAAATTATAATAATTAATAAAATTGAAGATTTAATAAAAGAAGAAATACAAAAAGAAATAATAGAAGCTATTTTTATACCTCATGGTACATTAATTTCTGAAGAAAATTTAGAAAGATTTGAAAAAGAATTTAAACCAAAAGTATTTGGAAATAGATGGATATTTAAATGGGAATCTGATAGAATTTTAAAAGATAAATTATTGAAAGAAGCAAGAATAAGAATACCTGAATATTTTGAAAATATAAATGATGTAGATAGACCAGTAATTATAAAACTTCCTGGAGCAAAAGGAGGAAAAGGATATTTTTTAGCAAAAAATAAAGAAGATTTAAAAAATAAATTAGAAGAATTTATTAGAAGAGGATTAATAAAAAGCAAAGATAATATTTTTATTCAGGAATATATAATTGGAGTTACAATTTATCCACATTTCTTTTATTCACCATTATATAATAGATTAGAATTACTTGGATGTGATAGAAGATATGAGACAAATGTAGATGCTATTGGAAGAATTTCTGCTAAGGATCAATTAGAATTAGATATTATTCCTACATTTAATGTAATAGGAAATATACCAATAGTATTAAGAGAATCTCTTTTACCAGAAATACAAGAAATAGGTGAAAGATTTGTTGAGGCTACTAGAAGATTAGTACCTCCTGGAATAATTGGACCTTTTTGTTTAGAAATGATATGTAATGAAGAAGGAGAATTATATACATTTGAATTCTCTGGAAGAATAGTAGCAGGAACTAATTTATTTATTAATGGCTCTGTATATAGTATATTATTATTTAATGAGTCAATGAGTATGGGAAGAAGAATTGCAAGAGAAATAAGAAAAGCTATAGAAAATAATAGAATAGAAGAAATAACAACATAAGCAATAATATAAGTGATAATTATGTATCATATAAAATGTTTAAGAGTTTCTGAAAGAGTAATAGTATGTGGAGATCCTTTTAGAACTAAAAGATCGGAAGAGCGGTTCAGC
>CAZTWF010000069.1:0-8276 GCA_964617245.1 uncultured Nitrososphaerota archaeon
AGATGCTTTAAATATATTTTCATATATTATTGAAAAAAGAGGAAGAATTGAAATATTAGAAAATATAGCAAAAATGAATATTCATGAATTATATGATGATATTAATTATATAGAAAGATTATTTGATATTATAAAAGCTTATGGATATTATGATAGAGTAGTAATAGATTTGAGTACATTAAGAGAAATGAAATATTATAATGGTATTGTATTTGATATCTTCATAGAAGGATTGGGAATTCCTATAGGTGGAGGAGGAAGATATGATGATATGATGAAAGAATTTGGTCTTGATTTAAAAGCAACAGGTTTTGCAATTAATATTGATCCTATAGTAAAATTAATTGAAAAAATTTCTATAAAAAAAGAAAAAATAATTAATGTATATTATAAAGAAGATTATTTAGAAAAAGCAATTAATATTATTAAAAATATGAGAAATAAAGGAATAAAATGTTCTTTATCTCCATATAGAGGAGAAAAAGAAGGTATTCTTATTAGTGATAATATTATTGATTTGAAAACTGGTGAGAAAATAAATGAAGGGAATTATATTAGCAATTCCAAGTAAAGGAAGATTAAGAAAACCAGTTATAGAGATTTTAGAAAAATCTAATATAAAATTTATTGATGATGATAGTAGAGTATATTTAACAAATACAACAATAAAAGGTTTACAAATATTATCTATAAGAACTTTAGATATTCCTACATATGTATATTATGGAATTGCTGATATGGGAATAACTGGAAAAGATATAATAGAAGAATGTGGATTTGATGTTTATGAAATTGCTGATATGAAATTTGGAAATTGTGATCTTGTTATTGCTGTAAAAGAAGATAGTCCATATTATGATGTAAATCAACTTCCTCATGGAATAAGAGTAGCAACTGAATTTCCAAATTTAACAAAAAGATTTTTTAATAATTTGGGAATTCATGTAGAAATAATTACATTAAGAGGAGCTGTAGAAATTGCTCCAATATTAGGTCTTTCAGATTGTATTGTAGATCTTTCAAGTACAGGAGAAACATTAAGAAAAAATGGATTAAGACCAATAGCAACTATATTAAGATCTTCTGCAAGAATTATTTGTAATAAAGTTTCATATAAAACAAAATATGAAGATATTAAAAAAATTATAGATTTATTGGTGAAGAATTGTGAAAATATTAACTTATAAAGATTATAAAAATGAAATTTTCAGAGATATTCCTAATGAAATTTTTGAAATTGTAAATAAAATAATAAAAGATGTTAAGGAAAAAGGAGATAAAGCAATTATAGAATATACAGAAAAATTTGATGGAATTTCTCTTTCAAAAGATGAGATTAAAGTTAGTATTGAAGAAGCAAAAAATGCTTATGAATCTATGCCAGATGATTTAAAGAATAGCTTAAGAAATTCTATAGAGAGAATAAAAAAATTTCAAGAAGCTCAATTACCAAAATCATTTTCTATGGAAATTACAAAAGGAGTTATAATTGGTGTAAAATATACTCCAATATCTTCTATTGGAATTTATGTGCCAGGAGGACGTAAAGCATATATTTCTACAGTAATAATGGCTTCTATACCAGCAAAAGTAGCAGGAGTTAAAAGATGTATAATATGTACTCCTCCAAAATTTTCAAGAGATATTGCTGCTATAGCATATATGATAGGAATAAATGAAGTATATAGAATTGGAGGAGCACAAGCAATTGCAGCCATGGCATATGGAACTGAAAGTATTAAAAAAGTAGAAAAAATAGTTGGACCAGGAAATATCTATGTAACAGTAGCAAAAATCCTAGTAAGTAAAGATATTGCTATAGATATGCCAGCAGGTCCAAGTGAAATATTAATTTATGCAGATTATATTAAGAATTATAAATGGATTGCTATGGATATATTAGCTCAAGCAGAACATGATCCAAGAACAAAATTAATTTTAATAACAAAAGATAAAGAAGGAGCTATAAAAGTAAAAGAATATCTTAAAGATTATAATCTTGAAAATGCTTTTATAATATTAGTAGATAAAAAAGAAGAAGCTATAAATTTAATAAATGAAATTGCTCCAGAACATTTAGAAATTATTAGTAATGAAGAAATTGAAATAGAAAATACAGGAGCATTATTTATTGGAGAATATTCACCAGTAGCAATAGGAGATTATACTGTGGGAACAAATCATATATTACCAACAATGGGATGGGCTAAACGTTCTTCACCTTTATCAGTAAGAGATTTTATAAAATCTACAGAATTTGTAAAATGTACAAAAGAAGGATTATTTTCTATAGGAAAAGATGGAATTATAATAGCTAAAGCAGAAGGAATGGAATATCATGCAAAATCTATAGCTATAAGGATGGAGGAAAATGAAAATAGAAATTGATGAAGAATTAAAAGATCTATTAAATAAAAAATCCTTCTATGAATGTATACCTGATTCTATAATAAGAATGGGATTAAATGAAAATTTATTAATTGATAAATATTTTTCTTATACATTATTAGCAGAAGCAATTAAAAATATAGATACAAGATTATATCCACCAGTAAAAGGATATAATGCATTAAAAGCAATATCAGAAGAATATGGATTATATGAAGATGAAATAATAATTGGAAATGGTTCTGATGAAATTATTGATCTTATAGCAAAAGTCTTTGTAAGAAGAAATGAAGCTATTATTATAGAGCCAACATTTGAAATGTATAATTTTTATATAAAATTAATAGGAGGTAAAATTAAATCAGTTTTAACAAATGAAGATTTTGATATTGATGTAGATAAAATATTATCTCAAGTAGATAAGAATACAAAGGTAATTTTCATATGTTCACCAAATAATCCAACTGGAAGACAATATGAAAGAGAGAAAATTTTAAAAATTGTAAAAGAATTTCAAGGTATTGTAGTAATAGATGAAGCATATGCAGATTTTGCTCCATATAGTATTTTTATAGAAGCACCAAAATATGATAATTTAATTGTATTAAGAAGTTTTTCTAAATCATATGGTCTTGCAGGATTGAGAATTGGTTATGGAGTAGGAAATAGTGAAATTATAAGTTATTTAAAATCAGCACAAAGTCCATATTCTGTAAATTCTATTGCTCAAGAAGTTTGTAAACTTGTATTAAGAAATAAACATGTATATGATTATTTTATAAAATTAGTAATTGATGAAAAGGAATATTTAATAGCAGAATTAAGTACAATAAAAGAAATAAAAGCATTTCCTTCTAGTGCAAATTTCATATTAATAAAATTATTAAATTATTCATCATCATATATATGTGAAAAATTAAGAAATGAAGGAATATTAGTAAGAGATAGAGGTAATTTACCATTATTAGAGAATTGTATAAGAGTAACAATTGGAAGAAGAGAAGATAATATTAAATTTATTAATGCTTTAAGAAAAATTTTAGGAGAATATTTATAATAAAAATAAAATAAAAATAAAAGAAGGAAGATAATATGGAAAATGAATATATTGAATATACAAGAGAAACAAAAGAAGTAAAAATAAAATTAAATTTGAGAATAAATGGAAAAGGAATTTTTGAAGGTTCATGTGGAACATTATTTATGGATCATATGATTAAAACATTAGCAAAACATGGAAGAATAGATATTATTGTTAATGCAAAAGGAGATTTAAAACATCATATAATTGAAGATTTAGCAATATGTATAGGAAAAGCGATAAATTTAGCATTAAAAAATAAAGAAGGAATTGCAAGATTTGGATTTGCTTATGTTCCAATGGATGAAACTCTTGCAAGAGCTGTAGTAGATTTAGGAGGAAGAGCTTATTGTAAATTAGAATTGAATATAAAAAATAATATAATTGAAGATACAAAAGTTGAAGATATTATACACTTCCTAGAAACTCTTTCTCAATCCTTGGAAGCTAATATTCATATAAGTGTATTATATGGATTTAATGATCATCATAAAATTGAAGCTTCTATAAAAGCTTTAGCAATTGCATTAAGAGAAGCAATGAAAAAAATTGGAAATGAAATACCAAGTACAAAGGGTGTAATAGGATGAAAATAGCAATTCTTGATTTAGGAATAGGAAATTTATTTAGTATTAAAAGAAGTTTTGAAAGAATTGGAGAAGAAGTAATCTTTGCTTATAATAATAAAGATATTGATTTAGCTGATATTATAGTAATTCCTGGTGTTGGAGGATTTAAAAATGGAATTACTACATTAAAAAATAATTTTAAAGATATATTTCATAATTTATTTCATAAGCCTATACTTGGAATTTGTTTAGGAATGCAACTTTTACTTGAAAAAAGTTATGAAGGAGGAATAATTAATGGATTGGGAATTATAAAAGGAGAAGTAATTAGATTACCATCAGTAGTAAAAGTTCCTCATATTGGATGGAATAGTATAGAAATAATAAAAAATTCTTTATTATTAGAAGAATTAAAAAATGGAGATTATTTTTATTTTATACATTCTTATTATTGTAATATAAAAGAAGATATTATTATTGCATATACAGATTATGGAGTAAAATTTCCTTCAATTATAGAAAAGAAAAATATTATAGGAACTCAATTTCATCCTGAAAAAAGTGGAAAAAATGGATTAATATTTTTAAAGAATTTTTTAAAGTGGTGTAAAACTTGTTAATAATACCTGCTGTAGATATTTCAAAAGGAAAATGTGTAAGATTATTTATGGGAAGAATTGAAGAATGTAAAGTATATTATGATAATCCTTTAGAGGCTATAAGAAAATGGGAAGAAGAAGGTGCTGAGTTATTACATATAGTAGATCTAGATGCTGCTATTGGTATTGGAAGTAATAAAGAAATTATTAAAAAAATATTAAAAGAATCAAAAATACCAATTCAAATAGGTGGAGGAATAAGAAATTTAGAAATTGCTCAAGAATATTTAGAATCAGGTGCTTATAGAATAATTTTTGGAACAGTTGCTTTAGAATTAAGAACTATAAAAGAAGCAATTGATAAATTTGGAAGTGAAAAAATAATGGTAGCAATTGATCATGCAATGGGAAGAGTTGCAATAAAAGGTTGGAAGGAAATCTTAGAATTAGATGCTGAAATACTTTGTAGAAATTTATTCTCTTTAGGAGTTAAAAAATTTTTAATGACATCTATTGATAGAAATGGTACATTAAAAGGACCAAATATTTCATATTCTTTAATGGTAGCATCTAAAATTCCAGCAGAATTTTATTTAGCAGGAGGTTTTTCAAGAATAGAAGAAATAATACCATTAAAAGGAAAAATAGCAGGTGTAATTATAGGAAAAGCATTATATGAAGGTAAAATTGATTTTAAAAAAGCAAAAGAGGTATTAAAATATGTTAACTAAAAGAATAATTCCATGTCTTGATGTTGATAAAGGAAAAGTTGTAAAAGGAATTCAATTTATAAATCTCAAAGATATTGGAGATCCTGTAGAACATGCATTAATTTATGAGGAACAAGGAGCAGATGAATTAGTATTTTTAGATATTACTGCTTCTTATGAAAAAAGAGATATAATGATTGATATTGTTAAAAAAATTGCAAAAGAATTATCTATTCCTTTTACAGTAGGTGGAGGTATTAGAAAATATGAAGATGTAAGAAATATTCTTATGGCAGGAGCAGATAAAGTTTCTTTAAATACTGCAGCAGTATTAAATCCTAATTTATTAAAAGAATGTTCTGAAATATTTGGAAGTCAATGTATTGTATGTGCTATAGATGCAAAAAGAATAGGAAATTCTTGGGAAGTTTATATTTATGGAGGAAGAAAATCAACAGGAATAGATGCTATAGAATGGGCAAAAAAAGTTGAAGAATTAGGTGCAGGTGAAATATTATTAACAAGTATGGATTATGATGGATCAAAAATGGGATATGATTTAGAATTAACAAGAAGAATTTCAGAATCAGTTAATATACCAGTAATAGCATCAGGAGGAGCTGGTAATCCTGAACATATATATTTAGCATTTAAAGAAGGAAAAGCAGATGCTGCATTAGCAGCTTCTATATTTCATTATGGAGAATATTCTATTAAAGATGTAAAAATTTATTTAAAAAATAAAGGAATTCCTGTAAGGTTGTGATTTAATGGAAATTAATGAAATAATAAATAAATTAAATTTTGAAAAAATGAATGGAATAATACCTGTAGTTACTATTGATGAAAATGATAAAATATTAATGCTTGCTTTTATGAATAAAGAAGCATTAGAAAAGACTTTAAAAACAGGATTAATGCATTATTGGTCTAGATCAAGAAATAAAATTTGGATGAAAGGTGAGGAATCAGGACATTATCAATATGTATTAGGAATATATACTGATTGTGATATGGATTCTCTTTTATTTAAAGTAAAACAAATTGGAAAAGTATGTCATAAAGGAGAAGATACATGTTTTCATATTCCAATAAAACCATATGAAAGTAGTCATTTAATAATTAATAAATTAGAAGAAATAATTGATGAAAGAATTAAAAATCCAAAGGAAAATTCCTATACATCAAATATTGTAAGAAAAGGAATTGAAAAAGTTACAAAAAAGATAATAGAAGAAGCCTCTGAAGTTACAATTGCTTCATTAAGAGAAAATAATGAAAGAATTATAGAAGAAATTGCTGATTTATTATATCATTTAATAGTATTAATGAGAATGAAAGGAATAAGTATGAATGATATTTATAAGGAACTTTGGAAGAGAAGAAAATGAGCTTAATAGAATTATTCATTATTGTTTTTATAATAAGTGCTTCTGGAGTATTTTCACCTGGTCCTCTTACTTTTGCAACATTAGCTATAGGTAGTAAAAATAATTGGAAAGGTGGGGTTTTAATAAGTATTGGACATTTAATAGTTGAATTTCCATTAGCTTTAGCTATTGCTTTTGGTATTACTTTAATAACATCTTCTATATCAAATTTATTATCAATTTTTGGAGGAATATTTATGATTATTTTTGGATTTTTAATAATAAAAAGTGCAAAAAATTATGAAATTAAAAGTTTTTCACATAGTCCATTAATATTAGGAATTAGTCTTTCTATTTTAAATCCATATTTTATATTATGGTGGATGACAATAGGTATTTCTTTAATAAATTTAGCTATGAGTATAGCAGGACTATTTGGAGTTATATTTATGTATATATCACATATTTGGATTGATTTTGTATGGCTAATAATACTTGCTATATTAGGATATCAAGGAAGAAGACTTGGAAAATATTATCCATATTTTGTTATAATATTAGGAATTATTCTAATAATATTTGGAATAAATTTCATAATAAAAGTATTTATTTAATGAATTTTAAAACCATTATCTATTTCTACTAGCCATCCATTATATTTTTTTAATGTATTATTAGCTTTATTATAATCATCAAATAATGCTATAATTACTCCTCCTAATCCTGCACCTGAAATTTTTGCTCCTAAGGCTCCATTACTAATTAAATCCTTAACAATATTATCTATTATTGGTAAACTTACTTCATATAAATTACTTAATAGAAAATGTTGATAATTCATAATTTCTCCTATAATTGCTAATTTTCCTTTTTCAATAATTTTCTTAGCTTTATTATATTCTATTTCTAATATATTCATAATTTCTTCAATAGAATATTTTTCATTTTTTATTATTTTTAAAGCAAGTAAAGTAGATCTATGAGCTTTTAAAGTATAAAGAATTCTATTTTTTATTTTTCCATTAAGTTTTTCAATATATGGATGAATTTTTTCCCATTCTGAAATTCCAATTCTTTTCAAACCTTCATTTATTTCTTCTTGTCTTATTTTAAGTATATCTGAGGCTTTTCTTCTTATTTTACTATCAATAACAATAAAATATCCTCCAAAAGGTTTTAAAATTTCTATATCATATGGTGGTTTTGTATTTATATATAATATATTACCAAAAGCTGAAGTATATTGATCAAGTCTACCACATGGAATATTCATAATATCATGTTCTGCAATATAAGAAAATTCTGCAATTTCCTTTAAATTAAGACCTAAATTGAAAAAATCATTTAATCCTCCAATAATTGATACTAATAATGCTCCACTACTTCCTAATCCAGCTCCAATAGGAATTTGACTATTAATTCTTATTTCAACTCCTTTAATATTATATCCAAATTTTTTTAATGTAATTAAAGCTGCACGAATATAATTTCCAAACCATTCTTTTTTATCAATAAGTTTTATATCATTTATATTAATAGATCGGAAGAGCGTCGTGTAG
>CAZTWF010000070.1:0-2638 GCA_964617245.1 uncultured Nitrososphaerota archaeon
AGTCTATTATTAATATATTATAATTTGAAAAATTTATAGAAAAATTTATTAATTCCAAATTATCATCAATAATCTTTACTATCAACCAAAAATTACAATAGGGTGAGAGATATTAGTCAAATATCTGTAAATAGTCAAATATCTGTAAGTTTCAAACAAGTTGCATCTGTTGCTACAGTTGCATGGAGTGGTGCATTTTTAGAATGGTTAGACTTTTATACATATGCACTTTTAGCAACAATAGTAGCTAGAGTATTTTTCCCAGCAGTAGATCCTATAGCATCATTACTTGCATCCTTTGCTGCATTAGCAGTAGGATTTCTCTTCAGACCACTTGGTGCTATGCTTTTTGGAAAAATTGGTGATCAATTTGGAAGAAAAATAGCTTTTGTTATGGCAATGGCATTGATGATGACAGGAACACTTGGTATAGGACTTTTGCCTGGATATAGTGGAATTGGCATAATTTCTTCAATACTCGTATTTTTATTGAGAATTATACAAGGTTTAGCCTTAGGAGGAGGATTTGGTGCAGCTATTACATATCTTGGTGAATTTGTACCAGAACATCGTAGAGGATTAATTACAGGATTTTTATTTACAACTGCACCAGCTGGTATGGCTACAGTTGGTGCAATGATATGGGCATTTTCATATGTTATGGGAAGTGATGTATTTATGGATTGGGGCTGGCGTCTTTGTTTCATCTTTGCAGGTGTTATTGTATTCACAATTGTATTAATACTTCATTTATTCTATAAGGAAACACCAATATTCAATATGTTAAAAGCTGTGAGAAGAGTTACATCTGCACCTATTAGAGAAACATTCTCAAAAAAGTATTTACCCTTGGTATTATTAGCTTGGATAGGTGTTGTAGGAGCTCATGGACCAATTTGGTATACTAATCAATTATTCAATAGTTATTATGTAGGTCCTACATTTAGAGGATATGTTGATGCTACTACAGCAAGTACATTATTAGCAACTGCTACATATGCTGCCTTATGGGCATATCCATTACTTGGTTATATTTCTGATAAAATTGGAAGAAAGCCTATATTATTATTGGGAATTTATGGTAATGCTTTATGGTTCCTTATTGCTTTTTGGTTAATTGATAGAATTGGTCCATATGGAGATATTACAACTATGTGGCTGATCTTTTTATCTATGACTATATTCAATGGTATTGGCTATAGTGGTGCTATGTCTGCTTTTTTACTTGAATTATTTCCTGCAAGAATTAGACTATCAAGTGTTGCTCTATCATATAATTTAGGCTATGGTGTAACAGGTGGTTTAACACCATTTATGATCACAGGAATATATACAATAATTCATGATATTTATATATCTACAGTAATATGGGCTACTATTATACCAATGATAATGGCATTATGGTTCTTATTAAAAGGACCTGAAACAGTAGGTACTAGAATTTGGGCTGAGTTTATTGCTGAGAAATTTGTTAAAAAAACTATAGTATTACCAGCTACTACATCTATTAGAGAAGTAGTATTATCATTATTGAATATAGGATCAAAACATGCTGTATTGACAGGAAAATCCATTGGTATATTTGGAACAAGATCTTTACTAAAAGCTTTAGCTATGGGAGCAAGACTAGATGAGCCTGTGGAATCCTATATTATAAAAGTGCCATGTGTAAGAGCAGATCATCCAGTAACAGAGGTATTTGTTGTATTGAAGGAAAATAATGTAAGAGCTGTGCCCATATGTAAAGAAGGACAGCCTATAGGTATTATTGAGGCAAGAGAGCTTATAAATGAAGCATTAGCTCTGAGAAGTGTATTGAAAAAGAAAGTAGCTCTTCGTTATTCTGTAAGAGATGCAACTTCAAGAGATCTCATTAAAGCTAATCCTGAAATGACTTTAAAAGAAGCTATAGATATTATGGTAAAATATGATATAGGATTTCTACCAATTATAGAAGATGATAAGTTAGTAGGTATATTATCTGAAAGTGATATAATGAGACTTGTAGCAAAGGATATAGACTTAAGTACAAAGATATCTAATGTTATGAATAGATCGCCAATTGTAATAGATAGTAAAAATACATTGAGAAGAGCTACTGAGCTAATGATAGAACATAACATTAGACACTTGCCTATTGTAGATAATGGAAAAGTAATAGCAGTTATATCAGTCAAGGATATAATTCGTGTAATTGGCTAGAATTAAGTATATTCATTTTTTAAAAATTTTATTTTTAATTTTTGATTATATTGTGTATCAAAAAGATAAGAGACATATGGATAATATTATGGAGAGATTTTTAGTGATTTTAATAATTTCTTTGAAGAATCATTATTTAAAAATTTTGAAGAAATAAGTAATTATTCAATAAGTATAATTCAAACATTAGATGATACAAGAGTTAAAGTAAAAGCAAGTAAGGATGTAGATATAAATAAGCTTAAAAAATAACTTGAAAAACAATATTCAAGTGTAAAAATAGAAATTGAAGATGGTAAACAAAAAACATTAATAAGAGATATCAAGAAGAAAAATAAGTAAAGAATAATAATCTATTTTATGTAATATTTTGAAAATATTATTTTAATTGATAATAAAATATAATAAAATATTTTAGATCGGAAGAGCGGTTCAG
>CAZTWF010000071.1:0-3535 GCA_964617245.1 uncultured Nitrososphaerota archaeon
AAAAGTTAAAAATAATTATGAAAATCTTGAATTTTAAAATTAATAATTTTTGTATCATCTATACAATTCTATTGTCTTTTTCTTTCTTTTTCTCAACCATGATCTTATGAATTCTTTTATTTCATAATGATAAAATGGATCTCTCCATACTTCTTCTAAAATTTTACATTCATTTATTCCTCCTACTATACCAAAATAACTTATTAATTCATTATATAGTTCTCTTTTTTCATATTCACTTAATAAAATCTTCATATCATTTAATATTAAATCTAAAACTAGTATACTCATTTTTTCTCATTAAATATTTAAAACTTAAATATTTTTAAATATTATCTTAAATATTGTAAAATAAAAAGGTGTATTAATGTTAATAAATGATATAATTTATTCAATAATCATAATGACAATGGCTTGTTTTTTTGGAGTATTTATTGCAAATCTAATTTTTGAATTTGGTTTAAGTAATTTAATTTCAAAACCAATTATTCCACTTATGAAAATTGCTAATTTACCAAGTATGTTATCAATACCAGCATTAATTTCAATAATTGATGTAAGAGGAGGATTAAGTATAATTAGTTCAATAAAAGATAAAGTAGATGATTCAGTTATAATAGCTTATAAATTAGTTACAAGACCTTTTTCAATAATTCCTCTTTTATTACGTAATTATTTGCCAGTTTCAATAATAGCCTTAGGATTATTTATTGGATCTTTTTATGTATCATTTATTTTTATTTCAGCATTAATTTCTATGATCTTTGGAATAATTTATGGTAAATTAAAAATTAAAAAAATATATTCAGATCTAGAATTAATGAGTAATAATGAAAAAAGGAAAAAAATTGATATAATTAAAAATTCTTTAAAAATAGCAATAAATACAACTAAGAAAATTATTTCAAAATACATTATTATAATTTTAGTAGTTTCATTTTTAATTGATATGGGATTTTTTAATATAATTTCTGATAAATTAGATATTTTCATAAGACAATTTGGTTTTTCTTCAAATTCTGCTATACTTATTTCAATACATACTATAAGTCCAATTTCTTCTATATTAACAGCAGGAGAATTCTTAAAAAATGAATTAATAAATATTAAGGAATGTCTAATAGCATTATTAATAGGTAGATTATTATTTATTATGATTATGGATTATCCAAGACATTCCTTTCCTTTTTATATATCATTTTTTCCAGTAAAGCTTGCATTTAAACTTGTAACAATAGAAATAATCATTAATATTATTATTACACCAATTTTAATTGCTATTGTATATTTTCTAATTCCATGATTATGATATAATTTCCAAAAATTAGAAAAATAAATTTTAAAACATAATATATAGTGAGTAGGTGATACTCTTGGATAATGAAGTAATAGTTGTAACAACAGATTCTATCCCTGGATATAGAATTAAAGAGATTAAAGGAGTTGCAAAAGGAGGAGTTGTAAGAGCAACTCATTTAGGTCGTGATATTATGGCTTCTCTTAGAAATATTACTGGAGGAGAAATAAAAGAATATACTCAATTACTTGCTGAAGTAAGAGAAGAAGCTTTAAAGAGAATGATACAATCTGCTAAAGCCATAGGTGCTAATGCTGTAATTGGATTTAGATTTGCTACAGCAACTATTTCTCCAAGAATGGCTGAAATATATGCTTATGGAACAGCTGTAGTTATTGAAAAAGCTAATGAAAAATAATAATGGTGTTTAAATGTTTATTCTTATATTTCCAATTATTGGAGGACTATTTGGAATTATTTTTTTATATTTATTAGGATTTAGAAAATTTAATCTTGGAGATTTATTACTTGGATTAGTAGTATTTTTCATATCAATTATTATTCAATCTATTATTCAACAATTACCAATTATACATTTTGTATTTTCAGAAAATATTCTTATAACAAATCCTATTGAAATTCAAAGAAAAATAATAAATTATATTTTAAATCAAGGATTATTATTTATCTCTTTATTATCAATTTGGTTGGGATTTATTGCAGCAATTATTCAATCAGGTTTTAAATATATATTTATAAGAAATAAGTCATATTCAATTTCTATGAATATTGGAGCTGGATTTGGTTTAACTGAAGCATTTTATATTGGTATAAATGGATTTATTTCACAATTTTTAATTGGTCAACAATTCAATATACCTATTTATTATTATATAATTTCAGGATTTGAAAGATTTTCTGTAGTTCTTTTTCATATTGGAAGTACACTATATATATTTGATTCAATAAAAAGAGGAAAAGGATTAATTGGATTTTTAATAATAGTAGCAATACATGGATTAATAGATTTTCTAGCAGTATTTTATCAATTTACTGGAAATTTCATAATACTTATTTCAACTGAGATTATTGTTTTACTAATAGGATTATTTTTAACTTTAAAACTTTATAAAAAAGCTATAGAAGAACCAAAAGAAGAAATTTTATGGTAAATAAATTATTTAATATTTTTTCATTACTTCTAAAAAATCATATATCATTTTTTTCTTAATCATTTCCTCATAAATTCTCCATACTCTTTTAATTGTTAAAAATGAAGTTTTAAAACCTTTATCTTCAAGTTTTGTTTTTACTTTATTATAAAAATCTTCTGGTTTAATAAAAATTTCTTTATTTGATATTTCCATTATTACTTCCATAATATCTGAATTATGAGGATATCCCTTCTTTCTTTTCTTCATATTAATTCACTTGGAATATTATTTGGATAATAAAAGATCTTAGGTTTAATACCTTTTCTTCTAAGTCTTTCAACTACATGAGGATACATAAATACATATTCTTCTTCTAGCATATTAGCAAATTTAATATCAATTTCCATAAGTCTTTCTCTTATTTTTTTATAATTTTCTTTATCACAAAAAGATAACATAATTGCTGGATGACATGAAACTCCATAATCTAATAAATTTTCTAATGCCTTAAGTTGTAAATTATATTGTTCAGGTAATGCTCCAGTTAATAATGAAAATTCTTCTTCATTTGTTCCTTTAATTGATACTCTGACATGTATTCTACTAAATTTTGATAATTCTTTTGCATATTCTTTATTATTGCCAATAAGAATACCATTTGTTTCAAGAATAAAATTAAATAATCCATCATTTTCAATAATTTCTAAAATTTTTAATAAATGATTTTTGCCTATAGTTGGTTCATTTCCACTAATTCTAATTTGATTATATCCTTTTTTTAAAGCACAATTTTTAAGAGCATTATAAATTTCCTCTGGTGTATAAAATTTACCTATTTTTTCAGGATAATCTCTTGGCATACCACTCCAACAAAAAATACATCTTAAATTACATCCACAACAATCTGCTGTTGCTATACCTCCATACCATCTACCACTTCTAACAACTCTATAATATTTTCTGCTCAAATTTTTAATAACAATTCTTTCAGTAATTTCTGATAATTTTAATGCATCAAAGGGCATATTATCAAATAATATTATGAAAATAGATAATATGAAGTTTATGATTTTAATTTATTTTT
>CAZTWF010000072.1:0-6969 GCA_964617245.1 uncultured Nitrososphaerota archaeon
CCACCAAGAATTGTACTTGCTTCAAATGCTACATATATTAATAATAAATTAAAAGAAGATGCCATAATAGATAGAGTTGCAATAAATAAAGGAAAAAGTAAACTAAAATATCTTAATTCTTTATCATCTTCAAAATAATGATAACTATAAATTATTGCTAAAAAGCTAATAAAATATGTAACTTCAAGAATAAAAACTGTAGAATAATTTATTAAAATTCCATTAATATTAGGATAAAAAACTACTTCTCTATTAATTAATAACCAAGTATTAATTAAAATAGCTATTAATGAAAATATAGATAATGAAATAATTAGATTTTTTCTCTTACTAAATATAATAGGTGTTATTATCCCTCCAATAATTAATATAATTGGAGAGAGTATTGCAATAATAGATTCCCTCATTTTTCCACCTTTAAATATGATTTATCATAATATTCATCCCAATTTTCATTATATGGTAGATTTAATATTGGAACAATAGGTCTATAAAGACTATCATTACTCATATATGGTTCTTTTGCAAGTCCACAATAAAAAATAGCTTCAGTATTTATTTTATCTGGAGAAACTGAAGGTATTAAGCTTAACATAAGCATAAAGAAAAGAGATATAGAAGTTATTTCTATAAACATTAATAATAATGGGAAAATAAAAATAATAGATGAAATTATACAACCAAAAATACCTATAAGCATAAATATCATAGCAATTATGAAAGAGATTTCTTCTGATGTTTTCATTAAAAAATTATTTAGAATAATAATAACTTAAATTTTTACGTATACATTATAATATTTTGTATTACATATATTGAATTAATTATAAAAATTAATAATCATAAGTAAGTTATTATAAGATATTTATTTTTTTAATTGTCAAATCAATTATTATGAAAAGTAAAAGAATAGTATTATCAATATTAATAATATTAGATATTATATTTTTCATATTTGGTTTATTTATTACGGAGGAAAAGTGAAATTGCCAATAGATTATAATTTTAAAAATTTTATTGGTAAAAAAGTATTAATTAAAGGAGAAATAAAATCAGGAAAGACAAAGCTCTGTGAAGAAATTTTAAATGAAATAATAAAATATTTTCCATTATCAAAAATAACAGTTATAGATCTTGCTCCTTCAAAAAAATACTTTAAAGATATAGTATTAGGAGGAATAATGTCAGTACCTAATGATGTAATATATTTAAGACCTGATATAGTATATGCACCAAGATTAGAAGGAAAAAATAAAGAAGAAGTTTTAGAATTAGCAAGAAGAAATGCTATAAATATTGAAAATATATTCAAAATCTATGAAAATAATCCTACTGAAATACTTTTTATAAATGATATAACATTATATTTTCATGCAGGTTCTTTTGAAAAAATTTTAGAATTATTAAAATATCCAAAAACTTTTATTTGTAATGCTTATGAAGGTGAAAAACTTCATGATGATAAAGGAAGTGGAATAACAATAAGAGAAAAAGAATTATTAAAAAAATTTGAAAAATATATGGATATAATTATAAAGCTATAGTCCCAATAATTTTAAACTACTTTTCAAAACTGGTAATAGCCATTTAAGTCTTCCTTTAATTATTTGTTTAAATATAAATGAAGCTCTAAGATAGAATTTTCTATATGCTAAAGATATAAGTGAAGAAATATCTTCTATAGAAAGTTCTTTTGTTCTCATAATAGGCTTAATTGTAGTAAATTTTGACCAATCCTTTGTAACTAATAGATTTTCTCTTTTAGCAATTTCATATATCTCTGTACCAGGATAAGGAGTCATTGCTGTAAATTGTGCAAAATCTAATCCAGAATCGATTGCAAATTTTATTGTCTTCATTACATCTTCTTTTGTTTCTCCTGGCGTACCAATTATAAAAGAACCAACAACTTCTATTCCAACTTCTTTTGCCCATCTAATTGCTTTTTTTGCTTGTTCAAGTGATATGCCTTTTTTCAAGATTTTTAATATTTTTTCAGAACCAGATTCTATTCCATAATATATAACCTCACATCCAGCCTTCTTGAATATTTGTAATAATTCCTTTGTTATTAAATCAACTCTTGATCCACAAGCCCACCAAATATCTAATTTACGATTAATAATTTCTTTAGCAATTTCCCATGCTCTTTTTCTATCAACTGTAAAATTATCATCAATAATTTCTATTGATTTTACTTTATATTTATTTACTACTTCTTCAATTTCATCAACAACATTTTTAGGACTTCTTGCTCTAAATCTTCTTCCATAAAATTGAGATGATGAACAAAATATACAATTAAATGGACATCCTCTACTTGTTAGAATATTTCCAAGTCTCTTTTTTTCACCTAAAACAGTATATCTATCTAGTGGTAATAAATGTCTTGCTGGAAATGGTATTTCATCTAAATTTTCTATTAATTTTCTTGGTTTATTTCTTTTAATTTTTCCTTCTTTTCTATATATAATTCCATCTACTTCAGATAGATCTTTTTTATTTTCTATTGCTTTTAATAAATCAATAATTGTAGCTTCTCCTTCACCAATTACACCTATATCTAAATTTGGACATTCTAATAATGTATCTTCAGGTAAGGCAGTTATATGACAACCACCCATAATTGTAATAGCATTTGGACAATACTTTTTAGCAATATCTACTGTTTTCATGGCATCATATATTGTAGGAGTAATAGATGTTACACCAATTATATCAGGATTTCTTTTTTTCAATTCCTTTCCTAATTTTTCAAAGGATAAATCTAATGCAGTTGCATCTATTATTTCTACATCATATCCTTCTTTTTCTAAAACAGCTGCAATATATGCAAGTCCTAATGGTGGAGCTCTAAGACCAAGAATAGAAATAGTTTCAATATCCATTGAGCTTGGAGGATGAATAAGAGTAATCTTCACAATTAAATTTTTGTTTTTCATTTAAATATTTTTTATCATTTTAGATAAAATAAATTAACCAAAAAAATTAAAACTCTTAATAGTATTTTAAAAATTATGTATAAATTATCTAAACAAGAAATAATTGAATTACAAAATAAAAGATTAAGAGCTATTATAAAATATGCTTATGAAAATTCTTCATTTTATAGAAGAAAATTATCAAAAATTGATATTGATAATATTAGAACAAAAGAAGATCTTAAAAAAATTCCCTTTACTACAAAGGATGATGTAAGAGATAATTATCCATTGGGATTATTAGCTGTAGATTTTTCAAAGATTATTAGATTTCATGCATCTTCTGGTACAACAGGAAATCCTACTATAGTAGCATATACAAAAAAAGATTTAGAAAATTGGACAGAATTATGTGCTAGATGTTTAGAATTAGTTGGAGTTACATCAAATGATATTATTCAAATAGCTTATGGTTATGGATTATTTACTGGAGGATTAGGTTTTCATTATGGAGCAGAAAAAATAGGTGCAAAAGTTATACCTACAAGTACTGGTAATACAAAAAGACAAATAAAATTAATGAAGGATTTAGGAACAACTGTTATTTGTTGTACTCCATCATATGGTTTATATTTAGCAGAAACTGCAAAAGAAGAAAATATAGATCCAAAAAAAGATTTAAAATTAAGAATTGGAGTATTTGGAGCAGAACCATGGTCTGAAAATACAAGAAAGAAATTAGAAGAAAATCTTGTAGAAAATGCTTATGATATTTATGGTATGGCTGAACTTACTGGTCCTGGTGTTGCAATTGAATGTAAATATAAAAATGGACTTCATGTATGGGAAGATTATTTTATTGTAGAAATTATAGATCCTAATACTGGTGAAGTATTAGAGCCAGGAGAAAAGGGAGAAATGGTTATTACAACATTAATGAAAGAAGGTATGCCTTTTATAAGATATAGAACAAGAGATATAACAATTTTAGAAGATGATCCATGTGATTGTGGATTAAATTATGCACGTATAATGAGAATACTTGGAAGAACTGATGATATGTTGAAAATTCGAGGTATATGTGTATTTCCAAGTCAAATAGAAGAAATTATTTTAAAAACAAATGGACTTTCTCCTCATTATCAAATAATTGCAGATAGAGAAGGAGTAATGGATAAATTAATAGTTAGAGTAGAAGTAGCAGAAAATTTTAAAACAGATAAATTAACAGAACTTGTTATGCTACAAAGAAAATTAGAAGAAGAACTTAAAGATTCTCTTGGAATTGATACAGTTATAGAACTTGTTGAACCTAAAAAAATTCCAAGAAGTGAAGGAAAAGCTCAAAGAATAATAGATTTAAGAAAAATAAAGGGATTATTATGAGGCAATTGAGTATATTTCTTGAAAATAGACCTGGAAGATTAGCAAATCTATTAAAAGTTTTAGAAGAGAATGAAATAAAAGTACTTGCCATGGGAATTGCAGAAGCAGGAAATTATGGAATAGTAAGAATAATTATAGATAAATTTGAAAAAGCAATTGAAGTTTTAAGAAATGCCAATATGGCAGTAAATCAAGCTGATGTAATAATAATTGATCTTGATAGATTAGCAGAAGTAGCAAAATTATTTGGTGAAATGGGAATAAATATAGATTATGCATATACTATGAATGATAATAAAGTAGTCTTAAAAGTAGATAATGAAATAAATGCTATTAATATATTAAATAATAAAGGAATAAAATTCATTGTTTAAATAAAATACATTGTGATGGAAATTTTGATAATAAATTTTTAGAAATTAATCCAAATTCTGTCCATGCAGCATATGAAATACCACATGGCACAAGACATGTAGGTTCAAGTTTAGCTTCAGATGCTTTTATATATATTTTATTTTTTAATATTTCAGTAAAAACATCTTTTAAATAAAGTTCTTTTATTAATAAAGAATAATCTATAATTTTTTTGCATGTAGAATTTATTGAAATATTCACATAATCTTTTTTAAGTTCAGCAAAAATTTCAGTAGTATTACCACATATACTAGAAATTATGAATTTCGCCATAACTTTTTCATATAATATCACATAAATATAAATTTATAGTTCAAATTATATTATAATGTAATTATTTTTATTACAATACAATTATGATATAGATTATGATTATGATAAAAATTTAATCTATCATGAATTTATTTTACCATTGAGTAATGTTTTTAAATTCATTATACATAATAATGATTAAGGTGAAATAAATGGCAAAATGTCCAAAATGTGGAACTGAAAATCCAAATCCAACAAAGACATGGACATTAGCTCCAAAGGGAAGAAAACCAGTTACTGTTGGATTATTTAAATGCTCAAATTGTGGTGCCTACTTCAGAGCTGGAATAAAATAAACTAATTTTTTATTTTTTTATTTCTTCAATAAATTTTGAAATTCTATTTATTCCTGTACTTATATCTTCATCTGATATAGCATAACATAATCTTAATCTATTTCTATTATCTCCAAAGAATTCTCCAGGAATTACAGCTACACCATTTAATAATAAATCATGTGCTAATTCTAATGTACTTTTCTCTAATCTTATATATGGATAAACATAAAATCCACCTTCAGGAATAGGACATTCAATTCCATTTATTTTATTTAATTCTTCAACTATGAATTTTCTTTTTCTATCACATTCTTTTACTATAATAGAAATATATTCTTTATATTTTTCAATTGCAGATAAACAACCAAATTGTGCAAAAGTAGTAGGTGAGCTTACAGTATGTTCTTGAACTATTTTCATTTTATTTATTAATTCCTTTGGTCCAGCTGCAAATCCTACTCTCCATCCACTCATACAAAATACTTTTGAAAATCCATCGATAACAATAGTTTTTTCTTTAAGATTTTCAATAGAAGCAGGTGAAATAAATTTTCTTTCATCATAGACATAAGCCCAATCAATTTCATCTGATAGAATATAAATATTATAATCTTCTACTAAATCCTTCAATAATTTTATATCATTTATATCTAAAATTCCACCAGTTGGATTATTAGGTGAATTAATTACAATAGCTTTTGGTCTTTTTGACATAATTTCTTTAAGAGATTCTTCATCTAAATGATATGGATCTTTACTCCATACTTCTAAAATATTTATTCCAAGCATTAAGGCAATAGCTTTATAACTTGACCAATATGGTTTTAATAATACTATATAATCTCCATGTTTAAGTAATCCAAGGAAAAAAGAAAAAATTGCAAATTTTCCTCCTACTGTAACTAAAATTTCATCTTCTGAATATTCTAAATTTCTTGTTTCTTTTAAATAATTTGATATAGCTTTTCTCAATTCTAATATTCCAAGACTTGGAGAATATCTATAATATCCTTTTAATAAAGCATTAACTGTTCCTTTTATTGCATCCCATGGAGGAGTAAACATTGGTTCAGCAATATCAAATCTTATTATTCTTATTCCTCTTTCTCTTTCTATTTTATTAATTATTTCAATCATAGATATAGGTGATAATGGTATTTCCATAATTTTAATTACTAAGAAATATTTTTTAAGGATTATTATTTTTTTATTTCAGAATCGGTGATATCATTGGACATAGTTGTAATATTGCTCTTCTTAGGTCTACTATTATCATTTATAATGGCAATAAATATAGGAGGAAATGATGCTGCAAATCCTACAAGTATGGCAATTGGCTCAGGAGCATTATCATTAAAAAGAGCAATTATATTATTTGCAATTTTTGTACTATTAGGAGCTATAATTCAAGGTCATATGGTAATAAAAACTATTGGAAGAGGTATTGTACCAGAAATTGATATTATAGGAGCATTTATTATTATTCTTTCTGCTAATATATGGATATTTTTTGCTACAATGAGAGGAATGGCAATTTCTACTACACATTCTATAGTTGCAGCAGTTATAGGATATGGAATAGCACGTTATTTATTAGAAATAAACTTAGGAGTATTAACAACTATTTTTATGAGTTGGATAATATCACCTTTACTTAG
>CAZTWF010000073.1:0-17287 GCA_964617245.1 uncultured Nitrososphaerota archaeon
TATTATTACTTTTTTTAATTTTATTTTCTAATAAATAATAAGTTTCTTTATCTCTTATTTTCCAAATAATTGGAGCTTTAAATAAATCTTTTGGATTTACTTTTCTCCATATATTATATTCATTTGAAAAATCTAATTCTAAAAAATGTCCTTTTAAAGCTAATATATTTGATATTCCTATAGTATTTTTAATTTTAATTGCAACAGAAGGTTTTTCAGTTATAATTAAATAATCCATTAATTCACCTAATAAAAAATTTGGATTATTTATCTAATTCAAAAGCACTATGTACAGCTTCAACTGCTTTTTTCATATCTTTTTCTTCTACTACAAAGGAAATATTAAGTTCTGATGATCCTTGTGCTATCATAAGTATATTAACTCCTGCTTCAGCTACTGCAGTAAATGTTTTAGCAGCTATACCTTTCATACCTCTCATTCCTTCTCCAACTATAGCAATTACTGCAACATTAGGAATAGCATATATGTCTCTTATCATATCTCCATTTCTAAATTCAAGTTTAAGTGCTTTAAGTGCTTTTTCTAAATCTGATTTACTTACTACCATGGAAATATTTGCTTGAGAAGAACTTTGTGATATCATAATTACATTTATATTATTTGCTGAAAGTGTAGAAAATACTCTTGATACAACACTAGGAATACCTATCATTCCAGCTCCTCCAGTATAAATAATACTAACATCTTTTATAGCAGCAATAGCTTTTACTTTTTTACTCATATCAGGTTTTTCTCTTATTATAGTGCCAGGATTTGATGGATTAAAAGCATTTTTAATTATAATAGGTATTCTTTTATCTTGAACTGCTGTAACTGTTAATGGATGAAGAACTTTAGCACCAAAATATGCCATTTCCATAACTTCAGCATATGAAAGAATAGGAATAGTTTTTGCATTAGATACTAATTTAGGATCTGCAGTCATTATACCATCAACATCTTTCCAAAGCCAAACTTCATCAGCATCTAATGCAGCTGCTAATATTGTAGCAGTATAATCAGAGCCTCCTCTTCCAAGTGTTGTAATAACACCATTACTATCTTGTGCAATAAATCCTGTTATTACTGGCACTATACCTGCTTTAATAATTGGAAGTAATTTTTCTCTTACCATAATTTCTGTTAAATTCATTAATGGTCTTGCATTACCATAATTACTATCAGTTATAATTCCTGCTTCACCACCAGTTAGATCAATTGCTTTTACTCCTTTTGAAATAAGAGCTCCTCTCATAATTGGTGCAGAAAGTCTTTCTCCAAATGATTGAATTAAATCCTTTGATCTTGGAGTTAATTCTCTGAGAAGAAAAACACCTGTTAAACATTGATCTAATAAATTTATTATAGATTTTATTTTTTGTTCTATTTCATTAATTATTTCTTCACTACAAATTTTTCTTGCAGTATCAATATGACGTTTTTCAAGTTCTTCAATTTTACTTCTAACTTTTTCTATTTCTCCAATTCTTGCATATTCACTCATATAAATAAGTTCATCAGTTACATTTGACATTGCTGAAACAACAACTATAACTTCATCACCTTTTTTTACTCTATCTATAACAAGATTTGAAGAATGATCTATTCTTTCAGCACCATCCATGAGATTACCGCCAAATTTCATTACAATTCTCATAATATTTCATCTCTTGATATTTTCTTGATTATTTTATATTATATTTTTTGCTTTTAAAAGTTCAGCAATTAAAATTGCATTACCTGCTGCTCCTCTAATAGTATTATGACTAAGAAGAATATATTTTATTCCATTATCTAATGCTAATTCTTCTCTTATTCTTCCAACAGTAATAGCCATTCCTTTTGCTCTTTCAGGCTCTCCAGAAAGTCTATCAAGTCTTGGTTGAGGTCTATCAGGCTCTTCTCTTATAATTATTGGTTGTAATGGTGCAGTTGGTAATGAAAGTAATTGTGGTTCTCCTTTAAAATTCTTCATACAATATTTTATGTCTTCAGGTGTTGCTTTTTTAATAGTTTCAAGAAAAACTACTTCTGTATGACCATCTAAAATACATACTCTATGACAACTTGCTCCTATTTTAATATTAGCAAGTTTAAATCCATTTTCATATTTTCCTAATATTTTAAGTATTTCTTTTGTTACTTTTTCTTCTTCATTTTTAATATAAGGTATTAAATTATCTAATATTGCCATAGAAGGAACTCCAAAATAACCTGCACCTGATAAAGCTTGCATTGTTGATACTAAAACTCTTTTTATACCAAATTCATTATATATTGGTTTTAAGGAAATTGCAAGACCAATTGCAGTACAATTAGGTCCTGTTACAATTATTCCTTTTCTTTTCTTTTTTTGTTCTTCAATTGCAATAATATGATCACTATTTACTTCAGGAATAATTAATGGTACATCAGGATCCATTCTATGTGCACTAGTATCTGAAATTACAGTATAACCAGCTTCAGCCATTTTTAATTCAATATCATATGCTACTTCTGAAGGAAGAGCTGAAAATATAAGCTCTACACCTTCTTTTTTCATTTCTTCAATTTCAGCTGGTACAATAGTAATATCTTTAACATTCTCAGGAATTTCATCTTCAATAACCCATTTTACAATTTCTCCATATTTTTTTCCTACTGAAGAACTTGATGCTGAAAGTACTGAAATATCAAACCAAGGATGATTACTTAATAATTTTACATATCTTTGTCCTACCATTCCTGTAGCGCCTAGTATTGCTACTTTTATTTTATCCAATTTAAATCACCATGTGATAATGGTAATATGTTTTTGAAAGATTTAAACTTTATTTTGGAAAATATTTTAATATTTGAAAATAGATTATTGAAGCTTTAAGGGTGTAGTTTAATGAAACATATAATAGCTAAAAATTCACCTGGAGAAAAAGTATTATTATTAGGTAATGAGGCTATTGCAAGAGGAGCATTAGAATCAAATATAGAAATAGCAGCATCATATCCAGGTACACCTGCTTCAGAAATTATAGATACTCTTGCTCTTGTTGCAGAAGATATGAATATACATGTAGAATGGTCTACTAATGAAATGGTTGCTTTTGAAGTTGCAATTGGTGGTGCTATATGTGGAAAAAGATCTATGGCTTCTATGAAACATATAGGAGCTAATTGGATAGTAGATCCATTAATGCATATTGTTTATCATAGTCCAAATGCAGCACTTCTAATTATATCTGCAGATGATCCTTCAGGTCATAGTTCTGCAAATGAACAAGATAATAGATATATGGCAAAAATGGCAGAAATTCCAGTTTTAGAACCATCAAATCCTCAAGAAGCAAAGGATTATGTAAAAATTGGAGTAGAATTATCAGAAGCAATAAAATTACCTATTATGATAAGAATGGTAACTAGAATTTGTCATTCAAGAGGAGTAGTAACATTAGGAGAATTAAATAGAAATATAAATAAATCAGAATTTTATGATAATTATTATACTGATTTTATATTAAAAGAAGGAATAGTTGGACCAATTGCAATACCAAAAATGCATCAAATTCTACATAATAAATTAGAAAAATTAGAAAAAATAATAGAAAATTCATATAAGGATAAATTATTCAAAGAAGAAAAAATTAAAGGAGAATATGAAAATATAGGAATTATATCATCTTCTGTTGCTATAAACTATGTATTAGATTTATTAAAATATTATAATTTAAAAGTAAATTTATTAAAAATTGGAATTGCAAATCCATTTCCAAGAAATATAGTAATGAATTTTATAAAAGATCTAGATAAAGTAATTGTTGTAGAAGAAGGAGAACCATTTATAGAACAAGAATTAAAAATTATAGCAAAAGAAGTAAATCCAAAAATAGAAATCTTAGGAAAATTAACTGGTCATATAAAAAGAACAGGTGAATTAAATCACTCTATTGTAATTAAAGCTTTATCACAAATATTCAAAATTCCAATTAATGAAAATAAAGAAAAATTAGAATTTATTGAAGAAGCTTCTAAATTAATTACAACAAGAACTTTAACAATGTGTGCAGGATGTCCACATAGAGCATCATTTTTTGCTGCAAAAAAAGCATTAAAATCAAAATATATTGCTATTGGAGATATTGGATGTTATACATTAGGAATAAATCCTCCATTAAGATTTATGCATGATGTATTTTGTATGGGAGGAAGTATTGGAGTTGCTAATGGTGTTTATCAAAGTAAAATAGGCATACCAGTAATTGCAACAATAGGAGATTCTACTTTTTATCATGCAGGAATTCCAGCATTAATTAATGCAACATTTAATAAGGCAAATATAAAGATCATGGTATTAGATAATTATGTTACTGGAATGACTGGATATCAACCTCATCCAGGTACTGGAAAAACTGCTATTGGTGAAGAAACAAAAAAAGTAAAAATTGAAGAAATTTGTAAAGCATGTGGAATTGATTTTATTAAAATTGTTGATCCTTATGATTTAAAAACTAGTATAGAAGTAATGAAAGAAGCTATTGAATATCCAGGACCTGCTGTTATTATATTTAGAAGATTATGTGCTCAAGTAAGAGTAAGATTAGCAAGAATGAAAGGAGAAAAGATTATTCTATGTAAAGTTAATGAAAATTTATGTAATGGATGTAAAGTATGTATATTAACTTTTGGATGTCCTGCAATAGGATTTGATGTCTTAAGAAATAAAGCAAATATAGATAAAACAATTTGTATAGGATGTAATGTATGTATTGATGTATGTCCTAATAAAGCAATAGAAAAAATGGAATGATGAAAAATGGAATTCAATATTATTATATCAGGAGTAGGAGGACAAGGAAATGTTAGAGCTGCTCAAATACTAGGATTAGCAGCATTAAAATCAGGATATGATGTTAAGATAACAGATGTTTATGGAATTGCACAAAGAGGAGGTTCTGTAGTAAGTCATGTAAGAATTGGAGAAGAAATATATGCACCATTAATAGAAGAACATAAAGCAGATATAGTATTAGGATTAGAGCCAATGGAATGTTTAAGAGCTGTAATTAATTTTTTAAAAAATAAAGGAATTGTTATTACAAATATAAGACCAATATATCCAGTAGAAGTACTTATAGGAAAAATAAAATATCCTGATGTAAATAATATAATATCATTAATTAAAAAAATTGCTAAATTTGTATTAGCTTTTGATGCTACAAAAATAGCAGAAGATATTGGATTACCTATAGTAACTAATATTGTATTAATTGGTGCTTTAATTGGATTAGATATAATTCCATTAAAAAAAGAATTATTAATTGAAGCTATAAAAGAAAGTATTCCATATAATATAGAAGAAAATATAAAAGCATTTAATGAAGGATTTTCAATTGGATTAAAAGAAAAACTTTCGCTTAACTCTCTCCTCTAAAATTTTTCAATTAAATAAAGATTTTTATTTATTCTTTAATAATGAATTTTACTGAAAATATTTAAATCTAACTTAAACATTTTTTAATTTGGGATAGATGTGACATATAAATATAAATTAGAAGATGTAGAAGGTATAGGTCCTGCTACAGCTGAAAAATTAAGAGCAATAGGAATTACTACAGTAGAAGCTCTTGCAGTTACTCCAGTAAGAACTTTAGTTGAATTAGCTGATATATCTGAAGAAAAAGCTGCAGAAATAACTCAAAATGCAAGAAATTTATTAAGTATAAGATTTACAACTGCAAAAGAAGTATTATCAAGAAGATCTAATATTGGCTATATAACTACAGGTTCAAAAGCTTTAGATAGTTTACTTGGAAAAGGAATTGAAACTCAAGCTATAACAGAAATTATTGGTGAATTTGGTTCAGGAAAAACACAATTATGTCATCAATTAAGTGTTACTGTTCAATTATCAATTGAAAAAGGAGGACTTTCTGGTAAAGCATTATATATAGATGCAGAAGGAACTTTTAGACCTGAAAGAATAGTTAATATTGCAAAAAGTTATAATTTAGATCCTGAAAAAACTTTAGAAAATATAATATATGCTAGAGCTTATAATTCAGATCATCAAATATTATTAGCTGAAGAAGCTACAAATTTAATTCCAAATGAAAATATTAAATTAATTGTAATAGATTCAGTAATTTCTCATTTTAGATCTGAATATCCAGGAAGAGAAGTACTTGCTACAAGACAACAAAAATTAAATAAACATCTTCATCAATTATCAACAATAGCAGATATATTTAATGTTGCAGTAGTTGTTACAAATCAAATTCAATCAGCACCTGATGTATTCTTTGGAAATCCAAATAAGCCAGCAGGTGGAAATATATTAGCTCATGGATCAACTTATAGATTATGGCTTAGAAAATCAAAAGAAAATAGAAGAATTGCAAGAATTATAGATTCTCCAATGCATCCAGAAAGTGAATGTATATTTGCAATTACATCAAGAGGAATAGCAGATGTAGAAGAAGATTAACTTTGCTTAAGTTCAGATTTAAGTTTTTTAGCTATTGAACTTATTCTTCCAGAAAATACTTCATATTCACCATATTTAGAATATAATTCTTTAATTGTAGCTTTAATACTTTCTTCATTATCTCCTTCAATAGTTATGACAATTATATCTATTAATAAGCCTCTGAGTAAAATAGATGATATTGGACCTATAGAACCAATTTTATCTGGTTTTGCTGTAATTTTTGTTCCATATTTTTTTGATATTTCTTCTAAATCTTTTAATGTAATAACTATTCCTTTTTCTCTTAATAGATCATTTGGGAAATAATATAATGAAGTTTTAATACTCATAATTATTGATAATACTTTGGAAGAGAAAAACCTTCTGCTTTTAAAGAGGAAATTGCTTTTTGATAATATGTTAAATCTATTCTTGAAATTAATAAATCATAATCTCTTTGTGAAATAAGAGAAGGAACTAATAATGAAAAGAATGAAGTAATAAGATCATAATCTATATAAGCAGATATTGGATTTCTTGCTTTTCCTATATTTTCATCAATATAAAATATACTTTTATAGATAATTTCTACAGGTACAAGAGGTAAATATTTTTTTATAAGAGGTAATGCTTCTCCAGGATTTTTATACCCAAAAGTCTCAGCTTTTATAAGTGCTCTTATAAATTTAGTAATAACATCAGGAGGATTAGATTTAATAAAAGAATCTGAAAATACCATTAAACAACAAGGATAACTCTTATTATAGACATTAAAATCCCATAATCCTATGGTTAAATTTCTATATTCTGCTAGAGATACATAAGGCTCCCATAATAATGAAGCATCAACAACTCCATTTTCTAAAGCTAAAAGAGCATCAGGTGGAGAGAAATATTCTTTTATTTCTACTGTAATATTTTTTTCTGTAATTACTTTTCTAAATATAAAATCTCCTGGTACATATTGTACAGTACCAAGCTTCATTCCTGATAATTCTTCTAAATTTGAAATTTTTCTATGAGATATAAGAGCTGTGCCATCAAGTGAATTTCCAGAAACAATTCTTATATCTAATTTAGATATAAATGCAGCAATAGCTACTGATGTTAATGGAACTCCATCTATTTCTTTATTATATAAAGCAGTAACTAATGAAGCAACAGAAGGATATTCTTTTAATTCTACTTCTAGACCTTCTTCTTTAAAATATCCTTTTTCATAAGCTATTGCAAGTAAACCATAACTTGCTGCTTGCATATAGCCTATTCTAACTTTTATAGGAGTTGAAAAGATAGTAGGAGCAAATGATGATATTAATATAGAAGTAATAATAATAATAACAGGAATTATAAAGTAAGTCTTCTTCATAATATCTTTTAATATAAAAATTGTTTTTTATTTTTTTTCATATACAAAAATAATAAATAGCTCCTAGAACAATTCATTAATGTAATTAGGTGATCAGAAAGCTTGAGTGAAATATGTCCGAAATGTGGACTACCTAGAGATTTATGTGTTTGTGAAGTAATAGTTAAAGAACAACAAAAAATTAGAATTTTCTTAGAAAAAAGAAAATGGGGAAGAGATGTTACTATAGTTGAAGGAATTAATGATAAGAATGTAAATCTCAGAGAATTAATATCAAAGCTTAAAAGTAAACTTGCATGTGGAGGAACTGAAAAAAATGGTAGAATAGAATTACAAGGAGACCATAGAGAAAAAGTTGCAGAAATATTAATAGAAACTGGATTTTCACCTGATAATATTGAAGTTGAAAAATAATTATTTGAATAATTATTTAAAGAAATCAATTAATTTTCTATATGTTTCTTCTAAATGTTCAGATATTACTTTTGTCTCTGATAATATAGGCATAAAGTTTGCATCTCCTATCCATCTTGGTACTATATGTAAATGAATATGTTCATATCCTGCTCCTGCTATTTTACCAATATTAAATCCAATATTAAATCCATTAGGTGACATTATTTTCTTTAATACTTTAATACAATCATTTAATAGATCGATCATATCATTCCATTCTTCTTTTGTTAAATCCTCTATGTTTATTACATGTCTATAAGGTGATATCATTATATGACCTGAATTATATGGATATTTATTTAACATTCCAAATACATATTTTCTTCTAGAAAAAATGAAATTCTTATCATCATTATTTTCCTTTGGTTTTTCACAAAATATACAAATATCTTTTTTTTCAGTTATAAATACTCTTCTCCAAGGAGCCCAAAGTATTTTCAATTTTTCATCCCAACATTATACGATATAAATATGCTTTTAAATTATTATCTTTACATGAATTCTTTATTAAATTTAATGCTTCTTCTTTTGAAGAAAATTTCATATTATTTTTAGCTATATATAATGTTAAATTTAAAAGAGAATTCTTTTCTATACCTTTAAATATTCCTTTTTTAATATGTACATCTTCTATAAAGCCTCCAATTTCCATAAATCTTTTAAAATCATCTATATTATATGTTACTAAATATCCTTTATCTCCATATCTTTTATCAATTTTTAAATTAAAATTCAATCCTATTTCATACATAATATTTTTATAAAAAGATAATTTTTCATAAGGAATTGTTGAGCCAAATCCAAGTTTTGAATATATTTTAAAACCTAATGAAGAATTAATAAAAGAAAATGCTATCCATCCTTCTCCAGACATTATAGTACGTACAAATTCTATTTTTAATTCAGGATTAAAATTAAGCTTAATATTTTTCATATCCATTAAAATATTTTTACTATATAATTGTGTAACATATGTATTCTTAGTAGTAAAAGTCATAGGTTTTTTTCCATATACTAAGTATATCATATCTGAAAATACCTTATGTAAAGTCATATCATTACTATATAAACGAATACAATATTTATTATCCTTACAATAAATTGAACAACTTGTATCAATTATACCAAAGAGTAATTTCTTAAAATCAATATTAGAAAATCCTTTTTTTAATAATTTCTTAATATATGAAGATGAAATATTATAAAATGAAATAAAGATCAAAATATAATTAATAGGTAAATAATGAATTAAAACTGGTTTGACTATAATTATATTATCTAGTCCAATATATTTCCAAAAGCATATATAATGAATATAGATTACACTAATAATTGAGCCAATTGTTATAAATATACTAATAATCTTATAATTATTTAATTTCTCATTATTATTCAATTTCTCACATTATTTAATTTCATATGGAAGCTTTTTTACTTTACGATCATATATAACAATAGAATCATATGGATATGAAGAAATTATCATTATTTTTCCATAGAAATTATTTAAATCTTCTATAGATGGATTACTATTACCACTTGGATGTGAATGAGCTATACCAATAATACTTAAATCAAATGGTAACATAAATAAAGGAAAAGATGAGAAATAATCACCATAAGTAGAAAAAGGAGGAATAAGAAATTCATTAACTTCTATAATATTATTTTTTATTTTTCCTCTTATTAACATTATATTTTCTCTAGGATGAATATTTTTACAAATATCTAAAAATAATTTAAGTGCTTCTTTTTTAATAATAACTTTTTCTATCATAAAAATTATTGAAGTGGAATTTCTATTTTAAGTTCTCTCATTAATTCTTTATATCTATTTCTAACTGTAACTTCTGTTACTTGAGCTGCTTGAGCAATTTCTTTTTGAGTTCTTCTTTCATTTTCTAATAGAGATGCAATGTATATTGCTGCTGCAGCTAAACCAGCTGGATCTTTTCCTGCAGTTATTCCTCTTTTCTTTGCTTCACGAATAATTTCAGCAGCTCTATGTTGAGTTATTCCACTTAGATTTAATACACTTCCTATTCTTACTGTAAAATCTATTGGATCAGCTATAGGTATTTTAATATTAACTTCTTTTAATAATAATCTATAACAACGTGCAACATCTTTTCTTCCAGCTTTTGTATATTTAGCAATTTCATCTAAAGTTCTTGGTACTTTTTGAGTTCTACAAGCAGCATATATAGCAGCTGCCATAACAGATTCTATTGATCTTCCTCTAACTAGACCTTTTTCTACTGCTTTACGATAAATAACTGCTGCTTCTTCCTTAACACTTTTTGGTAATTCTAATTGAGAAGAAATTCTATCAAGTTCACTCATTGCTTGTGCAAGATTTCTATCTATAGAACTATGAACTCTAGTTCTAATTTGCCATTTTCTCCATCTTAATATTTCTATTCTTTTCTTTGGTTCTAATTTTCTTCCCATTGCATCTTTATCTCTCCAATCTATAACTGTAGATAAACCTTTATCATGAACTGTTGGTGATAATGGAGATCCTACTCTACTTCTTTTATCTCTTTCTTCAGAAGTAAAAGCTCTCCATTCTGGACCTCTATCTATGACTTTTTCAGTTACTACTAAACCACAATTGGTACAAACAATTTCTCCTCTTTCATAATTATTAACAAAACTAGTACTACCACAATTAGGACATTTTAATACTTCATCATAACTTCCTTGAATTTTAATTTTACTCATAAAAAATCACCTATAATTACCTATAAACTAACATTTAAATATTTCGAAGTATTTATATATACGAAAATAGTACTATATTAAGTTTTCGCTTATTAAGAATACGTAAATTTTTATTATTAAAATAAAAAGAATAAAATTTTAATATTCATTAATTAAAAATAAAATTAGCCCGGTGGTGTAGCGGCCAAGCATAGCGGGCTCTGGCCCCGCTGACAGGAGTTCGAATCTCCTCCGGGCTACTAATTTTATTGTTTATATGGACATTTTTGACAATGTAATTCTCCATTAGGTAGAATAGTACCTTCTTCATTAAATGGTGGTCTATGGCATATATAATATACATTACCTAATGGAGTTTTATATATTTCAAGTAATGAACATTGTGGCATTAATTACACCTCCATAATGGGGAAGAAAAATTATTTTCATCTATATAAATATTTCTTTTTATATATCATTATGAGTTTTTATTAGGCTATTATAAAAAATATTATTATATTTTAAATTCCTTTCTTACATCTTTTGTAAGAAGCATTAATATAATCATAATATCAATTATAATTTTTGGAAAAACACTAATTGTAATATAGTAGAATTCAATTATCATAACTGATATTCCACTGATTACTCCAAATAATGAAAAAAATAAACATAAAAACCAAGCCCATTTGTATAAATGTAATAATCCAAATGCAATAATAAAACCAATTATTGATATTATTAGAAATATAGGAGAATATAAAGCTAGAAAATACATTAAATAAATTAATCCAGAAAAAATTTCCAATCCAGCAATTATCTTAACTTCAGAGGGAACTTTTGTCATAGATAAAAAAAATAAGAAGTTTTATTTTTGTGTTACTGTTTGTTGTACTGGTTGTGGTGGAGGTATTTTGTGTATATCATAATATAATGGACCACGTTCCTTCTTTGTTATTAATGATACTATTATTATTGTAATGAAACCAAGTATCATTCCCCATGCTCCAGCATCAAGATAGAATGTTTGTAAGAATCTTACAGTACCCATTGGAATTCTATATAGTAAGGTTAAGCCAGCAGCAACAACTAAACCTACAAATACTCCTGCAGTTCCTCCCCATTTTGTTATTCCTTTCCATGTTGTAGCTAATAATAATGCAGGAGTTAATGTAGCAGCAAATTGAGCCCATCCTATAGCAGCCAACCATGTAATTAGCTCAGCTGGGAACATTGTTTCAATTACCATTAATATACCTACAATTAACATTCCAATTCTTAATGCTTTTAATAATTGTTTATCAGTCCAATTTGGTCTAAAACATTTATTTACAATATCTCTTGCTAAAGCTGCTCCTCCCATCATTACGAATCCATCTACTGTACTCCAAGCAGCAGCAATTACACCTGCAATTAATAAACCTCCAAGAACAGGAGCTTCTGCACCTAATTTATAGACAGTTAACCAAGCAATTACATAATCAGGTGAGCCATAAACAGCAACAATATTTGGAGCTTGACCTATTGCTGTTAAATATCTTGCTACTACTCCTAAATAGCAATAAGCAGGACATGTAATTCCAAAGACAATTGCACCTAATAATCCCCATATCCATAATGTAGAAGGTTTCTTTATTCCATAAAGTTTTTGAACAATTTGAGGTTGACCAGTAAGTCCAAATGATGAAATAAGGAGAGCCCAACTTATCCAGAGATTCCAAGCAACTCCTCTTGCAGCTACATCTTGATTAGCCCAGGCAGCTCCAACAGCTGTTGCAACAGTAGCATACATATTGGCAAAACCACCAGTCCATATGTAACCTAATCCTACAGCAATAAATGATGCAAGTATCATCATAGATACATTTAATGTATTAACTATTGCACCTGCAATAAATCCTCCTAAAAGAATGTATATTACAGAGATACCAATTCCTAATGCTGCTCCTGCTTCATAAGGAATTCCTAAAATTGTACTTAATAGAACTCCTAAGGCTTTGAATTGTGCTGTAGCATAAAATACACAACCAATTACAATTCCTATAGCAGCAAAAATTCTTATTAATCTTCCACCATAGACTTCTGCTAAAAAGTCAGGCATTGTCATTAAGTTATATTTTCTTGCAGCAATTCTCATCCATCTTCCTAAGAATAGTATAGTAATTGGAAATCCTGCCATCATAGGAATACATATTGCCCAGTGTTGCCATGGACCAAATGCATAAATTGCACCAGGAAGACCAAAGAAAGCCCATGCTGAAACAGATGCACCTGCACTCCAGAATCCTAACATCCATACAGGAATAGCTCTTCCTCCAACCATGAATTCTCCTGAACTTTTAATGAATTTTTTAGTATAAACACCAAGTCCAAGTATTAATAAAATCCATATTATTATTATAATTCCTTCAATAATAATTCCCATTTCTGGCATTTTTCTCACCTCATAATTCTTCTAATAATTCTGGATGTTTTCTTGCCCATGATCTCCACCAAAGCATTGTTATTATTGGTATTAAGAACCAACAAATCCATTCTGTAATGTAGATTAAAAACCATGTAGTAGTCCAAGGTGTGCCAGGCAAGCCATATCCAGGAAGTCCCCAGCCTTGTATACCACGTAACCAATCAATAAGGATTAGTATTGCCCATTCTCCTAATAGTAATATATCTAACATATTTTTCCCCCAATATCTAACTATTATGTGTTTTTAATGTTTTATAAATAGTTTACTTTTTTATTAAGTAAAACTTTAAATATAGCAATTCTTTTATATTTAGAATCTAATAGTAACTTGGTAATAAAATGAGTGATATACCTATATTAAAATTAAGAAATTTATTGGTATTATTTATAATTCAAATTACATTAATTAGTATTGGAGGGGCTTTAGGTTTTTCTGCTTTTGGAAATAGATTTTTAGAAAATCTTGATGAATATACTAAAAGATATGAATTAGGAAGAGAAGGTTCATTTCAATATATATATTCAACAGGTGAAGCAGGATATATATATGCAAATCTTGGTTTAGATATGAAAGTAAAATATAATGAAACACATATGGTAGTATATTGGTATGAAAATATAAAACTTAAACCAGGAGCTACTATTATAGATCTTCTTGAGGAATATACTAATGCAGAATGGGTAGAATTAAGAGTATATCCAATAGAAGATCCATCTAAATGGATTGTAATAAAAGATTATGATGTAAGTAAATATAAAATTAATTATGAATTAGGAGAAGTTGCAGGCTATAGATATATAGTTTGTATAAATGATGTTAGAAATGATCCTGGAACTTTAAGACATTGGATGATATATGTATGGGATAGAAAAATACAAAACTTTCAATATCTTGCAGCTCCTCCTGATAGAATAGAAGTTTATAATTTTGATAATTTTGTATTATTATTTGATAAATTTGGTGGATTTCCACCAGATTGTTGTAGTGGTTCATTAAGATGGGAATATGAAGAATACAAAGGTCCATCAAAATAATTTTATTATTCTAGACAATAACATTTAAAAGAAGAAATAATTTCAATTACTTTATCACCAATATCTTTTCCTTTTTCAGGAGGACGATATTGTATAGTAATAAATCTACTAGAATTCATACAAAAAACACCAAATCCAATTATATAATCTGAGATCTCTTTTTTTGGAAATTTTGTTATTATCTTATAGGAAAGCTTATGAAAATAATAATCATGATTACTATCAGAATACCAATCATAAGTTTCTAATTTATAATCATGCATATCTTTAATTCTTATTATTTCTTCAATATTTTTCTTAAAAAAATCCTTTGGAGTTTTATATTTATGAATAATTTTATTTAAATTATTCCAATCAATTCTTATCATATTTCCAATATTATCAAGGATTTCAATAGTACCTTCATAAAAAGATGAGCCCTTCCAAATAATTATATAATATTGTATAGGTATTTCAAGCTGAAATCCATAAATACGAAAAATCATAAAATCACCAAAATAAAAAAGGAAAAAAATTTAACGTACTACATGTACACTACAATGAGCATTTCTTACAACATAATCTGCAATACTACCAAGTAATGCTCTTTTTAATCCAGTTAAACCTCTAGAGCCTATAATAATTAAAGCACAATCTTGTTTTTCAGCCTCTGTAACTAAACCTGCACCTGGATTAATCCAAGAAGAAATAATTTTTGATTCAGTATTAATGCCTTCTTTTTTTGCTTTTTCTTCTAATTCTTTTAATAATTTTTCCATTTTTTCAGAAATTTCTTTTGGAATTGTTGGAGGGTATGGTGGTATATCACCTAATACACTAATAGCTGGTGGAGAATATACTGTAACAATTAATAGCTTAGAACCAAATTTCTTTGCCATTTCTAAAGCAATATCAAAGGCTTTAAGAGAAGGTTCTGATCCATCTACACCAACAAGTATTGTTTTGTACATAATATCCCCAACTTTACTTATATCACATAAGAATTATATATTTTTTATCTAGAAAATAATTAGAGGAAAAATGAGTATTGAAAAAATAAATATTAAAGCTATAAGAATAAAAATACCAAAGGATTCTAATGTAATAATAGGTCAAACACATTTTATAAAAAGTATTGAAGATTTATATGAGGCGATTGTCACAATAATTCCCAAGGCAAAATTTGGAATTGCTTTTTGTGAAGCCTCAGGAGCATGTTTAATAAGATATGAAGGAAATGATGAAGAATTAATTAATGCTGCAATAGAAGCTTGTAAAGATATAGCTGCTGGGCATATCTTTGTTATATTCATTAGAGAAGCATATCCAATAAATATTTTAAATACTATTAAGAATGTACAAGAAGTTTGTACAATATTTTGTGCAACTGCTAATCCTCTTGAAGTTATAATTGCAGAAACAGAACAAGGAAGAGGAATATTAGGTGTAATTGATGGAAGTTCTCCAAAAGGTGTAGAAACTCATGAAGATAAAGAAAAACGTATTAAATTCTTAAGACAAATAGGCTATAAAAAATAATAAATAAGAGGAATTATATTAAAATTATTATGAATTTTTAGAAAGAGGTTTTAGACTTGAAAAATAGTCGATTATGTGAGCCAAATTGTCCTTATTTTAAATGTGGACAAAAAGCAATATACATAAAAAAAGGACAAAAACAAGGAGAAAAAATAATATACTGTAATTGGATTGGAGATATTTGTATTGGTGCAAAATGTAAATATGCATTCTGTGAAAAAAGAGTACTTCTACCAGATGGTTTTTGTGGATTAGATGAAAGACCTAAAAAAATAAGAAGTATAGAAGAAGAAGCAAAAAAAGAAGAAATTACATTAAGATCAGTACAGACAATGCTTAAGAAAAAAGGTAAATACTTTATTGAATAAAAATTACTTAATATTTTTTTCCACATATAGAACAATTTGGATTTTTAGATATATGAAATTCTTGAAAACTCATATTTTCTCCATCATATAATATTAATCGACCTATAGCAAGTTTTCCAATACCAGTAATTATTTTTATAGCTTCTATTGCTTCAAGACTTCCAATAACTCCAGGTGTTGGTCCAAGAACAGGAATTGTTTCATGTACTTTAGTTTCTCTAGGATATAAACATCTAAGACATGGAGATTTATTTGGTATTATTGTCATTAAGCAACCTTCCATTCCATAAACTGCACCATAAACATAAGGAATATTATTATTGACTGCAAATTCATTTATTATTAATCTTGTTTTTAAATTATCTTGACCATCTACAATTACATTAATATCTTTTAATAAATCCTTGACATTATTCTCATTTATTTTTTCATTTATTGGATCTATTTTAGTTTCAGGATTTAATAATGAAAGCTTCATAGCTGCAGATTCTGATTTTGGTCTTCCAATATCATTAGTCCAATGTATTATTTGTCTATTTAAATTAGATTCTTCTACAATATCAAAATCAATTAATCTTAAATAACCAATACCAGCAGCTACAAGATAATAAGAAGCTACAGAACCTAATCCTCCAATACCTGCAATTGCAACTTTTGCTTCTTTTAATTTTTTTTGTCCTTCTTCTCCAATAATTTTTATTTGACGAATATATCTTTTACTCAAGAGAATCCCTAAATAGGATTAGAGATAAAGAAATAAATATTTAATTGTGTAAAAATTAGTAAATGAGCCAGGGTGGCCGAGTGGCTTAGGCGGCGGGCTGCAGACCCGCATACTGGGGTTCGAATCCTCACCCTGGCTCCATTGGTGATAAAATGATTTCAGAAATAAAAGAATCGATTAATGATTTAATTAAAATTTTATCAATTT
>CAZTWF010000074.1:0-3301 GCA_964617245.1 uncultured Nitrososphaerota archaeon
TTAAAGACTTTAGAAAAAAATATTTTGCACATAAAAAAATTATAGAAGATTGTTACGGGTTGTCTTACGAAGAATTTGAAAATAAATTAAAATCTTTTTTAAATCAACAATCTCCTATAAATTTTTTGAGTGAATATGAAAAAATATTGAAGTTAAGAGCAGAAGATGCACATCCAAATAAAAACATTTCAAGTTTGTATAATCATTTATTAATTACAAGGAAAATTTTTGGGATAATATTAGAAGCTATTCTTCAAGAAAAAAATAAAAGTCTTTTAGAAAAAGTACAAAGTTTTGTTAATATCGTTAGAAATAATTATGATTTTAACATAGAGACATTAGAAGATGAAGTAAAAAAATTAATAAATACTATAACCACCCATTTAAAAATAAATATAGCCTTTTATGAGATAAAAATTAATTCTAAAATATTTAGAGCACATGATCTTAATTTAATAAATAGAGTTTTCGAATCTATATATGAATTAGAAGCTAAATATTCAGAAAATTTTATTTTTAATTTAGGCGATAAGTTTTTTATAATAGCACCAGAACATAAATATGAAATTATAAAATTTGAATTAGAAAAAATAGCAAATGAATTCAAAATTTTTATAGTGGAATATCTAGGTAAGAATAGGCAACTTAATCAATTAGAAGAAATAAATAGTGAGATAGAGCAACTTAAAAAACCAAAAGGTAAAAATATTATTATACCTCAAGATTTAGAAAAAAATGAAGTGATCTTACCACCTATTTGTGAAATTTGTAATTTAGCTCAAGCAAAAGAATATTTAGATGAAGAAAACTCTAAAAGAGAATTTCTATGTGATAATTGTAAAAGAATAAGAGATAAGGGGAAAAATAGAAATGTATTTCTTAATTATTCTAGTTGGGAACAAGGTGAAATAGTAGCTTTATACATAGATTCTGATTTTGAAGCTTTTGTAAATTGGATTAATTTGTTATATTCTATTTATCTTAAAGAACAACGAATAGAAATTAATAAAAATATAGAAATTAAAAATCCACTTGTTCATTACAAAGATTTTTTAGATGATTTAAATCTATTCAAAAATCAATTATGTAGTGAAATAATAAGTAATTTAGGAAGTAATAATTTAGAAAAAATTTACGACAATATTTTTCTTATTCACATAGAAAGGCCAATAAATTTTATTTATTTAATAGAGAAATCTTATGAATTATTAAAAAAATACTTTTCAAGTCTCTTTTATACTTATATTAATAATATTGAAAAAGAGATTTATATACCCTTAAGAATAATTTTTAGTATTTCTGAAGTGAAATATCCGTTTTTCCTTCATTATAAAAATTTTCAGGACGAAGAATATAAAAAAAATTATGTATGGATATTTTATAAAAATAAAGTTTTGTCATTATCGTATATTCAGTTCGAAAAATTTTTGGACTTAATAAATAATTTAAAACCAGAAATAGAAAAAAAAGATAAAAATAGTTTTAAATCAAAATTACATCAACTTTTAGAAATAAGCAGAATTAGTGAAGAATTAAGTAAAATTTATTATAAAGAAAAGGAATTTGATCAAAATATATCACCCCAATTCCTTTTAGAGGAGTTAGGTTTTAAAAAATCTTTAATTTTATGCGAATTAATTACAGATCATTTAGTTGATGAATAGAATTTGGATTAAATATAAATTTTTTAGTCCAGCAATTCATATTGGCGAAAGATTGCAGGGTGGGATTTTTAAACCATGTTGTGATTATTTAAGATCCACCACAATTACTTACGCTTTAAGATATTATTTGGGGATCAAAAATGTAATTGCAATTGGTAAAAAAATTAAAGGGAATAAGAAAATTATTAATAGAAATCCTCTTTCTAGAACACTTAAGACCGGAAGAACAGAGGGTTCTCGAGGACCTATTAATATAGAAATAATTGAAAATGCAGAAACCTTTGTTTATGTTTATTCTGATACTTACGAAAAAATGCCTATAAAAATAGAACTTAAAATTGGTGGTTTTAAATCTTTAGGTTTAGGTCATTCAGTTTTAGAGAAAGTAAAGGAAATTGATTTAACAAGTTTAAATAGAAAACCGATTGTTATAGATTGCTACATTCCGATTATTAAGGAATTTTATGATACTCTTGATATTAATGAAGTTAAGTTACCGCTTTATTCATATACTTTCATTCCTGATAATATTTTAAATGGGAAATATATAAGAACTCTCTTGCCAGGCTCAGAAATAGTAACAAGGTCGCATTTTTTAGAAAAAGAAAATGAATAGTAATTTGTCAGTTAATTCTTTAGACGTTTTGATAGAAAAAATTAAAAATATAATAACTAATGAAAAACAAATATCCATTTACGAATTAAAAGATACACAGCTAGAGGAGATGGGAGAAATTTTTGAAATATATGGTCCAAATATGCTTGAGGTTTTTTTAAGAAATAAGGAAAGAAAAGAAGAAAAGAAAAGCCAGCTATATAAATTCATTAGAGAAAAAATTTTACCACTTTTAAAAAATGACCCAAACATTAATAAACAAAGAGAAATAGGTCGTTATTTAATTAAATCATTAAACAAAATCTTATAAAAATGCAAGAAATAAAAAAATTAAAAATAACTTTAAAAACAATTTCGCCAATAAGAATAGGAATGAGCAAGTCTCCTTTAAGTAGTATTGATTTACCTATAGTAAAAATAGGGGAGAAATATGGTATACCAGGAAGTTCTTTAAAGGGAGCATTAAGAAATAATTTAGATGAATTTTTTATATCTAAATATAGAGAAAAAAATAATGAATATTTAAAACCTTGTATTGCTGCCCCTAAAGCTTCAAAAATTGAAGAAAAGACTCTTAGTGGAATTTATAAAATTGAAGGATGCCGTTTAGAAGATAAGATTGATTATATTTGTCCTTCTTGTTATTTTTTAGGTGCTCAAGGTATTCGTGGTTTTGTAACTGTTCCTATTCTATTTGCAGATACAGAATCAACAATAAGAATGCATGGAATATCTGTGGATAGAGTAACTAAAACAGTTCGTCAAAAAGCTTTATATTCTTATGAAATGATTACACAAGGAGTTATATTTGAAGGGATTATGGAGATATTGATAAAAGATGATATATCAGGATTTGAGTTTGGTAAACCTCGAAAAGTAGAAAATTTAGTTATTGATAAATGGTTAGAGGATTTACCTGAATTTCAATCTTCAGAAATATTATTAGAAATTATTAAAGATTCTCTAAAGAAGATAAATAAGTTAGGAGGATTTATTTCCAAAGGATTAGGAAATGTTGAAA
>CAZTWF010000075.1:0-2547 GCA_964617245.1 uncultured Nitrososphaerota archaeon
GAAAATTTTTAATTTTTATGGTATTATTCTATTTGAAAAATAATGTGGAGCATATAATGGAGCAGCTGGATTATGACATGTAGCTCTATCCTTAGCTATTAAATAAACTATTGGAGCTTTTGAATACTTCATAAATATAGTATCATGACCTATACATAATCCTACAATAATATTTAGCTCTGTACCAATATGATTTAGTATCATTGCTTGAAGAACAGGATTACATATTGATTCATGAGATCCAGGATTTAATTTATCTTTTTCTTCAAGTCCAATCCATGTTTTATCTATGGCTCCACATTTACATGCTATAGAATAAACATCAAAACCTAATGATTCAAATATTTTATCTAATCTATTAACTTCTTCACCTAATCCTATACAAAAAGCAATTCCAATTTTCTTAATATTAAGTCTTTTACAAAGTTCAATAATTTCTCTAATCCTAGGCCAAATTCCATATCCTTCTTTTTCTATAATTGTTGATAATTTATGAATATTTCTAATGAATTCATCTTCATATTCCTTCATAGATTCTTTAATAAATTCAGAATATAAAATCATAGGACAGAAATCAGGTTTATCTGCTTTATTACGATAACAAGCTTTTGATGGACATTTAGCACATTGAGGAGATTTTTTATTATTCATATAGATTATTGAAATAATAATATATTTAAAGATTTATAGTTAATAATTAATGAAATTTAATAATTACTATAAAAATTAGAGATTAACTTAGTATAATAGATAAAAAATGAAATTATTTAAAAAATTTATAAAAATTTTTAGAATTTTTAAGTAATAAAAAATCCACCTTTTTCCTTAGCATAAGAAAGAAATTCAAATAAGAGTTTATGTTTTTTATGAATTGAATTTGCATTACCAATTACTATTAATTTTCTTTTTGCTCTTGTAAATGCTACATTTAATCTATTTTCATCTTCTACAAAAGACATATCTTTTGTACTTGTTATTGTAAAAATTATTAAATCTTTTTCTCTTCCTTGAAATGAATCTACAGTATTTACTTCAATTTCATCATCTTTTAGAAGTTCTTTTATATAATCTCTTTGTGCTCTATATGGAGTTATTATACCAATATTTTCACTTTTTATTCCTAAATTTTTTAATACTTTAATAATTTTTACTATAATATTTGTCTCAATTTCATTAAATTTTGAACCATTTTCTCTAATAGATTCTATACTATTTACATGTAAAAATACTATTGGAATATTAGGATTTAAAAATTCCATATCTTTAGGATAATCTTTAATTTTAAGTTTTATTTCCTTACATGAATCTACAGGAGAAATTTTTCCTTCATATATATAATGACTTGAAAATTCTATTATATCACTATTACTTCTATAATGCCATTTTAACCATACTGATCTCTCTTTATATTTATTAAGCATATAACAAAATATACTCATATTTTCTTGTATTTTCTTATCATCTATTGTTTGAAATATAGGTAATAACTGTTTATGATCTCCTACTAAAATCCATTTTTTAGCTTTAATCATACCTAATAAAGCTAATGTTAATGATGCTTGACTACATTCATCTATAAGTACTATATCAAAATATTGATTATCTAATGGTGGAAGATTTGATTTTATTAAAGTTGAACCTATAATTTTTGCTTCTTTAATAAGTTTTTCACTTTCTTCTTTTAATATTAAATTTCTTTCTTCACAAAGTTTTTTTAATCTATTTTTAGCATCTTGTAATCTAGTTTTATATTTCTTCCAATAACCAATTTTATACCATTCATCTTTTATTTGATAAAGACCATAAATTTCTTTTTTTATATCACTTATTTTATTTTCTAAATTTTCTAATTTTGATCCTAAAATTGTTCTAGCTTTATAACTAAGAAGATATGGTCTAATATTTTGTAAAACTTTTTCAGGTCTACCTACTCTTAAAGATATTTCAATTGGTAAGATTTCTAAAGCATTATCAACAGCTCTATTTGTATGTGAAGTAATAAGTATTCTTTCTCCTTTTTTATATAATTCATATGCTATTTTAGCAATTACTCTTGTTTTTCCAGTTCCAGGAGGACCTATTATAATAAGAGATTCATTTTCTTCAAGTCCTAATGCATATTCAATAGCTTCTATTTGAGAATCATCTAAAGAATATTTTTCCTTAATATCTAAATTATCTGATAGTTTTATTCTTTTTAAAGTTTTTAAATTATTTATTTCAAATATATGTTTAATTGCTTTTTCTTCAAATTCATTTAATTCATTTTTCTTTATTTTTTCTATAAGTTTAAGTTGAAGATCATAACCAATTAAAACTTCACTTTCACAAATTTCTAAATTCTTTTCTTCTTTAAGATCTAATGGTTTATATAAAGCAATTGTAATGAATTTTCCTCCACTTAATACTACTCCTAAAGGTTCAATTTTTCCTTCTTCAATATAGCCTACTATATCTCCTTCTTCAAATCTTGGTATTTGACAATCTATTGTAATTGTATCTTCAGTTACATCAAAAATTTTACCTATAATTTTATCTCTTTCAATT
>CAZTWF010000076.1:0-3867 GCA_964617245.1 uncultured Nitrososphaerota archaeon
ATAAAAGAATAATTGTTTTACCAGCTTTTTCTCCATTATTTTTTGGTATGGGAATTAATGAAATTCCTAGGGAAGAACTTTTATCACCTTTACTTAGAACTATTGATATAGATAAATTAACTCCAATAGTTATTGAAGAAGGTATAGGAGTTTTTAAATTTCCTCAAATTGGAATTATGAAATCATTATAAATTAAAAATTAATAAGAACAAAATACTTATTAATATAAATGTAAAATTTAAAGAATAATGAATATTCATTTAAAATCATTAATAATTGAGGGTTTAATATGAGAATTCTAGGTGCTAAGGCTATTGTAGAAGCTTTAAAAAAAGAAAAAGTTGAAGTAATTTTTGGAATACCTGGTGGAGCAACTATTCCATTTTATGATGCTCTTTATAATAGTGATATAAGACATGTATTAGCAAGACATGAACAATGTGCTGCTCATATGGCAGATGGATATGCAAGAGTAAAAGGAGTTCCAGGAGTTTGTACTGCTACTAGTGGTCCTGGTGCTACAAATCTTGTTACAGGAATAGCTGTAGCATATATGGATAGTTCACCTGTTATTGCTATTACTGGACAAGTTCCAAGATCTATGGTAGGAAAAGATGCATTTCAAGAAGCAGATATTGTTGGAATAGTAACTCCAATTACAAAATATGCCTTTCAAATTACTTCAGCTTCACAAATACCAGATGCAATAAGAACTGCATTTATGATTGCAAATACTAATAGAAAAGGACCTGTATTAATAGATATACCAAAAGATGTACAACTTGAAGAATTAGATTTTGATCATTTTGAGAGAATTATAATAAAAGGATATGTAGTAAGAAGTGGAGAACCACATCCATATTCTATAAAAAGAGCACTTGGATTAATAATGAATGCTGAAAGACCTTTAATAATTGCAGGAGGAGGAGTTATTGCTTCAAATGCAAGTGAAGAATTAATAAAATTCTCAGAATTAATATTAGCACCTGTAGTTACAACTTTAATGGGAAAAGGTGCAATTCCTGAAACTCATCCTCTTTGTTTAGGAATGATAGGAATGCATGGAAGATTAGAAGCTAATAAAGCTGTAGATGAAGCTGATGTTATAATAGCTATTGGAACTAGATTTGGTGATAGAACTACAGGAAAACTTGAAGAATTTGCAAAGAATTCAAAAATTATTCATATTGATATAGATCCTGCAGAAATAGGAAAAAATGTAAAAGTTGATGTACCTATTGTAGCAGATGCAAAAAAAGCTTTATCAGTATTATGTTCTAAACTTATTGAAGTTGGATTTTCTAAAAAAGAAAGTGAATGGATAAAAAGAATAAAATATTTGAGAGAATATTATGCTCCAAATTATGAAGAAAAAGGAGAAGGATTAAAGCCATCTAAATTAATGAAAATTTTAAGAAGCATAATACCAGGAAAATCTATTATTACTACAGGTGTTGGACAAAATCAAATGTGGGCAGCATTACATTTTAAGATTTTAGAACCTAGAACTTTTATAACATCAGGAGGATTAGGAGCAATGGGCTTTGGATTACCAGCAGCTATTGGTTCAAAAATAGCAGCACCTGATAGACCAGTATTTGATATTGATGGTGATGGAGGTTTCTTAATGACAGAACAAGATCTAGCTACTGCAGTATCAGAAGGCTTACCAATTGTTACAATAATTTTAAGAAATAGATCCTTGGGAATGGTAAGACAATGGCAATGTCTATTTTGTAATAAAAGATATGCTTATACTGATATTGGTAATATACCTGATTTTGTAAAACTTGCAGAAGCCTATGGAGCTGAAGGAATAAGAGTAGAAAGTTATGAAGAATTTGAAACTGTAATAAGAAGAAGCTTAAATGCAGAAATGCCTTTAGTAATTGATATACCAATATCTCCTGATGAAAAAGTATTACCAATGGTTCCACCTGGAGGTAGTTTTAAAGAGGTGATTTGGTATGGTTGATAATTTTCATATAATATCTGCACTTGTTGAAGATAGACCAGGAGTTTTATTCAGAGTAACATCATTGATAAGAAGAAGAAATTTCAATATAAATACTATAACTGTAGGTGTAACTGAAAAAGAAGGAATTTCAAGAATTACATTAACAATGAAGGGAGATGAAAAAACTGTTGAACAACTTATAAAACAATTAAGTAAAATTCCTGATGTTATAAAAATAAGTGAACTTAAACCAGAAGAATCAGTATATAGAGAAATGGCTATTATTAAAGTTTCAGCAGAAGATTCTATGAAAAGATCAGATATAATAAATTATGTTAATGTTTTCAGAGGAAAAATAATAGATGTATCAAAAGATTCTCTTACTATAGAAATAGTAGGTAGACCAGGAAAAATTAATGCTTTTATAGAAATAATAAAAGGATTTGGAATAATAGAAATGGCAAAAACAGGTATTGTAGCATTATCAAGAAAAATAAAAACAGAATAATTTTTAAATAAGTATATAATAATCTTAGAATTATGATAGAAATATATAGAGATGGAGATTTATCTATATTAAAAGATAAAACCATATGTGTTTTAGGCTATGGAAGTCAAGGAAGACATCAAGCACTTAATATGAAAGATAGTGGATTAAATGTAATAATAGGATTAAGAAAAGGAAGTAAATCATGGGAGAAGGCAAAAGAAGATGGTTTTGAAGTATATGAAGTAGCAGAAGCATCAAAGATCTCAGATTTTATAATATTTTTAATACCAGATGTAGAACAACCAAATGTATATAATAAAGAAGTTGCTCCATATATGAAAAATGGAAAAATTCTTGGATTTTCTCATGGATTTAATATACATTTTGGATTAATAAAACCACCAGAAACTGTAGATGTAATTATGGTTGCTCCAAAAAGTCCAGGAGTTAGAGTACGTGAAGAATATCTTAAAGGTTCTGGAGTTCCAGCTTTAGTAGCAGTTTATCAAGATGCCTCTGGAAGAGCTTGGGATGAAGTATTTGCATGGGCAAAAGCAATTGGTTCTACAAGAATTGGAGTAATAAAGACAACATTTAAAGAAGAAACTGAAACAGATCTATTTGGAGAACAATGTGTATTAGTTGGAGGATTAATGGAACTTATAAAGAAAGCATTTGAAGTTCTTATTGAAAATGGATATCAACCAGAATTAGCATATTTTGAAGTATTAAATGAAGCTAAACTTATTATGGATTTAATATATCAAGGAGGATTAGAAAATATGTTAAAAGGTGTAAGTGATACTGCAAAATATGGAGGATTAGTTTATGGTCCAAAAGTAATAGATGATCATGTAAAATCAAATATGTATAAAATTCTTGAAAATATAACAAGTAAAAGATTTACAGAAGAATGGATGGGAAATCCTGAAGAAAGTTATAAGAAATTAAATGAATTAATGAATAAAATTAAAGAACATCCAATAGAAAAAACAGGAAAAGAATTAAGAAAGTTAATAGGAATAGAAAAATAATAGAGAAATATAGAGAAATAGAGGGAGAGTTAATGAGGGATTATCAAATTCAAAAAAGTTGAAATATATGATACTACATTACGTGATGGTGCACAATCAAAAGATGTAATTTTTTCACTTCAAGATAAATTAAGAATTACTTCAAAACTTGATGAATTTGGAATACATTATATAGAAGGTGGATGGCCAGGCTCAAATCCAAAAGATGAAGAATATTTCAAAAAAGTAAAAGAACTTTCATTAGAAAATTCTGAAATTGTTGCTTTTGGAAGTACGAGAAGATCAAATTTAAAAGTTCATGAAGATCCAAATATTGATGCATTAATAAAAAGTAATGTAAATATAGTTACAATATTTGGAAAAAGTTGGGATCTACATGTGAAAAG
>CAZTWF010000077.1:0-5526 GCA_964617245.1 uncultured Nitrososphaerota archaeon
TTATATGAAATTATTATGAAATTCTTTAAAACAATAAAAAACAAAAATAAATGTTTAAATTGTAATATCTGTAAGGAAATTATTTCATGTCCTAAAAAATTTGATTGTATTGGCTGTATGGCTTGTTATTTAACATGTCCAAATGAAGCTATTGAATTAATAGAATCTGAAAAAGGAAGAGAAGTAAAAATTTTTATTAATGGAGAGAGCTTTTATGTTCCTGAAAATATAACAATTTTAAAAGCATTTGAATTATTAGGTTATAAAATTTCAAAATTTCCTAATGAAGGAGATATTTTTGCTCCTTGTTGTACTGGTGGATGTTATTGTTGTGCAGTAGAAGTAAATAGAGAAATTAAACCATCTTGTATAACAAAAATTGAAGAAGGAATGAATATTAAAACAAAAATTAATAAAAATTTAAGACTTTTAAATGATTGGACTCCTCATCCAGTTGGAGGAGTTGGAACTCCATGGTGGATTAAAGGAAAAGGTTATATTGAAATTGCAGTTTTTACATGTGGTTGTAATTTAAGATGTCCACAATGTCAAAATTGGATAATAACTTATAGTAGTAAAGAAAAAGCATATACTCCAAAAGAAGCTGCAATTATAATGACTAAATATAGATTACATTATAATATTGATAGAATGGCAATATCAGGAGGAGAATGTACACTTAATAGAAAATGGCTAATTGAATATATTAAAGAATTAAAAAATTTAAATAAAGATGAAAAAGCAAGAATTCATGTAGATACAAATAATACAATTTTAACAAAAGATTATATTGATGAACTTGTAGAAGTAGGAATGACAGATATTGGTTGTGATATAAAAGGATATTATTTAGATACTTTTATGAAAATAACAGGAATAAATAATAGAGAAATTGCTGAAAAATATTATAAAACATCATGGGAAGCAATTAAATATTTAATAGATAATTATAAAGAAAAAGTCTTTATTGGTATTGGAATTCCATATAATAAGAATCTTATTTCTATTGAAGAAATTGAAAAAATTTGTGATGAAATTTATAAAATTGATTCAGAAGTTCAAATTTGTATACTTGATTATAGACCTGAATTCAGAAATAGAAAAATCTCAAGGCCAAGCTTTATGGAAATGGCAAAAATTTGGGAAAAATTAAAATCAAAAGGTCTTAAAACTATATTATGTCAAACTGAATTAGGTCATATTGGTCCTTAATTTTATATATCATTAATTTCTCTATGAGCTTCAAATTTTAAAAATAATAAAGAAAAAATAAATAAGAAATTAATTAATTATCAATACTAATATTAATTATTATTTAACTTCCCAGTCTAATAGACGTTTTTCTCCTTCAATTTTCTTCAAATCTGTTATATCTTGAGTTACTTCCATTGTTCCTAAATATTTACCATTTTTATCTCTTACTGCAAAATATCTTATATAGATTAAATGATCATTCTTCTTTATCCAGAATTCTGCCATGTCTTTTTCACCTTTCTTAAAGGCTTCTAAAATTCTATTAACTATATGAATACTTTTTTGTGGATGACAAAGTTGTACTTTTCTACCTAGAATAGCTTTTGTTCTTACAAATATACGTTTTTCAGCTTTATTAAAGAATTTAACAGTATCTTCTTTATCTACAAAAGTTATATCTATAGGTAAAGTATTCAGAATTGCTTCTATTTCTTCTTTTGTTAAACTTCCAGTATCAAATTGTAAAACACCTTCAATTTTTTCTTCAATAGGTTCTTCTTCTTTAGTTATTTTTTCTATTAAGTCTGTTGGAGTAAAACAACAGTATCCAATTTCATCAAAATCTTTTCTTATATCAATCCATTCTTTTTCTGTAATTACACGTTGTGCTACTGGAAATAATATATTATTCTCCTTATAAATATGATTATCTAAAATATTTTTCATAGTATTTACTAATTCATTGAGTTGTATTTTAAAATCTGAAAAACTTATTTTTGTATAATTTTCAAGTAAGAATTTTAATTGTTTCTTTTTCTCTCTAAGTTGGTTATGTTCCATCCACATTATTGCTGGAGGCTCTGTTATACCATGTTTTTCTAATATTGGAAAGAGAACATTTTCTTCTCTTAAATAATGTTTTTCAGCATCTAAAAGTTCATCTAAAATATGTTTTATTTGTGATAATTCTTCAATTATTGGAATTTCTATTTTTTGAATTTTTTCAGTTAATGTTATAAGTTTTTCAGTAATTTGTTGAAGCATTTTATGTTCTTCAATAAGTATACCAATAGGACTTGTTGGAGTTATTTCAAATTTTTGTTTTTCTAATTGTTCTTTAAAAATTTCTAAATGAAGATTACAAAGTCTTTGAATTTCTTCTCTTGATATACCTTCACTAATTAATTCTTGTTCAATTTTAACAATTTCTAATGGATTTATATTTTCAAGAAATTGTCGAAATTGTTCTTTAATTTGTTGTGGTGATATACCCATATGAATTTGTTTTAAAATATCTTTAAGGATTTTTTTACGATCTCCTTCAGCAAATCCTCCCATATTAACTTTCCTCCTTAATTTTTTTAGCTAAATCCTTAGCAAGTTTAATAATTTGTTGCATATGTTCCTCAGTTGGTGGACCATTTATTTCCATTACGCCTATAATTTCAATTTTAAAATCATTTAAAATTTCTTGAATTTGTTTAATTGCTCCTCCTCCCCATCCATAAGAACTTAAAATAATAGCAAATTTTGTTGGTGGACGTAATGCTTTTAATAAATATGTAGCATAAATTGCTAATGGATGTGCTCCACCTAAAACTGTAGGTGCACCTAAGATAATAGCTTTTGAATCTACAAGATCCTTAGCTAAATCACCTATATCTGCAATTACTAAATTATAAAGAACAATTTCTATACCTTCAGATGTAAGAACTTCAGCTATTTGTTTAGCCATTATATCAGTATTATTCCACATACTAATATAAGCTATAGTAGCCTTTTGACGAGTTTCTCCATAAGCCCATTTCCTATAGGCATTTAATATTAATTCAGGTCTTCTATGAATAGGTCCATGACTTGGTGCAATAATATTAATATTAAGTTTACTAATTTTTTCTAAGGCTTTTTGTGCCATTATTCTATAAGGCATCATTATTTCACCCCAATATCTTTGAGCATGTACTAAATAATCTTCAATTTCATCACTATAAATACCATTAGCTAAATGAGCACCAAAAAAGTCACATGGAAATAATATGCCATCTTCCTCAAGATATGTAAAAATAGTCTCAGGCCAATGTAACATAGGTGCTTCAATAAAACGTAAAGTCTTATCACCTAGACTTATAGTATCATTATCTTTTATTATTTTAATTCTTTCTTGTGGTATTTGATAATATACTTGAGCCATTTTTGCTCCTCTACTTGATGTTATTAACTTAGCTTTAGATGCAATTTTCATAATATATGGTATGGCACCAGCATGATCTGGTTCTGCATGATTCATAATGACATAATCTAAATCTTCTAATGGTATTAAGCTTCTTATCTTTTCTTCAATTTCTTTTTCAAAGCCAGGATTAACAGTATCAATTAAAGCCTTAGCATTTTTACCAATTACAAGATAAGCATTATATGAAGTTCCTTTTGGAAGTGGTATTAAAGCATCAAAAATTCTACGATTCCAATCTCTTACTCCAACCCAATAGACATTTTCTATTAATTTTAATATATTTCTTTTATTCATTATATTTCCCTTTATTACAATTGTAATAAAATATATTTATTTTTATCTATTAATATATATGTGATATAGATATGTTATTATTATGTGAAATTATTGTAAAAAGTTTAATTCCATCAATAAAAGCACATATAGCTAGATATTTAATAAAAAAATATTGTTTAAAACAAATAGAAATTGCAAAATTTTTAAATGTAAGTCAATCAGCTATAAGTCTTTATAATAGAAAAATACGTGGAAAAGCTATAGACTTAGAAAAAGATATAGAAATTAAAGAATTAATAGAAAAAATAGCAGATTCTCTTATTAATAAAAATCTAACTCATAATGAATTTATTTTAGAATTTTGTAAAATATGTAAAATTGCTCGTAAAAAAGGTTTATTATGTAATATACATAAAACATTTGATCCTATATTAGAAATTGAAAAATGTCAAATATGCATATTACAGAAAAATAAGAAATAAAAATTATTAATTTTTATGTATTTTAATTTTCATTTGAAATACTATTCTAAGTCAATTTTGTAAACATATCCTTTGGAACACCACATATTGGACATACCCAATTTTCTGGAAGCTCTTCAAAAGGCGTTCCAGGTTTTATATTTTGACTTGGATCTCCTCTTGCTGGATCATAGATATAACCACAAATTTGACATGCCCATTTATCCAATATCTTGCCCCCATATCTCTTGATATTCTTTTATTTATTCTATTTTTTATATTTTTCATTTTATATATATATCACTTTTTATCTCTCTCAATAAATGTTACTTTAAAAATAATGATCAATATAAAATCAAAATCTAGAAATATTTTCTAAGTATTTATTTATAAAGGGTCCGTAGCGCAGTAGGATAGCGCATTGGCTTCCGAAGCCAAAGGTCGAGGGTTCAAAGCCCTCCGGACCCGTATTTAATTAATAATTTCTTTAGATAGAAAATACTTTAATAAATTATTAAATACTTATAGATTTTATATTTAAATTTTCATCTATTACAATTAAATGTTTATTTTCAATAAGCTTCCAATCTTCTTCAGTCATACATTCAGATGCTATAATTATAGCTTTTTCTCCAGAATGAAGTTTCATTTCTATTAATTGTCTTGTATCTTTAGATCTTAGAAAAATTCCTTCTTTTGGTCTTTCTGTATAGTAAAGAGTATAATAATCTTCTTTTTCCTTTGTATATCTTAAAGCATAAAGTTCTCTTCCATTACTAGTAATAAAATTCAATGATGAAAATCTAATATTCTTTATTTTATCAATAGCACTTTTAATTCCTTCAATAGGATTATTTAATTCATGAATTTCTTGAATTATTAAATGAAATAATTTTTCTGAATCTGTTTCTCCTTCAAAATCTTTAAATTCATTTTTAATAAAATTAATTAATTTCTTATCATCAATTACTCCATTATGAGCAAAAACCCAATTTTTATAAAGCCAGGGATGAGTATTTTCTATAGTTTCTCCTCCATGAGTAGCCATTCTTACATGAGATATAATTATTCTTCCATAAGCTTTTTTAATAATACTTTCTGCTTTATAAGATTGAAAAAGAGGTCTAGGCTCTTTACATACATTCCATTTTTTATCAAACCAAGCAATTCCCCAACCTGAAGGATTTTCATATGATTGTTTAATAAGACTTTTATCTGCTTTATAAAAACTAAAATTTACATTTACATTTTTATTAGCATATAATCCAAATAATCTACACATATAAAAACTTATTATTTTTATAACTTAAATTTTTATATCAAAATCTATATTATTAAAAATAATTATTAAAAAATATTAAA
>CAZTWF010000078.1:0-5366 GCA_964617245.1 uncultured Nitrososphaerota archaeon
AATTTTATCTCTTTCAATTTTCTTTTTTTCTTCATTTCTTTCTTTAATTAATAAATTTTCCATGAAATTTAAAAATAAAGATTTATTCCCATCATTATTTAGTAATATACATCCACAATATGGACATATAGTATATCCTATTTTAGACCATTTACCACATTTATTACAAATAAGCATTAATTTATTTAATGGTAATTCTGATATTTCAATATTTATCTTAAAAAATTCAATTATTTAAAGAAAGGAAAGAAGAATAAAAATTTAAATTTATGATTTATTACTCTACTTTACCTTTAATTTTTTCTATAACTAATTGAGCTACTTTTTCACCACTTAATAGCATACCACCAAATATTGGACCCATACGTGGAGTATTATCTACTGCAGCTATAGCCATACCAGCTGCAAAAAGCCCTGGAACAACTTCTCTAGTATTCTTTACTACTAGCTCTTCACCACAAGATGCCCACATGGATTTTTCTCCTTTAATTGTAATTCCTAATTCTGGAATTTTCTTTGATGCAATTGCAAGAACTTCAGCAGGATGACCTGTACAATCTATAACAGCTTTAGCTTTAATAGCTAAAGGATCAACATGAAGACCTGCCATATGTACAGCTGACCATTGTGTTACAACACCTACAATTCTTAATGGATTTTCACGATATATTAAATCTTCAACACTTACACCTAAAATTATTTTTGCGCCAGCATCAATAGCTCCACAAGCAAGTTTAGCCATCATTTCTGTTGCATCTACAACAAATAAACCTTCTTCTATAGGTTCAAATTTACAATTAATTTCTCTGAGAATTCTATCTGCTGGTGATTGTACAACAATTTTATGAAATAGCATTCCTCCACCTCCTATACCACCACCAAAAGAAAGTCTTCTTTCAAAAACAATAGTCTTAAGTCCAGCTTTTGCTAATTTTCTAGCTGCAGATAAACCTGATGGACCAGCACCTACAATAACAGCATCTGCTTCTGCTAAGCTTATCCAATCTTCCATTGTTTTACGAATTATTGCTCTTGTTATAACTTCTTCTTCAACTTCTCTAATCTTTTCAATCATAAATTCCACTTAATTTATAGGCTTTAAATATCTTATAATAACCAAATTATACTCAAATATTACAAAGATTATAGATTTTAAATTTATATACAAATTTAAAATAAATTTTAAAAGAATTATCTATGAATAAAAAATTTGAAAATTAAAATTCTATATAATAATGAGGCTTTAAATGGATTTATAGGATCATTTGGATTTTCATGTTTTATTGAAGATAAAGGAATAATTTTTGATATTGGTGAAGATATAAACATTTTACTTTTTAATATGAAGAAATTTCAAATAAATCCAAATAATATTCATATAATTGTTTTATCTCATGAACATGAAGATCATATAAGTGGATTCCTTTTATGTAATTACTTAGATTTATTTGATAAAACTTCTGTTTTAGATATAAAGCCATATATTTCTTCTAGAATAATTCAAAAAATTAAACTTACAGAATGGCATCAAAAATTTACTGAAAAATTAAAGAATAAATATCCACAAATTAAAGATTTTTAAGAAATTATATGATGAAAAACAATATAAGATTTATGAAATTCTATTATTACTAATTTAATAATATACTTTCATAGAAATAGGTATTATGATTTTACCAATTTCCCTATATTATGTCAGATCCTAGCTGTTCACACTAAAAAGTTTAGCTTCTTTCTAAATCCTTTCTTTTAATTTCTTTCGAAATCATCAAGGATATTTAATGATCGATCAAATTTTTAAGTGATTGCTGTTTATTTAATATTGAAGTAGTATGGGAAAGCTGAAATATTCTAAACCTGCTTATGAGCTTGTGCTAGAGCTCTTAAAAAAGGAAGGAAAACCACTAACAACTCGTGAAATTGCAGAAAAGACAGGTATAAATTATAATACTGTTAGAGGTCGTCTTCAAGACCTTAAAAGAAAAGGACTTGTGACTTATGCATTAAATGGGTGGTTTTATTCAAAGTGAATTACCTAAAGTAAATTACTTAAAGTGAATTACTATGAGAGCTAATACTGAGAAGACCAAGTATATGTCTATGAGACTTATTACACAAGAGGAATATCTTGAATACATTAAAAATCATAATGTAGTACATATAGAAGAGGAAGAAATCCCTATTGGAAAGCCCTATAGAATTGAAAAATATCAGCCTGATAAGTTATCTTTAGAGACTACAACAGTTTGGTCTTTTCCAGATAGAGGAGATTGGGCTACACATAAAGGTGATTATAGAGGAAATTGGGCTCCTCAAATAGCCAGAAATTTAATCTTACGCTATAGTAAGCCTGGTGAAATAGTCCTAGATCAAATGTGTGGAGGTGGAACAACGCTAGTGGAGTGCAAGCTATTGGGTAGAAATGCAATAGGCATTGATATAAATTATGATGCTGTTATGCTAACTATGGATAGACTTAACTTTACTTATAGGCCTTTAGACTCTAACTACAAGGAGCCTGACATAAAGGTATATCATGGAGATGCTAGAAACTTGAACTTAATTGAAGATGAGTCTATAGATTTAATAGCTACACATCCACCTTATGCAAATATTATTCCCTATTCAAAGAGCAAAAAGATAGAAGGAGATCTCTCTCAAGTCTATAGCTTAGAAGAGTATTTAAAGGGTATGCGAGAAGTAGCTGAAGAAAGCTTTAGAGTTTTGAAGCCCAAAAGATATTGTGCCATACTCATAGGTGATACTAGAAAGCACAGGCATTATATCCCAATAGCATTTAGAGTTATGCAACAGTTCTTAGATGTTGGTTTTATTCTAAAAGAGGATATAATTAAGATCCAATGGCATACAAAGGCTACAGAAAAGAAATGGACTGGATTAGCTAAAACTGCTGAAGAATGCTGGGTTGAAAAGCCAAAGGATAAGCACTACTGGACAGATTTTTACCTTATTGCTCATGAGCATTTATTTGTATTCAGAAAGCCAAATAAAAATGAAGACTTAGATGAGTATAAGGAAAGTATGAAGTGGTGGTGATCATTAGTAAAGTACCAAGTTGGTCTAAGTATAAGGTTATAGTACATGATGTAATAGCTAATAAGCACTATGTTAATGGTATAGGAATAATAGATGATCTACCTATGCCAAATGATGTAAAGAGCGAAATGGAGAAATACTTTAAGATTTGTAGTGATAGAAGCTTCAAGGTTATATTAGTTGAAGACTTCAATAACTATAAGGTCTTTATACAAATACCTAATGGAAAATCTAAATGTGACTTTTATGTTTGGCGGGCCATATTTGAAGATAAAGGACTAGATGTAAAGGTTCCAACACATGATGACTTAGCAGATTTCTACACTAATCTAAAGCTTAAGAATAAAGATGTAGAAGAGTATCTAATAAATGCAGTTATAAAGTTGATTCACATCAATTATAGATGGGGAGTTTCAAGGATAATTTCACACTACTTTAGCAATCTAGAAGAGGAATTAAAAAGAGAAATAGAGAAATTCTTAGCAACTCTTAAGTGGATAGTCCTCCAAGAAGATGTGAACTATCCACCTAAAGAAAGGAAATTAGGCTCAAAATATGCCTTAGCAGTTTATGCACTTCTAGAAGCAGGTTTTACAATAAATGAGATTAGACGTGTGATCAAGTTTTGATATTTTTTAGAAAAATTTCTCTCAAGAATTATGAGACAGAATTTTGTTTCATATAAGAATTCAATTAAATTACTCAATGTTTTGTTTTTACAATATATTCTTACTTGGAATTTAGGAAGTTTGACTTTCCTTGCATTAACAGGAACTTACATTTTCTATTATTTCTATTTAGAAAATATATACACATAAAAAGATATTACTATTCAATTATTGAAGATAATCTTGTGATTTTTATTAAATGTCTAAAATGTAGTGAGGAATTAATTATAACAAAAATAGAAAAAATAATATGTCCAAAATGTAATGAGGAATTAATTGTAAGAGGATATGATTATTCAGGTCTTCCATATATTAATGGTGGTATTGCAATTTTTGCTGATTGTCCAAAATGTAATTATATAAAAGGATTATTTGCAAAAGGAAAAATACCATATGAACTTGCAAAGGCTTTATTTCCAGAATATAAAGAAGTTTTTTAATGAATAAATACAGAGAAATCTCATTAAGATAATTAAAATACTAAATCTTTGTAGCGATTACTATATTTTTTCATGTATTATTACTATAGAAAACTTCTCAGACTAATCTTCACTTGAGATTACTTTAAAAATACTACTTTTTAATCGATCATATTTTATTAATTCACTTCAGCTTAGTGAAATCAAAAATTCATAATTTAATAAATTTTAAGTCTTTGCATACTAATTTATGTAAGTAATAATAAATTAAGAGTATTAAGTAAGATAAGCATAAGTTGGAAAAAAATTAAAATTAATAGCACAAAAGGTGATTTGATGACTCAATTTAAAGTACATGAGGATTGGGCTGGCCTTCGTGGAGGAAATTATTACTTTGTTATTGAAGGAAATAAACTTTTTCATATATCAAATTATGCAATAAGCAAGAAAAGAGATTATTTTGGCTGTGAGTATAATATTGATCTTGAAAAGATAAAAGGCAAGAATATAATTGAAATTTCTTCTACTAATCAAGGCCTCTTTAATACTATTGAGATATTTCCAGCTGAAGATTTATTACTAGAATGGAATAAAAGAAGAAGACAAGAACTTCCTATTATAATTATTAATAACTATGAGCTTACATATCTTAAAGAAAATGAAAGATTGTTTTTAAGTGAATGGGACAAGTATTATAGGCCTATGTTGAATTATATTAGGAAAGAAGTTACTAAAAAGGAAGGATATATTGGAATATCAACTTCAGCTCTTGTTGGAATTCATTTAAATAATGATCTCAAACATCCAGTATCTTTTTTAATGCATTATAGTGAGAATGCAAGATTTATGTCATTACGTGGACTTACTAAACAAACTCATCAAATGTGGTTAGCAACAAGAATTTTAAGAGAGTTTACATCTAAAACTTTGAAATTGTTTTTTGAACAAAGCTCTAGAATTCCATTAGCAATAATAGATAATTATTCTATGTGGTATGAATTTGATTTAAATCCTCATACGATGTTTGAAGGTATTCTTTGGCGTAAAAGTGATATTTATCCAGAAATGAAGGAAATTTTTGAAAGAGCTGAGGAGGTTAAGAGGAAATATAACATAAATCGTCTTGCTCTTAGACCTGACATAGCATTTACATATGCTAAAAATGATGAAGAATTTATGAAAAATCCTAAAATAAAGCTAATAATAGAATGTAAAAATTTTG
>CAZTWF010000079.1:0-10991 GCA_964617245.1 uncultured Nitrososphaerota archaeon
TATTAGAAAAAATAAAAGAAGTTCAAGAAATTTCTTCAAAATATATAAAAGAATTTAAATTTAGAGATGCATTATTAGAAATAATATCATTAGCACATGAAGGAAATAGATATTTAAATAATTCAGCTCCATGGATAAAAATAAAAGAAGATCCAAAAAGAGCAGCTACTTGTCTTTATGTATGTGTACAATTAGTTAAAGCATTAGCTAGCTTACTTTCTCCTTTTCTTCCATTTACTTCTGAAAAAATATGGAATATATTAAATTTAAATTCTAATGTTCATAATGAATCTTGGAATATAGCTTCTCAATTATTACCTTCAGGTCATAAAATTTCAAAATCTTATCCTTTATTCAAAAAAATTAAATCAGATGAAATAAATAAAATAAGAGAAACATTATTACCAAGTAGAAAAATAGAACAATTAATAAGTATTGATGAATTTAAAAAAGTAAAAATTTCTATAGGAAAAATAATAAAAGCTGAAATAATTAAAGAATCTAAAGATTTAATTTCATTAAAAATAGATGTAGGAGAATATGGTATAAAGTCATGTATTGCTAAAATTGGAAAATATTATAAACCTGAGGAATTAATAGGAAAAAAAGTTGCTATATTATTGAATATTCAGCCTATTAATATTTTTAATATTAAATCTGAAGTAATGTTATTAGCAGCAGAAGGAGAAAATAAAATTTCATTATTAATTCCTGATAAAGAGGTGCCTCAAGGCTCAGATGTCAAATAAATTAAAAATTGATCTTCATGTACATACAAATTTTTCAAAAGATGGTTTTTCTTCAATATATGAAATAATTAAATATGCAAAAAATAAAGGACTTGATGGAATTGCAATTACAGATCATGATATATTAATAAATGAAAAAATATTAGAAAAGATCTCTAATGAGAATAATATAATTATTATTCCTGGTATTGAAGTAACAACAAAATATGGTCATTTAATATTATTAAAACCAAATAATTTAAAAAATGATTTTGAAGAATTATTAAAAAATGAAATAATTATAATTCCACATCCTCTTGATCCTTTTAGTCATGGTATTGGAAAAAATATTATTAAAAAAATTTTATATAAAAGACCATTATTAGAAATAAGAAATTCTTCTACACTTCCAATTTATAATAAAATTGCTGAAAGATTAGCAAAAAAATATGAATTAGGAGTAGTAGGAGGAAGTGATGCACATATAGCATATATGGTTGGTTCTTCATATACTATTGTAGAAGTTGAAGATAAAAATATTAATGAAATATTAAATGCTATAAAGAATGGAAATACTATAGCATATGGAGGATTCTCATTATTAAATATTAAATTTTTTATTGAGAAATACTTTAAAAAATAGGAAATTTATTTTATTTTTGAATAAAATGCGTGTATATATAAAAACATTTGGTTGTTCAGCAAATAAAGTTGAAGAAGAAATAATTAGAAGAAAATTAATTAGTAGTGGATTTTATATTACAAATTCAATTAATAATGCTGATGTTATAATAGTAAATACTTGTACTGTTAGAAGTGAAACTGATTTAAAAATAATGAAGTATTTATCATTAATTAATAAAACTAATAAGAAAATTATAGTAACTGGTTGTATGGCTTCTGCACAACCAGCTCTTATAGCAAAGAATTTTCCTTTATGTTCAATAATATTACCTATATCAAAAATAGATGAAGCTATAAAAAATAATATAAAAATATGTTTAAATAAAGAAAAACCTCTTGATCCTTTTCCACATATAGATGGAATAAAAGCTTCTATATTAATAGCAAGAGGATGTCTTGGAAATTGTTCTTATTGTATAGTAAGAATTGCAAAAGGAACTTTAAAAAGTATTCATTATGATATAATTAAAAATAATTTATTAGAAGCATTAGATTTTGGAGCAAAAGAAATAAGAATTTCAGCTCAAGATACTGGAGTTTATGGATATGATATTGGTGTAAATTTAGCATTTCTATTAAATAAATTAATAGAAATACCTAAGGATTTTATTATGAGAATTGGAATGTTTAAACCTTCTTCAATTCTTCCTTTTCTTAATCAATTATTAGATTCATATTCCTCTGAAAAAATCTACAAATTTATTCATATTCCAGTTCAAAGTGGAAGTAATAAAATATTAGAAAAAATGAATAGAGGATATGATATTGAAACTTTTAAAAAAGTATTAAATGCATTTAGAGAAAGATTTCCAAATATTACTTTTTATACTGATATAATAGTTGGATTTCCTGGAGAAGAAGAATATGAATTTAATGAAACATATAAATTAATAATGGATATAAAACCAGATAAAACACATATTTCAAGATATACTCCTAGACCTCATACATTAGCTGCAGCTATGCCTCAAATTCCTGAGCCTATAAAGAAAAAAAGAAGTAAAGAATTATCAAGAATAACAAAAGAAATTCAATTAGAAAAAAATAGTAAATGGATTGGTAAAATAATAGAAGCATTAGTTATTGATAAATATGGAAAAAATAGAATATTAGCAAGAACAAAAGAATATAAAAATATTATTATATCAAATAATATTTCCCTATCAGATTGTAATATTCCTTTAGGAGAAAAAATTGAAGTAATAATAGATGATATAACTCCATTTTATTTAATAGGAAAAATTACAAAAAGATAATCAGCCACCAGTAAATGGTGGTAATATATATACTTCATCTTTATTTATTAGAATTTTATATTTCTCATTAATTTTTCCATTTTTTATTAAATATTCCTTAAGTTTTGGTACTTTATTTATAATTTCATTTATAATTTCATTTTCATTATTCTTATCATTAATTATTATATAATCTGTACCTGCAATTTCTCTTAATATTGCAAATAATCTAACCTTTATTTTCTATCCCTCATTTATAAGTCTATTTATTTCATTTTCCATAATATGTCCTTTACATATAACTTTTACTTTTTTAACTCCTTCTACTTTTAATGCTTTCTTCTTAATTTCTTCTGCTAAATAAAATGCAATTGGACATAATGGACTTGATGGAGAAAATTCAATATTTACTTCATCATTTTTTATTTCAATTTTATTTATTAATTGCATTTCTATCATATTCATTCCTGTTTCAGGATCATATACTTCTTTCAATGCTTCTATTATTTTATTTTCAATTTCATTTCCCATTTTTCTTTCCCTATATCAAATTAAGAATTTAAATATTAAATATTTTCTTTAATTTTTCTTAAATACATTTTATAACTTAAACACATAGTCTTTGGATGATTTGCATATACTTCATCTATTCTACCAACTAATGTATTATTTGGACATTTCTTTAATAATTCAGGATTAGAATATGCAATATCTGAAATTTCTTTTAATGCTTCTATATATCTATCAATATTTTCTTTTGTTTCAGTATCTGTAAATTCAAACATTAATGCTTCTTTTACTATAGTAGGAAAATAAATTGTTGGAGGATGAAGTCCTCTATCTATTAATGCTTTTGCAATATCTAATGCAGTTACTCCAGTTTCTTTTGCAAGTTTTTCAGCACTTATTACAACTTCATGTTTTCTATAAGCATTTCCAAAAGGAATTGTGAAACCTCTTATTTGAGAAATCTTTTTCATAAAATAATTTGTATTTACTACTGAAGCATAACATGATAATTTCAAGCCTTTACTTCCCATAGAAATTAAATATGAATATGCTCTTACTAATACTGGAATACTTCCATACCAATTTCTTACTTTTCCTATAGTTTTTGATAAATTCCAATTTAAATAATATTTATTTCCATCAAAATCTACTATTGGAATAGGTAAATAATCTTCTAATAATTCATTTACACCTATAGGTCCTGAGCCAGGTCCTCCTCCACCATGAGGAGTAGAAAAAGTCTTATGTAAATTTAAATGAACAATATCAAATCCCATATCTCCAGGTCTTGCAATTCCTAATATTCCTTGTAAATTTGCTCCATCATAATACATTAATCCACCTACATCATGAATTATTTCTGTAATTTCTTTTATATTTCTTTCAAATAATCCTAATGTATTTGGATTTGTCATCATCATTCCAGCAGTTCTTTTTCCTACAGCAGATTTTAAAGCTTCAATATCTACTAAACCTTCTTCATTTGTTGGAATTTCTATTACTTTAAAGCCTGCCATAGCTGCACTTGCTGGATTTGTTCCATGAGCAGAATCAGGTATAATTATTTCATCTCTATCTTCTCCTTTATCTTTATGATATTTTCTTATTATAAGACAACCAGTTAATTCTCCATGTGCTCCTGCAGCAGGTTGTAAGGAAAATCTTTTCATTCCTGTTATAGTTGAAAGCATTCTTTCAAGTTTATACATTATTTCAAGTATTCCTTGAATATCTTCTTGAAGAGGATGAATCCATTGAATTTCATCTATCCATGATAATTCTTCATTTATTCTAGGATTATATTTCATTGTACATGAACCTAAAGGATATGGTCCAATATCTACTCCCCAATTCATTTGAGATAATCTTGTAAAATGTCTTATTACTTCTATTTGAGAGACTTCAGGAAGATTTAATTCTTCTCTTAAAAATTCCTTAGGAATTCCTTCTATTTCACAATCTTCAATATATAATCCTATTTTTCCTTTTCTACTTAATTCAAATATAAGAGGCTCAAAGGATAACATTTTAATCACTTTTCATAAATTCTTCTATTAAACTAATAAATTCATCAATATCTTCTTTTTTATGAATTTCAGTTACTGCAAATAATCCTATATTATCAGAGATTTCTCTTCCTCCAAGAATTCCTTTATCTTTAAGAAAATTATTTAATTTCTTTATATTAATTCCTTTTATTGTAAAATCTCTAAAATGTAATCCTTTAAATGCAGTATCTAAGCCAATTTCTTTTATTCTTTTTATTGTATATTGTGTATTATGAAATATTCTTTTTGCAATTCTTTTTATTCCTTCTTTTCCCATTAATGCCATATATATAGTAGCTGCTATAGCAAGTAAAGTCTCATTTGTACATATATTTGATGTTGCTTTTTCTCTTCTTATATGTTGTTCTCTTGTTGTAAGTACTAATGTAAATGCTCTTTCTCCTCTTATTGTTTTTGTCATTCCAATAATTCTTCCTGGCATTTGTCTTATTATTCTCATATCATTTTTACATGCTATTATTCCTAAGCTATTTCCTCCCATAGCTGGAGGAATACCTAATGGTTGTCCATCTCCTACAACTATATCTGCTCCATAATCTCCTGGAGGTTTTATAATTCCCATAAGTAAAGGATCTGCTCCTATAATTGCAAGTGCTTCTACTTCATGTACAATTTCAATTAATTCTTTTAATTTAAAATCAATTACTCCAAAGAAATTAGGTATTTCAGTATATACTCCTGCAATTTCTTTATTAATAATTTCTTTAATATATTCTAAATCAGGACATCCATTATCTAAAAATGGAACTTCTATTAATTCAAGATTAATTGTATAATTTTTTATAACTGATTTTCTATCTTCAGGTATAGAAGCTGGAATTATTACTTTTCTTCTTCCAGTTACTCTAGATGATAATAAAAAAGCTTCTCCTATAGCTGTTGGAAAATCATATAATGATGCATTTGCTACTTCCATATTATATAATTCACAAATCATACTTTGAAATTCAAATAATACTTGAAGTACTCCTTGACTTATTTCAGGTTGATAAGGAGTATATGATGTTAAAAATTCTCCTCTTGTAATTAAATATTTTATTATACTTGGTACAAAATGAAACCAAGGACCTCCTCCCATAAAACATTTATATACTTTATTTTTTGATAGAGTAGATTTTACTTCTTTATAAATAGAATATTCATCTAAAATTGGAATATTTAAATCAAAATTTTCTTTTATTACATCATTAAATAAATCATCAATTTTTTCAATACCAATTTCTTTAAGCATTTCATTTAAAATTAAAGCATTAGGAATATAAGGATGATTAAAAAAATCCATTATTTATCACATTAAATTGAAATAGTATGTTTTCCTAGGCTTTTCATTTCAAATGCTTCTACTGTTGCTTTTATTGGTTTAAATTTTCCTTCAATTACTTCATATTCTATTTCTAATCTAGATGGTTTATCACTTATTCCAAGTTTATTTGATTCTTCTATAAGTTTTGATGCAAGTTTTACCCACATTTTTTTATTTTCTTCAATTATTTCTTTTGGACAGTTTTTACAAAATGTAGCATAAAACCATCTTTTTGCTCTAAAAATAGCACTTCTAAATGTTGGACTTATTCTAAATCTTTGTATCATTCTCATCACCTATTTATTATCTTCTATATATTATTTATATATTAATATCTTTCGATATTATTTTTTAATATATTTTCCTATAATTTTTATTTCAAAATTACATTTTGGACATTTATTATTTTCTAATTTATATTTAATAATTTTATATCCAAATCTTTTTATTAAAATTTCATTACAATTTGGACAATATGTATTTTCATATTCATGACCAGGAACATTTCCTATATATGGAAATAAAATTCCAAATTTCTTTGCTATTTTATATGCAAATTCAAGCTTTTCTATTTTTGTTGGAGGATTTTTAAATTTATATGCTGGATAATATCTAGTAAAATGTATTGGTACATCAATACCTACTTCTTTTATAGTTCTTTCAATAATTTCTCTTATACATTCTTCATCATCATTTACATTAGTTATTATTAAATTAACAAGTTCAATATGATATCCTATTTTCTTTGCTTCTCTTATATTTCTCCATATTTTTTCATAATCAATATTTCCACAATATTTTTCATAAACTTCTTTATCTCCTTTTATATCTATTTTTAATCCATCCATTCCTACACTATATAATTCTTTTAATACTTCTAAAGTCATATAACCATTAGATACATAACATGAATATAATCCATATTTTTTTCCAATTTTAAATAAATCTATATTCCAATCAGTAAGAAGTGTAGGCTCTTGAAAACTTGAACATAATCCTTCATCTTTATTTTCTAATGCTATTTTAATAATTTCTTCAGGTTCGTAATATGTATTAATTTCTAAAAATCTAGATAAAGTCCAATTTTGACACCATGGACATTGAAAATTACATGACCATGTTGAAAATGTTAAAGCAGTTGAACCAGGCCAATAATGAAAAAATGGTTTAATTTCAATAGGTCTACTTTCTATTGCACTTAAAACACCATAAACTATGGTATATAATTTACCATTAATATTTTTTCTTGTTTTACATAATCCATAATTATTTTCATCTATAATACATCTATGTTCACATAGATTACATTTAACTTTATTATTTATTTTTTCATAAAATTTTGATTCTCTAATATTCATTTTTATCTTTTTTAATTCTTTTTGATAATAAAATATCTTCTTTTTCTTCTTCTCCTACAGGTCCTACTATAACTATTCCTTTTCCATCTTCTATATTTATTTCATGCATTCTTAAACTATGAGGAGTTTGTCTCATTTTTTCTATTAATATATATCTTTTTAATATTCCTCCTTTAACAATTCTTCTAAATCTTATTATTCCATCTGCTATATGTTCAATACCCCATCCAAAAGATTCTGATGTAGTTATAGCATATTGAGAAGTTGCAAAAATTGTAAAATCCCATTTTGCTAAAACTTTTTTTACATAATATGAATATCTTCTTGCCATAGATGGTTTATCAAGCCAAAATGCAGATAATGAATCAATAACAACTCTTGCTCTTCCATAACCTAATGATTTTTTAGCTTCTATAATTTTCTCAACAAGATCTTCTACAGTTAATGATTTTAATGACCATTTATCTTCTAATCCCATTAAAGCATCAATTATTATTAATTTATCTTCTTTTATTGATTTTTCAAAATCAAATTTAAATTGTCTTGCTTGATTTATTATAGAATCTCTACTCTCTTCTGTTGTAACATATATACATTTATCTCCTTCTTTTATTCCTTGAGCTATAAAATGTATACAAAGAATTGTTTTTCCTGTCCCTGGCTCTCCAGTAATAGCAATACAAAATCCTCTTGGTATTCCTCCAGCTAACATTTTATCTAATGATAAAATTCCAGTAGAAAGTCTTTCTATATTCATTCTATATTCATTAAAAAATTTTGTTTATTAATAAATAAACTTTTTTATTAAATAATTAAAAATTATAAGCCCCAGAGGGGATTTGAACCCCTGACCAACGGTTTACAAGACCGTCGCTCTACCAGCTGAGCTACTGGGGCTTATGAATTTTTTAATAAGCCAATAATTTAAAATTTTTCTCAAATTGTTTAAATATTAGCTAAAAATAATTTTTCATAGAGCCGGGGTAGCTTAGCCTGGTTAAAGCGCCGGACTCATAATCATATAAAAGGGACGAGAAATCCGGAGAGCGCGGGTTCGAAGCCCGCCCCCGGCACTATATGAATCATTGATTATATTTAATGGATTTTTATTAAAATAAAGGAAAATTCATCTTTAAAAAGTATTATTACCAAATAAATCTTATTCTCTTAATTTTTTTGAATATTTTGTAATTATTCCTTTAATTAAACCAACAATAAACTTAATATTATGTCTCCAAAAGAAAATTATTGTTTTAAATGTATGAGAATATCCTGTAGCTAAAATAGGAATTATAAAATGTGCTAAACAATATTTTAGAAATCCATACAATGAATACTACCAAATTGCCACATTGCAAATGCTACTTCTATAGGATCTTTAATTACCATAAAGTGCTTTACTCCACAATAAGGAGGATGAATCCATATTCCTTTTTTCTTTATATAATTGTAAAGAAGTATATCTTCACCATGGAAAATTGGTGGTGAATTATATTCTAAGAGAACATTTCTTCTTATTAAGGTATTATTAATAAATGGTACATTACGTAAATGTAATGGTCTTATTTTTTCTGAAACTATTCTATAAGCTGTTATATGAATATTATTAACATCAATTGAAGGTGTAGAAATAGCTATAACACCTAGTTTTATATATTTTGATACACTATCAAACCAATTTTCAGAAATTTCAATATCATCATCAAACATAGCAATCCATTCTGTTGAGCACTTTCTTGCACCAATTACTCTTGCTTTAGATAAAGGCTTTGATGTTTCAATAATTATATTATTAACCTATGATGCTTTTTTTAAAGTTTGAAGAAGTTTTGGTCTAATTTTACTTGGATCTCTTGTTGGAATTAATACATCAACTTTCATTTAGATATCACATTAATAATTCTATATTTTAAATAAATTTAATGCTTATTAAAATTTAATAATTAAAAATTAATGAAGATTTATGATTGAAAGCAATTCATTAATCTTATTTGCTTCTATGAATTCAATATTTGCTTTATTTGCAGCAATTCTATCTTCTTCTCTATCTCCTACAAATATTACTTTTTTTACATTTAATATTTTTAATGCATTTAAAATAGGTAATGGACTTGGTTTTAAATCTTCTAAAGAATTTCTTCCAATTACTAAATCAATTAAATTTTTAATTCCTGTAATTTCAAGTACTTTTTCTATACATTCTTTTGAATTATTTGATATTATAGCAATTTTAATTCCTTTATTTTTTAATAAATACAAAATTTCTTTAATTCCTTCCAATAATTCAGCTTTTTCTGCTCCTTTTATTTCATATTTTTTTATTATTTCTATACATTCTTTTACAAATTTTTCTCCTTCTAAATGAAGAAATGAAAGTCTTTTAATTTCTTTAAATAATGGTTTAAATTCACTATATAGACCATATTTTTTAGCAATTAATTTTAATTCATTTCTCATAGATTCATAATCAATTGGTAATTTTACAAGTGTTCCATCTAAATCAAAGAATATTGCTTCCATAGATTTATACTTCTCCATTCTCCTTCTTTTAATAAAATAGGACCTGAATCCATATGTCTTATCCAATAATATCCTTCTCCTAATGCATTATATTTTTTTAAAGGAGGAATTTCTTCATTATAAGCTAATTTTACATATACATATGGCATATTTAAACCAGCTACTGAAAAGAAAAGACTTGTTGTAAAAAATCTTCCTGCATTTATTTCTGTTGGACATGGAATTCCATTTTTATTTTCTTTTAAATCAACACAAAATATACCTGTAGGATTTTTATCTATTACAAGTATACACTCTGTAGCAATTTTATCAACATCAGGTCTATTTACTGTAACTGCAACACTTGGTGTACCTGTAATTCCTGAAGGAGCTAAATGAGGATAAATATATTCTAATCTTTCTCTTACTTGAGATACTATAAGTTCACCATCTTTCCATATACTATGAAATGCTAAATTTCTTCCTGGTAAATATTCTTGTGCAATAAATTTCCATTTTTCTCCTCTACTTATCCAATATCTTATCCATGCTTTTCCCATTTCAATATTATAACATGGTGTAGAACCTCTTCCACCAGCTCCACTTGTTGCTCTTATCCAAAAAGGAAAACCAAGCTCTTTTCCAGCTTCTTCTAATGAATTCTCATCTTTAATTTCAATAGTTTTTGCTACAGGTATACCTGCTTTAGCCCATATTTTTGTAGATTCAAATTTATCTTGACATATTCTTATAGTTTCTTTTTTTGGAAGAAAAGTAATTGCTTTTATTTTTTCTCTATTTTCTGAAATTACTCTTACTTCAATATCTGGTTGTGGATGAATCATTTCTATATTATATCTTTCAATAACATCATTAAGAAATTCAATATATTTTTGATGATTACATGGAATAGCTATTTGTCTTATATCAACATCAGGTAATTCTAAATAATATTTATTTATATCAGTTCCAACAATAAAGAATTTTTCAGGAGCAATTCTAAGACTTTTTATAAAATTTACACCTGCAGGTCCTCCTGCTCCAGTTACAAGTATTCTTTTCATTTTTTATCACTTTACTAATTTTATTAATTATTATTTTATTTT
>CAZTWF010000080.1:0-4034 GCA_964617245.1 uncultured Nitrososphaerota archaeon
AAATTGGTTCATCTTCCCATAGAGAAGGAATATTTTTTTCAAAAAAGTAGTTTCCTTTAGCACACAATGTAAAACATATAATTTTACCTTTACCATATCTTCCTTCAACTAATACTATGTCTCCATCTTCTGTTTCTATAATTACTTTACCATTTCTATTTTTTACTTTATGATATGCTTTTATTGGTATTTTATCTAAGTTTATTCCATTTAATATTTTATCTTCTTTTACTATCAATTTTCCCCCTAATTTTGTGAGTGTTTCCCCTTCTGGTATATCTACTGGTAAAATTTCATATATTTCTGAATTCCTATATCCATAATAAAATCTTTTATTTCCTGCTCTACTGTCCATACTTCCAAGACCAATTACAGGAAATTTAGTTTTTTTAGCATCACCATAATTTGTAATCCCTCCCCATATTATTAATATTTTTCCATTTTTAACCTCTTCTTTTATTTTTTTAGCAAATTCTCCTTTTATCACTTTTAAATCCGAATACCAAAAACCATTTTTCCTTTCATCTTTTATTTCAGAAGGAGCATCCCATATTATAATTACATCATATTTTTTTAAGTTCTTTATTTCTTCCTCAATTTTATCCCAGCCAATCTGTTTTACTTTAATATCCTGCGTTTTTAAATAATTTTGTGGTGAAAAATAATAGTTTAGAAGGAAAAAATAAAGACCCATTTCATCATAATAAGCAGAGATTTGTGTTTCTGGTGTATCAACAATTGATAAAACATTTGTTAAAGAAAAAGAATATTTAACAAAAATTGAAAAAATTAAAAAACTAATAATTTTAAATTTCATTTTACCCTCCTTACTTTCCCATCATAAGAAGAAATAACTATCACTTCTTCTTTATCTATTTTCGGTTCATCTAAAAATGGCCTTTCTTCTCCTTTATATTTCCAAACAATTTCACCATTATATTTAACTTTATATAATTCTGTCCAGTTTAACCAACTATAAACATTTTTCTCATCACAACTGAATCTATCAATAGCAAAAATAAATCCATCTTTATCTGAAATTATGTAATTTATTATTGCATCTTCAAACTTTATCTCTTTTATTAAATTTCCATCTAAATCAAATATAGAAAATGTTCCATCAAGTGTTCCTGTTGAAATGTATCTACCATCATTTGAAACAGAAAGAACCCTTGGATATATACCACATTCTTTTTCCCATAATTTATTCCCTTTTTCATCTAGACAATAAAGTTTATATCCAATTGCATATATTCTATTTCCAAAATTTAAGATATTTGGAATATTTGACCCTTCCAATTTAATAGAGAATATTTTTTCTCCTGATGTTTTATAACAACTTAAAATCCCATGAGGACTACTGCCTATTAATATTTTTTCATTATCCATAAATTTTATTTCTGTTGCATATATTCCTTCACAAACAAATTTATTTATTTCATTTCCATCTTTATCAAATATATAACAACTTGAAGTAAGGCCTTTAGGGTCATGCCATGTAATTAAAGCAAATTTATTTTCATCAGGAGATACACTAATTTTTCTTATATAGTATGGTGAAAAACTTCTATCTCCTAATTTCTCTCCATTCTTGTTTAATATTATTAATTTACTTACCTTATAATTTCCTGTTTCTTTTTCCCATTTTCCTACAATTCCTAATATTCTGTCTCTAATTTTTACTATTTGTTTTACAGGAACTTCTGTATTATATTTCCATATATTATTTCCTTCTTTATCTATTGCATATATTGAATCTCCTCCTACAATTATTTTTCCATCTATTATTTTTACATCATAAATTGGTTTAGAAGCATCGTATATTTTTTTAAGAAGAGGAAAATCTTCTTCTTTTTTATAAGTAATATTTTTAAAAGAAGGATATTCATATAAAAGATTTTTATCTAAGAATTTCCCAAAATTTCCTTTTATTTGGATATATTTTAAATTCTTTTTTAATAATTCAGAATAATACATTCCACCTTTTTTTTCAGGAATAATTTCTTCCAATATATTTCCATTTATATCAAATGACTTCAAAACAATTCCTTCCGGTATTGCATCAGGTTTTATATAAACTGCTATATTGTTTTTTGTTTCTTTAAATTCAACATAAAATGATGGTCTTTCTATCTCTTGCTCATATTCAAATTCTTCTATTAATTTACCAAGTTTTAAAAATTCTTCTAAAGATAAATTCTTATCGTCCTTCTTTTTTGAAAATGTATCATAATAAACATAAAAATATCTCTCCCTTTTATTTTCTCCATCAAGCAAAATATAAAGGTTTTTATTACCCATAAATTTTATTTCTTTTATCAATATCTCGCTTTCTATATCTTCTTTTTCTTCATTATCATAAATTATTTGAATCCAGAAATTTCCATATTTTGGCACTATTGAATTGGGATTTTCTCTTTTATTTTCTAATACTGCTTTTATCCAGTTTATTTCAGCAGTTATCCAACCATTTTTATTTATACTATTTTCAGGAATTTGTCTCCATAATTCAAAAGTTGCTCCACCATCTTTCTTTTTATCTCCATTCAAATCAAAGTTAATATATAATAATATTCTTGATGCAAGGCAATTTTCTAAATTATAAGTAATTCTAATTATGGGATAATCAGAAAAAACCCATTCATCAGAAAAATTTATACTCTGCCAATGACAGCCATAATCAGGTCCAAAAGGTGCCTTTTTTATTATTCTTACTATATCTTCTTCTTTAACTATTTTCATTTCTCCTGTTGGCTTTATTGATGATTTACTTGCGATTTCTGAATATTTCCATTTTTCTTCTAATTTAATTGAATATGGTAAAAAGAATTTTTTATTTCCAATTAGGTTTCCTTTTTCATCTATCTCAATAACTTCTAAACTATTCTCATCAAATATATCTCCTTTTTTTAATTCGCAACCTATTTTTAAAGGTATTTTTACAATTAAATTTTCTTCTTTTTCTTTTGTCTTAATTTTTATAAAATTTCTCCATTTTTTATCCTTTAATAACCAAACATTTCTTTTTCCCTCTTCATCAATTTTTTCATATTTTAAATGATTATAACTTGCTTTACTCCATGGAGATATTTCTTCCCATCTTTTCTTTAATTCATCTATCTGAGTCTTTGATGGCAATATTACTATCAATTTGCCAATTTTTAATTCTGGTATTCTTATTTCAATCCAATTATCTCTATATTTCCAATCTTTTATTTCTTTCACACCTGTAAAATAATCTATAAATACACATGCTTCTGGCTTTATCCACTCAGGTATTGGAAAGTTTATTTTAAATGAATATTTATTTGGAAAAAAAGGAGACCACCTATTTTGTTTTAAATAGTAATTATTATTTACCAAAGTTACCACTACAAAATCATTCCAGCAGATTAAACAATTTACAGATATATTTTCTTCTGTTTTTTCATTATAATAAGGTGAACTAATTGATAAAAAATCAGACAAAATTGAAAATGTTCCATTTATCTCTTCTACTTTTCTCCATAATAATGGATTGTTTATCATTCCTTGTATAATTGGGTCTGGAAATGTTCCATCATATTCAAGACCTCCCCAATAATTCATTGACTGATTCCATAAATTACAATATATAAACCAAATTAATCCTTTATCTCCATTCCCTATACTCTCATATGTTCTCCAAATTTGTTCATCTAATGTATGTTCAGCCCATTGTCTTGGTTTATTTTTTTCTTCATGGTCAAGTCCTTCCCAATTATTCCAGGTTGTCTGAGGTAAATACCAGATTGGTTTCGGCTCATTTAATTTATGAACAATTTCAGTTTCTTCTTTTGGATGATGGTGATGAATATGAATATCACCTATATCTGAATATGTTATATTTTCTCCATATCCTGTTAATTGTATTCCATATTGAATATCTTTACTATTCATTGCATCTAAAAATTTATTTGAGACATCTTGAGGTGAAATCCCCCCTCCAAGAGGTTCATCTTGTAAAACAGTTATTTCAGAAAATATATTATATTTTTTAAGTTCTTCTGCTCTTT
>CAZTWF010000081.1:0-3962 GCA_964617245.1 uncultured Nitrososphaerota archaeon
CATGGATGATGTTAAAAGGAAAAACCTATAAAATTTTTCCTATAATTAGAAAATGGATAAATGAAGATGAATATATATTTTGGTTAGGAACTGAAATATTTGTAAGTAAGATTGTTATAGGTTATTAAATTAAAAGATATGAATTTACTTGATAAAATAATATACTTAAGTTCTTTATTAGCCTAAAAACCATGGTCTAAACTTTAATGAATATTAGAAATCTTATATTGTTAATAACTTTACTAGCTATATTATTCAATAGTATTACAAATTATATAGCCTTTATTAATTAGTTCACTTTAGAACTTAAATAATATTTTTCATATAGAGAATATCACTTAAAAAATAACATAGTTAAATGTAGTAGGAATTTCTAATGAAATTTGAAAAAATTTTAACTTTAATCTTATTTATATGTTTAATAGTTTCTATTAGTGCAACAATTTACATCATTGTAACACCTCATGTAGGTGAACGCTTTACAGAATTTTATATTCTTGGACCTTCTGGAAAAGCTGGAAATTATCCAGTTAATTTAACAATTGGAGAAGCTGGAATGGTAATTATTGGAATTGTAAATCATGAATATGATAATGTTACTTATAAAGTTGTAATTTTTTTAGATAATATAACAATTGGAGTACTAGAAAATATTAAGCTAAGGCATGAAGAAATTTGGCAACAAAATTATACTTTTATACCTAATAAAGTTGGAAATAGATTAAAACTTGAGTTTCATCTATATAAGGAAGGTATAGATGAGCCATATATAAAATTACATTTATGGATAACTGTACATCCAAAGGAATAATGAATGAATAAGATAATATTTTTCATAATATATATTTTACTAATTGCTTTAGCTGAAATTGTAACATCTTTTGTAAATCCTATTTATGGCTTTTTATTTCATGTAACTATTTTAATTTCACTTTTGGTTCTTTCAGCCTTGAAATATATGGATAATCCTCTTTCAAATCTTTTTCTAAGTCTTTCCTTAGCTCCCTTAATTAGAATAATTAGCTTATGTTTACCTTTAGCTTATTTTCCCTATTATTCTTGGTATTTTTTAACAGGATCATTGGTTTTTTTAGCAACTTTAGCTTTAATGAGAATTTTAAATTTGAAATTTAGTGATATTGGAGTTAAATTTAACAAACCCTTAGTTCAATTAGTAATTGGATTTTCAGGTGTGCCTTTAGGTATAATTGAATTTCATATTCTGAAGCCTGAGCCTTTGATTTCTGAACTTAATTTATTGAATCTTATTTTTCTAGCTTTAGGTTTTATTTTTTTCACAGGATTTGTTGAAGAACTTGTTTTTAGAGGTATTATTCAACGAAGTGTTATAACATGTTTGAACTGGAAAATTGGGATTTTAATTGTAAGTTTAATTTTCGCAATTCTTCATATTGGTTGGCTTTCATTATTTGACTTTATTTTTGTTTTCTTAGTTGGTTTAATCTTTGGATATATTGTCTTTAAAACAGGTAGTATAATAGGAGTTTCACTTTCTCATGGATTAACAAATGTATTACTATTTTTGATTTTACCATCGTAAAGTTTATAAATCTACTGTAACAATATTATATTGTGTTATAATTATGATATCTTCAGTAACTACAATTGTAACAACAATTGCCACTTTATCTATAGGAGTTACTTTAGGAGCCTTTGCTTCAGCTTTACTTATTCTATTTCTAGCTATAAAGGAGATTTCAATTGCTGATACAAGACGTTCTTTAATTCTTCTTGGTAAAGCATTAAATATAAGTATTTTACCATTATTGGTATCTTTTACTTTAATTGTTATATTAAAGATTATTGAGATATTAGGTTGAAAGGAGATAATTCTTAAAAATTTTTTATTTTAAAGTACAATGAATTCTACAAAGAAAAATATAGAAGTTTTTGTAATTCTTCCTTCTAAGAATGAGGAAAAAACAATAGGTATTTGCTTAAGTAAAATAAAGAAGGTTTTTAATGATAATGATTTTTATGGTGAAATTATTGTAGCTGATAATTCTAATGATAAAACTCCTCTAATTGCAAAGAATATGGGAGCTAATGTAATTACACCAAATGGTAGTGGTTATGGATATGCATATAGATATGCCTTTAAGTATTTGAAAGAAAAATATGGAAGATATCCAAAGTATATTGTTATTGGAGATGCTGATGATACTTATGATTTTACTGAAATACCTAAACTTATTGAACCATTAATTAATGATGAGGCTGATATTGTTATTGGAAGTAGATTTAAAGGTAAAATTGAGAAAGGTGCTATGCCTTGGCTTCATAGATGGATTGGAAATCCACTCTTAACATGGCTTCTTAACTTTTTCTACAAGGCTAGAGTTTCAGATGCTCATTCTGGTTTCAGAGCTATTAAAGGTGAGGTATTAGAAAAGCTTGAACTAAAAACTAATGGAATGGAATTTGCTTCAGAAATGATAATCGAGGCTATAAGAAAAGGCTTAAGAATAAAAGAAGTACCAATTTCATATTATAAGAGAATAAGTAAAAATTCAAAGCTTTCTTCATTCTCAGATGGATGGAGACATATTAAGTTTATGTTAATTCATACACCTAATTATTTATTTATATATCCAAGTTTTATCATTATGCTTATAGGTATCATTTTTATGATTCTTGCATTTATGAATATTCATGTATGGTATACACCTGGAATTCACTCTATGATAGCTGGAAGTTTACTAACAATACTAGGCTATCAAGTATTATTCTTTGGATTTTTTGTAAGAATACTTGAATATGGAAGTCTACCAAAGTCTCTAACTCTTGAGAGAGGTACAATTATAGGAAGCTTAATATTTATAACTGGATTCATATGGGCTATTAAATTACTTCTCAATTGGATAAATAGTGGATTTAAAAGCTTACCTACAATAGAAGAAGATATATTATGTCTTACACTTATAGTAATAGGATTACAAACTTTCTTCTCATCCTTTATGTTAAGCATAATAGCAGAACAAAAGAAAAAATGGATATCTTAACTCATATTTTCTTACCTTTAACAATAGTATATATCTTAAAAAAAGATTTTAAAGTTAAGTATTTTCCACTAGTATTATTTACTATCATACCTGACTTTGATGTCTTAATAGGAATACATAGAGGACTTTTTCATTCTATAATTTTCCTTATACCTCTATCATTACTTATATTAGCAATAGAATATATATTCAAAAGAAGATTGAAATACTCATTAATTGCTATTTTTTTCTTATATTCTCATCTAATTTTAGATTTTATAGCTGGAGGTGTGCCATTTTTATATCCAATTATTAACCAAGGAGTTGGTATTGAATTTCCATTTATAATAAGTTTTAGAGAAAGTATATCAATAGTGGACATTATGCCTAGATTTATTTACTATTATCCACAATCAGTCTATGGAGAGATTAATGCTTTCTCTAGCTTTGGAGTAGCAAGTGTAATGTTATTTCTTCTCATATACTGGAAGCTAAATAAGGAAAAATAACATGAAAATATGCATACTTTAAAGCAATAAAAGTTATGAAAGTAAAAAGTTTTTAATGATTATGAAGAAGAAATATATTAATAAATTTGTTGGAAAAACACCAAAAGAATTTGAAAAACTTGAGGATAGACATAAGAAGGTATTGGAAATATTTTCAAAATATGAATTTGAAAGAATTTTAGATGTAGGTTGTGGAGATGGAAATTTTTCTATACTTATAGGTAAAGTCTGTAAGGCAAAAGAAGTCTATGGAATTGAAATCTCAGAAGAAGGAGTTGAAATGGCAAGAAAGAATGGGGTCAAATGCTATCAGCTTGATGTAGATGAAGAAAACTTTCCATTTGAAGATAACTTCTTTGATGCTATTACAGCATTAGAACTGATAGAGCATTTATTTGATCCAGATCATTTTCTTGACGAAGTCTATAGAGTTTTAAAGTCAAAAGGTATA
>CAZTWF010000082.1:0-5501 GCA_964617245.1 uncultured Nitrososphaerota archaeon
CCGATCTAAAACTATCAAAAAATTTTAAATTTATATTTTTTCTATAAATAAATGGTGAAAATTACGACTGAAGCTCTATTAAATAAAACACCTCCAGTAAGAAGAAGCGATGGCATAATAGAAGCATTTGATAAAGAAAGAATAGTAAAAAGCTTATTAAAAGAAACAAAATTAGCAGAGATACTATTTGGAATTCCACCAATAAAAGAAGAAGAAGCAAGAAGAATTGCTAATGAAGTTGAAGAAGATATTAAAAAAATGAATCTTAAATTTTTAAGTGGTCCTTTAATAAGAGAACTTGTAAGTGTAAAATTATTAGAAAAAGGTTATCATGTTTATAGAAATGTTTATACAAGAGTTGGAATGCCATTATATGATGTTTATTTAATTGATCTATCAGAAGGTTATGAAGCAAGAGAAAATGCAAATCTTCAACCAAATCCTGAAACATTTCATAAGAAAAAAGCAGATTTTCTAAGTAAAGAATCTTATTTATTAATGATGCCATTGAGAATTGCTGATGCACATTTAAAAGGAGATATACATATACATGATTTAGAATATTGGGGAACAAGACCTTTTTGTCAAGATCATGATTTAAGATATTTCTTTTATTATGGATTAATGCCAGATGGAACTGGTACTCATACATCAGTTGCAGGTCCTGCAAAACATCCAGAAGTTGCTATATTACATGCTGCAAAAGTACTTGGAGCAGCTCAAACAAATTTTGCAGGAGGTCAAGGATTTTTCAATTTTACAGTATTCATGGCACCATATTTAAGAGGATTAGATGATAAGAAAATTCATCAATTAGCTCAAATGTTTTTATATGAAATGACTCAACTTTATGTTGCAAGAGGAGGACAACCAGTATTTTCATCAATACAAATAGAAGCAGGAGTTCCAAAAATATGGCAAGATGCTCCTGTAGTATATAAAGGAAAAATATGGAAGGATAGATATGGAGATTTTGAAGATGAAGTACATAAATTTGCTCTTGCACTTTTAGATGAATATATTAAAGGAGATGCTTTAGGTAAAATGTTCAATTTTCCAAAACCTGAAGTTGTACAAAGAGTAAGATATTGGAAGGAAAAAGAAGATGTAATGTTAAAAGCAGCTCAACTTTCTGCAAAATTTGGTTCTACATATTATGATAATTTAATTCCTAGCTATAGAGGAGGAGAAGATGGAGTATCATGTTTTCAATGTTGTGCATATTCCTTTTCTGAAAATGGAAAATCTGAAGAATTTAAGAAAAAACTCTATTTTGAAGATGGAGCACATTTCTCCATGGGTGGAATGCAAGTAATTACTATTAATCTTCCAAGAATTGCATATAAATCTAAAGATGAAGATGAAATGTATGAAATATTAAGAGAAACAATGGATATTGCAAAAGAAGCTCTTATATTAAAATATAATATAATGGTAAGACAATATGAAAAAGGATTAATACCTTTTGCCTCTCAAAGACCAAGAGGTGCTCCTCCTGCAGTTAATATAAGAGAACTTGTATTAATTATAGGATTTGTAGGTATGAATGAAATGATGCAACATATGACTGGATATGAACTTCATGAAAATTCTGAAGCTCAAAAACTTGCATTAAAAGTATTAATAGAAATGGATAGAATAAAAGATGAATATATAGAAGAAACTGGATTAAAATTTGCTATAGCAAGAACTCCTGCAGAATCATGTGCTCAACGTTTTGCTATAACTGATTTAATACATTATCCAGAATATGCAAAGAAATATGTAAAAGGAGATTTAAAAAGAGCATTATCATTATATAGAGAGACAACTGATCTTCCAATTTATTATACAAATGGCTCTCATGTAAATGTTTCTGCAAGAATTCCATTATATGAAAGAATTAAAATAGAAGAAAAATTCTTCCCAATATTAAAAGGAGGAAATATATTCCATATATGGCTTGGAGAAGTAAATCCAGATCCTGAGGCTATATTAAAAATTAATAAAAAAATTGCAATGGAATCTTGGATTGGATATTGGAGTCATACAAAGGATATTACTTTATGTACATCATGTGGATTTATTGGTGGAGGATTATATGAAAATTGTCCAATATGTTATAGTAAAGAAATAAAAATATATTCAAGAATAACAGGATATTATCAAGAAGTAGATTCATGGAATGCTGCTAAAAAACAAGAATTAAAAGATAGATATAGAATAAAATTAAGTGAATAAAATGATTTTATATGTAGCTGAAGTACTTCCTATTTCTTTTTCAGATTATTTAAAAGAACCATGTTGTGTAATTTTTTTAGCTGGTTGTAATTTTAATTGTGGTTATTGTCAAAATTGGAAATTAAAAAAAATTTCAAAGGAATATGAAACTAATATAGAGAAAATAAAAGAAATAATTTCAAAAAATAATTTAATAACTGCATGTAAAATAACAGGAGGAGAGCCTTTACTTCAATATGAAGGAGTTATAGAAATTGGAAAATTTGTAAAATCATTAAAATTAAAATTTGGAATAGATACTAATGCTTCTTTACCAAATGCTTTAAGAAAAGTAATTTCTTTATTAGATTTAATATCTATAGATTTAAAAGCTTCACTTAATAAAGATGCTTATTCAAAAATTATTGGTATTGATCCTCCTTTATCTTCTATAAAAGAATCTCTTGAAATTGCTTTAAAATCAAATGCTTATGTTGATATAAGAATACCAATAATACCTAGTTATAATGATAATTTAGAAACAATAAAATCAATAGAAAAAACATTAATAGAATTAGGATATGAAGAAAAAGCAAAAAAAGAAATGGCAAGTATTACATTATTAGAATTTATTCCTGAAAATGCTCATTTTGAAGAATTTAAAAGATTAAGAAATCCATCAGTAGAAGAACTTAAGAAATTAAAATCATATTTTAAAATAAAAAATGTAAGAATTTCTCATAGATTATATTCCAATTATAGCTAATAACATACTTATTATAAGTAAGATCCAGCCAATAGTAATTATTATTCCTATGGCTTTTCTTGTTGCTGTTATAAATACTAATAATATATATACTGTAGTTAATGTTATCATAATAGTAATTGCTGAAGAAAAGGAATTTGCAAGATCAGGTCTTCCTTTTAATATTGTTTGTTCTATTATATATTGTATAAAAGATCTTACTAGATCAAATAAATAATATATAACATTAAATAATTGAGATAATTCCATGAATTAAAATGAATAATTAAATTATTTAAGAATTTTCTTTGCTACTTCTTTATAAATTTCATAATCTTTATCTTTATATAATACTATGAATACTTTTTCAATAAAATCTTCTTTTTCTAAAAATTCTTTTATTGCTTTTAATGCAATTATAGAAGCTTCTTCTATAGGATATCCATATGCACCTGTACTAATAGATGGAAATGCTATAGTTTTAATTCCTTTTGAAATTGCAAGTTTTAAAGAATTATAATATGCTTGATATAATAATTTAGATTCTTCATATTTTCCTTCCTTCCAAATAGGTCCAACAGTATGAATAACATATTTTGCTTTTAGATTTCCACCTGTTGTAATAATTGCTTTTCCTACTGGAAGTCCATTTGGATATTCTTTTTCTCTTATCTTCATACATTCTTCAAGAATTCTTGGTCCTCCTTTTCTATGAATTGCTCCATCAACTCCTCCTCCACCTATTAATAAAGGATTAGCAGAATTTACAATTGCCTCACAATTCATTTCAGTAATATCTCCTTTTATAATAATTATTTTTGAATTTTTAATTTGATATTCTTCCATATTATTCATCTTAATTATTCATCTTATATATTATTTCTCTTCAATATTTTTCTTAGAAATCATTGATTTTAATTTTAAATACCATTCTGGAAATCTTGCATTTAAAATAATTCTAGATTGTGTATATGGTTTTATATCTAATACTGGAGTTCCATCAAATAGATCTAATCCATTAACATATAATTTATTTTCTTTTCTTTCTATTAGTTCTACAATTGTTAATCCTATGGGATTTGGTCTATGAGGAGAATCAGTACAAAAAACTCCAATAGTAGGAATTTCTTCTAAAGGAATTCCTAATTTTGCAAATCTTCTTGGCTTTACAAGTAATGTCTTTCTTTCTTCTTCTTTTACTCTATCTAAATAAGAAATTATAATTATATGAGAATATCCTTCAATATCTTTTAATCCATCAGCATATTCTTCAAATATTTCTATTATTCCAGGTACACCATTTTCATTAAATTCTTTTACTCTTACAATTCCTATGGGATTTAATTTTATTTCCATTTTCCTCTCCAATAAAATTAAATCCTTAAAATATTCTAATAATCTTTATGTATAAAGTAATATGTTCATGTTGTGGAGAAGAAGCTCTTGAAGTAAAAGAAGTTTATACTGAAATTCCTAAATTTGGTAAATTAGTTATAATATCTATGTTATGTGAAAAATGTGGATATAGATTAAATGATATTATTCCTTTAGAATATAAAGGTCCATCTAGAATAGAATATAAAATAAAAGAATTAAAAGATTTATCAGCTAAAATTATAAGATCAAGAAATTCAAAAATAATTATACCTGAACTTGGTCTTGAATTATTACCAGGTCCTAAGGCTGAAGCATTTATAACAAATATAGAAGGAGTTCTTGATAGATTTCTTGGTATTGCAGAATATTTATATGAAATATCAAAAGGAATTAAAAGAAAAAAAGCATTAGAAGTTATAAATAAAATTAAATTAGCAATGGAAGGTAAAATTGAATTTACAATAATATTAGAAGATGAAACTGGAAATAGTGCTATAGTACCTGATTAAATATGAAAAATATTTATTTTTCTTATTATTTATTTTTGATATAATAAATTATGAGGGGGAAAATTTGATTAGGAGGAATTTAGTTCATACCAAATGGATTTAAAGATATTCCTCCAGAGGAATTAGAAAAATATAAATTTATAGAAGAAAAATTTAGAGAAACTTTTGAGCTTTGGGGTTATAAAGAAGTTAGAACTACTACTATTGAATTCTTTGATATATTCAGATGGGGTGCAGGAGAAACTTTTGCAAATTCTATATTTAAATTTCAAGATTATGATGGTAAAATATTATCATTAAGAGGTGAAATAACTACACAAATAGCAAGAATGATTTCTTTAAAATTATGTAATGAGAAGAGATTATATTATATAGAGAATTGTATAAGATATTTACCTCAAAAAGCTATATCACAAAGAGAATTTTGGCAAGCTGGAGTTGAACTTATTGGAGAATATGGACCTGAAGCTGATGGTGAAGTAATATGTTTAGCATTAGAAAGCCTAGATAAAATAGGTCTTAAAGCTAATATAGATATAGGAAGTATTTCAGTTTTTAAAAAAATTGCTAATTATTTTAATATAAAAGATTTAGATAAATTAAGAATTGCATTATCAAGTAAATCTATTAGTGAAATTAAAGAAATAATTAATAAAGAAGTAATTAATAAT
>CAZTWF010000083.1:0-31400 GCA_964617245.1 uncultured Nitrososphaerota archaeon
CAGTTAATATAATTACTTTACTTGGATTTATTTCCTTTAAGAGTCCATCTAATTTCTTTTTTTCAATTTTCATAAGCCAATTTCCTTTTGGGGGGACTCTTCCAATTTCAAATAATTGTTCCATTAATCCTACAAATCTTATATAATTTCTTGGTAAATTTATTTCAGGATTTATTTTTATTACATAATCATTTAATGTATGAACATAAACTCTAAGCAGTCCTTCATTATTTAAAGGACTTCCTAATAAATTTAACAATGTAATATGTATAATATCTGGTCTACCTCTTCTATTCCAATCTTTTAATTCTTTCATTGCTGCATAATGATATGACATATCTAACAATAGCTTTCTTGGATCTTTTCTTCTTCTTTCTGCCCACTTTTTTACTGATGGATGGTTAACTATTTCTTCTGGAATAGTCTCTAAAGCAGATTTTGCTATTACTATGTTTAATATCTCCATAATAATCCTTCTCATCTAAAAATGCTTATTTTTATCTTTTTAATATTACTATATTAATGAAGTTATCAAAAAATAAATTAATAAAGGATATTGCTTTACAAAGAATTGAAAATCTATTCAATCTTGCAATCAATAATATAAAATCTAATCCTTCTCTTTCACATAGATATATAGATATAGCTATTAAGATTTCACAAAGAACTAGAGTAAAAATTCCAAAAAATATAAAATATTTTATATGTAGATCTTGTCATTCCTTACTATATCCTGGAATAACTTCTCGTATAAGAATATCACCAAGAAGAAGTCCACATATAATAGTTACATGTATGATCTGTGGTAGAATAAAACGTTATCCAATTTCCAAAAAGAAATAATTGATATGGATTAAAAATATATTTAAGCTTTTTATTTTGGGTTTAGGGGAGAGATAGTTGGCACAATTTGTTCCAGCAGATAAATTAATTCAAGCATTAGTAGAATATCTTAAGGAAAATGTTAAGGAGATTACTCCACCTATTTGGTCATATTATGTAAAGACAGGTAGACATACTGAAAGAGTTCCTACTCAACCAGATATTTGGTATATTAGATGTGCTTCTCTTTTAAGACGTATATATCTTGAAGGTCCTGTTGGAATAGAACGACTTAGAACTGTTTATGGAGGAAGAGCAAAGAAAGGAATGATTAGAGAGCATTTCTATAAAGCTAGTGGATCATGGATAAGAAAACCATTACAACAACTTGAAAAAGCTAATTTGATTACTAAATTAGATAAAAAAGGTCGTATAGTAACTGATAAAGGAAGAAGTATAATTGATAGAATTTCTTTTAAATTACTAAAAGAACTTCAAAAAGAAAAACCTGAATTAGCAAAATATCTTCCAATGAAAGAAGAAAGGTGAGAACTTGTCAGAGAATATTGATGATATTGAACTTTTAAAGCGAAGAAAACTTATTGAATTACAGAGAAGAATAGCAGAAGAAAAAAGAAGAAGAGAAGAAGAGGAAAGAAAACAAAACATATTAAGAGTTATATTAACTCCTGAGGCTAGAAGTAGATTAACAAATATAAAAATGGTTAAACCAGAATTTGCAAATCAATTAGAACTTCAATTAATAAGTTTAGCTCAACAAGGTAAATTACCTATACCATTAACAGATGAACAACTTAAGAGTATATTAATGGAACTACAAGAAAAAAAGAGAGATATAAAAATTACATGGATGTAAGGTGATAAACTATGGCAAGTAATAAACATCTTTCAAAAAAGAAACGTTTAATAAAAATATGTAAGCAAAATAGTGCAGTTCCTATATGGGTAGTTGCAAAAACTAAAGGAAAATTTAGACGTCATCCAAAACTTCGTAATTGGAGAACTACTAGAATAAAACTATAGAGGTGAATTTATGAGTTCTGAAATCATTGAAGAAAAAGTAGTTACTATTAATTTAAGAAGAGCTTATCTAGCATCTGGAAAAAGAGCTGCTCCAAGAGCCATTAATATTATAAGAAATATTGTAAAAAAAATTGCAGATACTAATGAAATAAAAATAAGTAATGAAGTTAATATGGCAATTTGGTCAAGAGGAAAAGGAAAAACTTTAAGAAAAATTTCTATAAAAGTTCAAAAACTAAAAGATGGAACAGCTAAAGTAATTTTAGCAAGTTCTTAATTTTGGAGTGATTTTTTTGCCAAGTCTACGCACATCACTATATGGTAATCCAAATGTTGGTGCATTTATATTTGCTACAGATAATTTTGCATTAGTACCTCCAGATTCACCTCAGAAGTTTATATCAGAAGTATCATATGCTTTAAAAGTTCCAGTTTATAAAACTACAATTTGTAATAGTGTTCTTTTAGGTATATTTATTGTTGGTAATTCAAATGGTATTTTAATTCCATATAATGCACAAGAAGAAGAAATTTCTTTTATAAAAGAAGTAGTAGATCTTCCTGTAATTCAATATAATGGAAAAGAAAATGCTCTTGGAAATATGATATTATTAGATGATAAAAAAGCTATTGTAGGACCAAGAACAAGTAAAGAACTCAAAGTATTATTATCTGATGAACTTAAAGTAGAAGTATTTGAGTTAAGTATTGCAAGAATATCTCTTCCTGGTGTTTGTGCAGTTATTAATAATAAAGCAATATTATGTCATCCTCATATTATGGAAGAAGAAAAATCTGAATTAGAAAAAATTTTTAATAAATCTGTTTATCCATCTACAGTGAATCGTGGATTTCCATATTTAAGAATTGGAATGGTAGCAAATTCCTATGGAGCTGTAGTTGGTGATATGACTACTGGTCCTGAAATTGCTCATATAGAAGCATCATTAGGAGTTGTGGAATAATGGAGGATAAATTATTTTTAATAGAAGGTAAAGTAAAAATGGGTTTTCAATGGACAAAATTTAAAAAAACAATTAGAGCAATAAGTAAAAAAATGGCAATTGAGAAACTATTCTGTGAATTTGGCGGAAACCATAAATTAAAACGATTCCAAATTAAAATTGATCTTGTGGTGGAAAAAAGTGAGTAGTAATGAAATACAAAAAGAAGATATAAATGCCTTAGTTCTAGAACTTTCTAATTTACAATCATATGCTGAAGTTTTACGTCAACAAATGGAATTGAGTACTACAGCTATTATGGAATTAACCATAAGTAAATCATCTCTTGAAGAAATAAAACGAAGAGGTGGAAATGCTGAAATATTAATTCCTATTGGTGCTGGTAATTTTATAAGAGCTTCTATAAAAGATGTAAATAGTGTTATTGTCAATATAGGTGCAAATGTATCTATTGAAAAAGGAATTGAAATTGCTATTAGTGATATTGAAGAAAAAATTAAAAAAATACAATCTCAAATAGAAAACTTAAGAAATCAATATATTCAAGTTGCTTCAAGAATTGAGGAGCTTCAAGTAAAGATAAATGAACTTTCGGAGAAAAAATAATGTTTGAAAAATTAAAAAAAGTTTTTTCTTCTTTTGTAGAAGAGATTACTACAAAACATATAAGTGAAAAAGATATAGAATCTTATATTTGGGAATTACAAATTTCTCTTTTAGAATGTGATGTTGCTCTTCCTATAGTTGATGAAATTATTTCTAAAATTAAAAATAATTTAGTAGGAATGAAAATTAAAAGATCCGAAGATATTTATTCTTTAATAAAAGAAACATTAAGAAAAATTTTAATGGAATCTTTTACTACAATAGACTTAATTTCATTAATTTCTTCTTCAAAAAAACCATTTGTAATAATGTTTTTAGGTGTAAATGGCACAGGAAAAACTACAACTATTGCAAAAATAGGAAAATACTTAATTGATAGAGGATTTAAAGTAATATTCTCATGTAGTGATACTTTTAGAGCAGGAGCAGAAGAACAACTTGAAACTCATGCTAAAAGACTTGGAATAAAAATGATAAAACATAAATATGGTGCAGATCCTGCAGCTGTTGCTTATGATGCTATTTCTTATGCTAAAGCAAATAATATTGATGTTGTATTAATTGATACTGCTGGAAGAATGCAAACTGATAGGGGATTAATGGATGAACTCCAAAAGATATATAGAGTTACTAAACCAAATATGACAATATTTGTAGGAGATGCTTTAACTGGTAATGATGCATTAAATCAAGCTCAAGAATTTAATAATTTTGTTCCAATAGATGCTATTGTTCTAACTAAAATAGATGCAGATGCAAAAGGTGGTGCTGCAATCTCTATATCTCATGTAATAAAAAAACCTATAATTTTTCTTGGAATAGGTCAAAAATATGATGATCTTAAACAATTTGATCCAGAATGGATAATTAATAATATATTTTCTAAATAAAAATAAATAATTATGAAATATAATGTAAGAAATATGAAAGGAAGAGATTTACTAACACTTTTAAATTTCACTAGAGAAGAAATTAAAGAAATTCTTAAATTAGCCTCTGAAATGAAATACCTATTGAAAAATGGAAAGTATATTATTCCATATTTAAATGGAAAAAGTATATTTCTCTTATTTCAAAAACCATCTACTAGAACAAGATTATCTTTTGAGATTGCTATTTATCAATTAGGTGGTTTTCCAATTTATATTAATTGGAATGAACTTCAAATTGTAAGAGGAGAAACTCTAGAAGATACTGTAAGAGCTATAAATGCTTATTGTGATGCTATAGTTGCAAGAGTTTATAAACATTCAGATTTAGAAATTATTGCTAATGTATCAAGAGTTCCTGTAATAAATGCTTTAAGTGATTTAGCACATCCTTGTCAAGCTCTTGCAGATTGTTTAACAATAATTGAGAAAAAAGGAAAAATAGAAGGCATGAATATTGTTTTCATTGGTGATGGTAATAATAATGTCTGTAGATCTCTTTCAGAAGCAGTATTAAAACTTGGAGGAAATATGATTATAGTTTCTCCAAAAAAATATCAAATTGATCCTTCATATATTGATCTTCTTAAGAAGAATGCTTATAAAAACTCATCATTAATACTAACTGATGATCCTATAGAAGGTGTAAAAGAAGCTGATGTAGTATATACAGATGTATGGGTATCTATGGGTCAGGAAAGTGAAAGTGAAGAAAGAATGAGAGAATTTAAAAAATATCAAGTTAATTCTGAATTACTTAGTTTTGCTCCTAATGATGTTATTATTATGCACTGTTTACCTGCTCATAGAGGATTAGAAATAACTGATGAAGTTATAGATGGAAAAAATTCTGTTGTTTGGGATCAAGCAGAAAATAGACTTCATGTACAAAAAGCAATCTTAGCATTAATAGTATAAAATTAAAAAATGGTGAAACTATTGAAATTACTAGTATATTCAAAAAAAGATCTTGCTGGAATAAATATTGCATCACATCTTATTAATGAAATAAATTTTGAGAAAATAAAAATAAAGAATTTCTATATTTATTCTTATAAAGAAATTCTTCTTTTTCCTGTAGAAGGTTCATTATTGGATTTAGATAATATTGATATTAATAATGTAGAATGGGCATTATTTCTTTCTAAACATAAAAGTGAATCCAAAAGAGTATGTTTAACAGTTCATACACCTGGAAATTTATGTGAAAAAAATACTATGGGAGGACGACCAAATGAAGTTGCAATTTCTAATCCTCCTCTTCAATGTAATCTTCTAAAAGCACTTAATACAATTTCTAATGAAAAATTGAATATGAATATTGAAGTAACTATAGAAGCTACTCATCATGGTCCTACTGATTTGAATTTTCCAGTAACTTTTATAGAAATTGGAAGTGATGAAAATGCATGGAAAAATGAATTATTAGGAAGTATTGTAGCAAAAGCAATTTCTAATATTATAAAATTTCCATTAGAGATAACTCCTGGAGCTATGGGAATAGGCGGAGGACATTATTCTGATAAATTTACCAAAAAAATATTAGAAGAAGGAGCACTAATTGGACATATAATTCCGAAATATGCAATGATTGAAGGTATGCATCCCTCTATGATAACAAAATGTATGAATAAAACTTTTGGCGGTTGTTCAAAAATATATGTAGACTGGAAAGGAACACCTTCTTACTTTAAAAATATTATAAGGTCAATCGAAAATATTGAAATAATAAAAATATAGAGAATGAAATAAAAGATATTATATGATTGTGGAAAGCTTTAAATTAAACTTTCTATTTTCCAATAAAATTGGATGGATGAAATAAATGGAAAAATCAGAAATCTTACGTTCAATAATGAGAATATTAAGGCTTTCAAGAAAACCTGATCTAGAGGAGTTTAGCTTATCTTTAAGGATATGTTTATTAGGAATAGGAATTGTTGGTATTTTTGCTTTTATTATACAGCTTATATCTACCTTAATAATTGGATTTGGTGGTTGAGCATATGACTAGGATATTCGCTGTAAGAACTACTGCAGGTCAAGAAAAAAATGCTGCACTTTTAATTGAGCGTAGATGCACTTCTAAAAAAATAGCAGTTAAGGCCATAATTTCTCCTCCTGATGTTAGTAGTTATATATTTATTGAAGCTGATGGTCCAAATATTGTTAGCTTGGCTATAGAAAATATAAAACATGTAAAAGGTTGGGTTGCTGGAAAAGTAGAACTTGAAGATATAATGAAATTCTTAATTCAAAAACCTGTTATCGAATCTATTAATGTAAATGATAAAGTAGAAATAGTTTCAGGTCCATTTAGAGGTATGCAAGCTAAAGTAACAAGAGTTGATAAATCAAAAGGAGAAGTTGTACTTGAATTACTTGAAACTCCATATACATTACCTATAACACTTCGTGCAGAACAAGTAAAGATAATTTCTAAAAGTGAAATTTCAAAACAAGAAGTTAAACAAGAAGATAAAAAAAGTGATATATTTGAAGAATTTTCCAAATTGGAGGAATAAATTATGGTAACAAAGAAAACATTTAATTTTCTTATTGATGGTGGAAAAGCAACAGGAGGTCCTCCTATTGGGCCATCTCTTGGTCCTTTAGGCTTGAATATATTACAAGTTGTTAATACAATAAATGAAAAAACAAAAGAATTTGAAGGTATGAAAGTTCCTGTTAAAGTAATTGTTGATCCAGAAACAAAAGAATTTGAAGTTGAAGTAGGTGTTCCTAGTACTTCAGCTTTAATTGTAAAAGAACTAAGAATACAGAAAGGTGCAAGTAATGTTAAAACTGAGAAAGTCGGCAATCTAGATATAAAAACTGCTATAAAGATTGCAAAAATAAGATATCCTTTATCCCTAGCAAAAACTTTAAAATCTTGCTTAAAGGAAGTTGTTGGTACTTGTGTCTCTATGGGTGTTACTGTTAATGGTAAAGATCCAAAGGAAATTATAAAGGAAATAGATGAGGGTATTTATGATGATATAATTAAAAAGATAGAGGAAGAATGATACTATGTTGGATATTAATTCCATAATCTCATTAGTAGATGAAGCAAAAAAGAATTCAAAAAAATGTAATTTTCTACAAAGTATTGAATTAATAGTAAATTTAAAAGGAATAGATGTTAAAGCTCCAGAAAATAGAATTAATGAAGTAGTTACATTACCAAATCCAATTGGAAAAAATATTAAAGTTTGTGTAATTGCTGATGGTGATTTAGTAACTAAAGCAAAACAATCTGGAGCAGATCTTGTAATTACAAAACAAGAATTAGAAGGATATGTAGGAGATAAAAAAGCAATTAAAAAATTAGCAGAAAATTATGACTTTTTCATAGCGAGAGCAGATTTAATGGCAATGATTGGTAAGATCTTTGGCTCAGTCTTTGGTCCAAGAGGTAAAATGCCAGATCCAGTTGCTCCTACTGCAAATATAGAAAATGTTATTAAAAATTATCGTAATGCAGTAAGAATAAGAATTCGTGATCAACCAGTTATTAAATGTAGAGTAGGATTAGAAAATATGGACTCAAAGGCTATTGCTGAGAATATAATAGCAGTACTTAATGCTATAGATAGAAGAATTAAATTAGATCAATTTTTATCCTCAATTATTGTTAAAACTACTATGGGCAAACCTACAAAATTAAAGGTGATGTGATGATAAAATGATGAAAGTTTCACTTGAAAAAAAGAAAAAAATTGTAGATAGATTAGTTTCTTTACTTCAAAACTATCCTACATTTGTAATTGCTGATTTATATAAACTAAAAGCAAAACATATACAAACCATTAGAAAGAATTATAGAGGAAAATTAGAAATAATTGTAGCCAAGAATACATTACTAAGAAAAGCATTAGAAAGATTACCTCAATTCTCTAAACACATAGATGAAATATCTAAATATCTTAAGGGACAAAATTTATTAATCTTCTCTAATTTAGATCCATTTTCTTTATTTCTAATGTTTGAAAAAAACAAAATTCCATCTGAAGCATCTCCTAATGATATAGCTACTGATGATATTATAATACCTGCAGGAAATACAGGTCTTCAACCAGGGCCAATTCTAAGTAAATTTGGAGCTCTAAAAATACCAACAAAAATACAAGATGGTAGTATTTGGATTGCAAAAGATGTTATTGTTGCAAAAAAAGGAGAAATAATTTCTAATGAATTAGCAGAAATATTAAACAAACTTGGTCTTAAGCCAATAATGATTGGTATTAAAATTAAAATGGCATATGATGGAGATGTTATTCCAGGTGATGCTCTGGCTATTGATCTGGAACAATATAAGAAAGAAATTATAACAGCAATACAATATGCAATTAATCTATCAGTTAATGTAGTATTTCCAGTAAAAGAAACTATTCCAATTATATTATCAAAAGCATATATTAATGCAAAGACTATTGCAACAAAAATTATTGCTCCAATTCCTGATGTTATAAGAGAAATTCTACCCTTGGCAGTAATTCAAAGCAAAAAGTTATCAGATGAATTATCTAAAAAATATCCAGAAATTTTTTCATGATAGCAAAGGATTTAAGTATATTTTTCTTCCTATAAAATGCTTTATTGGGGGTGATTAAAATCGAGTATATTTATGCAAGCCTCCTCCTCCATAGTGCAAAACAGCCTATAAATGAAGAAAATCTAACTAAAGTATTATCAGCATCTGGTATATATGTAGATAAAACTAGAGTAAAAGCAATTGTTGCTGCATTAAGTGAGATAAATATTGATGAAGTGATAAAATCTGCTGTAGCAATGCCAGTAATAAGTACCCCAGCTCAGCCTCAACCAGTAGAAGAAAAGAAAGAAGAAAAGAAAGAAGAGGAGGAGAAGAAGAAAGAGGAAGAAAGTGTAGAGGGATTAAGTGCTTTATTTGGCTAATCTCTTCTTTTTACTCCTATTCTACTAAGAGATGATCGACTTGATAAATGAAGAAGTATATAGATTAAATTTCTTTTTAGATAATGGATTTGTAAGAAAAGAATGTAAGTCTTGTAAAAGACATTTTTGGACTCTTGATCCAGATAAGGAATTATGTGGCGATTCTCCTTGTGTTCCTTATTATTTTATAAAAAATCCTCCTACAAGAAGAGTATTTAGTATAAATGAAATGCGTGAAGAATTTTTATCATTTTTTGAGAAGAAAAATCATAAACGTATTAAACGTTATCCTGTTATTGCAAGATGGAGAGATGATATTTTCTTTACAATTGCATCAATAGCATGTTTTCAACCTCATGTTACAAATGGTGAAGTTCCTCCACCTTATAATCCTCTTGTAATATCACAACCATGTATTAGAACTACTGATATTGCTAATGTAGGAAAAACTGGTGGTAGACATTTAACAATATTTGAAATGATGGCTCATCATGCTTTTTCTTCAAAAGAAGAAGAAATATATTGGAAGGAAGAAACTGTAGCATATCATCATGAATTTTTAACAAAACAACTTGGAATTCCTGATTATGAAATAACATATATTGAACATTGGTGGGAAGGAGGTGGTAATGCAGGTCCTGATCTTGAAGGAATTGTTAGAGGCTTAGAATTATCAACACTTGTATTTATGGAATATAGAAAAGTTGGAAATACCTATGAAAAACTACCATTACGTATTGTAGATACTGGATATGGTTTGGAAAGATTTACATGGATTTCTAAAGGATCACCTACAGCTTTTGAAGCTATTTATGGAGAGCTTTTTGATAAATTCTTAAGAAAATTTAATTTAGAAAAACCTGATGAAAAAATAATGTATGAAGTAATGAAATTTTCAGGAATGGTTGATGTTGCAGATAGTAATTCTTTAATGGAGTATAAATTAAAAGTTTCAAAATCCTTAGGAATGGATGTAGAATCTCTTGAGAGGCTTATTAGACCTATTGAAACTGTAATGGCTATATTAGATCATACTAAAACTATTATTTTTATGTTAGGAGATGGTCTTGTTCCTTCTAATGTTCAAGCTGGATATTTTGGTAGATTTTTCATAAGAAGAGTTAAAAGATTAATGGATATATTAAAAGTTTCCATACCTATTTCTGAGTTATTATATATGCAATTACTTTATTGGAAGGATCAATTTCCTGAACTCATGGAAAAATCAGATTATATACTTAATGTAGCAGAATTGGAAATCTCACGTTATGAAAAGGCAATAGAACAAGGTAAAAGTTTGATAAGTAGATTAATTAAAAATGAAGAAATTCAAAAGAAAGCTTCTATTCCTACTGAAATATTACTAAAATTATATGATTCTCATGGATTGCCTCCTGAAATGGTTAAAGAATTTGCAGAATCATATGGTATAAAAGTTGAAATCCCAGAGACATTTGATACTATGATTTCAGCTTTACATTCTTCTACATTTTCAAAAAAAGAAGAAGATATGTTACAAGATATTCCATCTGATTTACCACCAACAGAACTTATATTTTATTCAGATCCAAAGGCAAAATCTATAAAAGCTAAGGTATTATATTCTGATAAGAATAGAGTTGTACTTGATAGAACAATATTCTATCCAGAAGGTGGAGGACAATTAAGTGATATAGGTGTAATAATTGATAATGGAAAAGAAGTAAAAGTATTAAATGTTAAGAAATCACATGGAATTGTTGTACATTTTGTTGATAAGCCTATAGAAATTGGTAAAGAAGTAGAATGTTTTATAGATTGGGAAAGAAGAAAAATATTATCAAAACATCATTCTGCAACTCATATTCTTATAGGAGCAGCAAGAAGAGTTTTAGGAGATCATGTATGGCAACATGGTGCACAAAAAGATATTGATAAAAGTAGACTAGATATTACTCATTTTGAAAGAATTAGTGAGAAACAATTAAGAGAAATTGAAAATCTTGCAAATAAAATAATTCAAGAATGTAGACCAATAAGAGTATACTTTGAAGATAGAAATATAGCAGAACAAAGATTTGGCATTCGTATTTATCAAGGAGGAGTAGTACATGGTCAAAAAATACGTATAGTCGAAATAGAAGATTGGGATGTTGAAGCATGTGGAGGTACTCATTGTTCAAATACTGGTGAAATTGGCTTAATTAAAATAATAAAAACAGAAAGAATTCAAGATGGTGTAGAAAGATTAGAATTTATTGCAGGAGAACAAGCTATAAGATATATTCAATCACAAGAAGACTTATTATATGAATTATCAGAAATTTTGAATACACCAATTGAGCATATAAGAAAAACTACTACTAATTTAGTAGAGGAATTATCTAAATCAAGAAAATTAATAGATTCTCTTAGAGAAAAAATTGCAGAATTACTTTATTCAAATCTTAAACCAGTAATTATAAATGAATTTCAATTATATTATGGAATATTTGATCTTTCTTATGAGGAATTACTTAAATTAGCCTCATTTATAATAAAAAAAGATAATATGAGTATTGCTCTATTTATTTCAAAAATAGATGGAACAGTAATATCAATGATTGGAAGTGAGGCTATAAAGAAAGGAATTAATGCAGGAAAAATAGTAAATAATTTTGTATCCATATTCGGTGGTAAAGGAGGAGGTAAGCAAGATATAGGTCAAGGAAAAATTCCATTATCTAAAATTCAAGAAATAGACTTTCATAAAATAAAAATTCAGTCAATAATATGGTGATAAAATGAATTGGAGAGAAATTGAAGAAAAATGGCAAAGAAAATGGTTTGAATATAAAATTTTTGAATCTAATCCTGATCCACTTCGTCCAAAATTCTTCATAACTGTAGCATATCCTTATCCCAATATGCCTCAACATATAGGTCATGCTAGAACATATTCACTAACTGATGCTTATGCTAGATATAAAAGAATGAGAGGATATAATGTATTATTTCCAATGGGTTTTCATTATACTGGCACTCCTATTCTTGCTCAAAGTAAAAGAATACAAGCAAATGATAAAGAATTAATTGAACAATTTAAAAGCTTAGGTGTAGATGAAGAAACAATAAAGACATTTGTTTCACCATTAAATATTGCTAAGTATTTTCATAGAGATTTAAAATTAGGAATGCAAGAAATGGGTTATTCTATTGATTGGAGAAGAGAATTTACTACTATTGATCCTTCATATAATAAATTCATAGAATGGCAATTTTATAAATTAAAGGAGAAAGGTTATATAACAAGAGGCTCACATCCAGTTGGTTGGTGTCCTTCTTGTAGAAATCCTGTTGGTCAGCATGATACAAAAGGTGATTTAGAACCAGAAATAGGTGAATTTACTGCTATTAAATTTATATTCAATGATACTTATCTTCCTACTGCTACTTTAAGACCTGAGACAATTTTTGGTGTTACAAATATATGGATAAATCCAAAAGCAGAATATTTAGAAGTTTTATTGAATAATGAAAAAATGATAATAAGTGAAAACGCATTTGAAAAATTGAAATATCAATTTACTAATTTAGAATTAATTAAGAGAATTAAAGGAAGTGAATTAATTGGTAAATATGTAATTAATCCAATAAATGGAAATAAAGTTCCTATTTTACCTGCAGATTTTGTAGATCCTGATAATGCTACAGGGGTTGTTATGTCTGTTCCAGCTCATGCTCCATATGATATGCTTGCAATATTAGATTTAAAAAAAGATCCAAAAGGAGTAAGTAATGAAATATTATCATCAATTGATCCTATTCCCATAATAGAGACTCCTAATATATCTACTATACCAACAATAGAAATTATTGAAAAATTTGGAATAAAAGATCAATATGATCCAAAAGCAGAAGAAGCAACAAAAGAGTTGTATATGAAGGAATTTCATTTTGGTAAAATGCTTTCTAATACTGATAAGTATTCAGGAATGCCAGTTAGTAGGGCTAGAGATGAAGTTAAGAAAGATCTTATAGACTCTAATAAGGCTTTTAAACTTTATGAAATTATAAATGGTCCAATATATTGTAGATGTGGTTCTAAAATAATTGTTAATGTACTTAGTGATCAATGGTTTATAAATTATGGTAATCTTGAATGGAAAAAAATTACAAAAGAACACTTAAATAATATGAATATAATTCCTAATGAATTAAAGAAGGAATTTGAAAATGTAATAGATTGGTTAAAAGAAAAAGCTTGTGCTAGAAGAGCTGGACTTGGTACTCCTCTTCCTTGGGATAAAGAATGGATTATAGAGAGTTTATCTGATTCAACAATTTATATGGCATATTATACAATTGCAAGAATTATAAATGAAGAAAAAATAGATCCTTCTCTTTTAACACCTCAAGTTTTTGATTATATATTTCTTGGAGAGGAATTTCCTTCATCTACAGGAATAAAAAAAGAAATTTTAGAAGCAATGAGAAAGGAATTTTTATATTATTATCCATTGGATAGTCGTCATTCTGGAAGAGATCTTGTACCTAATCATTTAACCTTCTTTATTTTCAATCATGTGGCTATATTTCCAAAAGAACTATGGCCAAAACAAATAGTAGTTAATGGAAGTGTATTAATGGAAGGCAAAAAAATGTCAAAGTCCTTAGGAAATATTATACCATTAAGAAAAGCAATAAGAACTTATAGTGCTGATATAATAAGAGTCTCTATTCTTTCTACTTCTGAATTACTTCAAGATGCTGATTTTAGTTCCTCATTAGCAGAAAATATAAAATCAAGACTTGAAGAATTTTATGAATTTGCATTAAAATATGCAAATGCTCCTTCACTTAATAGAGAAATTTTAGATGATATAGATAAATGGATTTTAAGTAGAACTCAAAGAATTATAGAACAAGTAACAAATTCTATGGAAGCTTTACGTGTAAGAGAAGCCATACAAAATATACTTTATATCTTTCCACAAGAAATAAATTGGTATATAAAACGTAAAAATAATAATCCTCAAGAAAGTGTTATGAAATATATAATGGAAGTTTTAATTAAATTATTAACACCATTTGCTCCTCATTTATGTGAGGAATTATGGGAAAAATATGGAAATAATAATTTTATATCCATAGAAAAATGGCCAGAAATAGATGAATCTCTTATAAATCCAAAAATAGAAATATCTGAAGAATATTTAAGAAATGTAATAAATGATACATCTGAAATAATAAAGATTACTGGAATAAAGCCATCAAAAATATATTATTGTGTAGCTCCAAAATGGAAATGGGATGTTTATTTAAAAGTTATTCAATTAATTGAAGAAGGAATCGATCCTAAATTGATAATAAGAGAAATTATGAAAGATAAAGAAATAAGAGCAAAGGGAGAAGTAGTAGTTAAATTCATAAGCTCCATATTACCATCAATAATTTCAATACCAAGGGATTATAAAAAGAGAATACTTAGTATTGGTATTATAAATGAAACTGAAATTCTAAAAACTGATTTTATATCACATTACTTTAATGCTCAAGTATATGTTGGAGAAATATTTGAAGAAGTTCCAAAGAAGAAAATAGAGCAAGCTATTCCTATGAGACCTGCTATATACATAGTATAAATAAAAAATTAAGATAAATATAAGATAAAACTATGTATATTAATAAAGAAGCTATTCATGATCTAAGATATCTCTTAAATAGAGGATATAATAAAAATTCTGCAATAAAATTTATTGGAGATAGATATCTACTTAATAAAGAACAGCGTCTTCTTCTTTATAGAGCTATTTTTTCTGAAACTACAGCTAATCTTCATAAATCAAAACTTGTTGATTCTAGTGAAATTAAAGATAATATTTTACTAATAGATGGATTTAATGTAATTTTAACTATTTTTAGTGCTATAGAAGGAAAACCAATTTATCTTTGTGATGATGGAATAATAAGAGATATTTCTGGAATACATGGTACTATTTCAAAAAGAAATATTGACAGACCATTAAAAATTATTATAGTAGAATTAAGTGAACTTAAACCAAAAGAAGTAATATTCTTTTTTGAGAAATCAATAAGTAAAAGTGGTAAAATAGCAAATAAAGTTCGTAATCTTTTAAAAGAAAATAAATTATATGGTGATGCAAAATTAGTACCTTCATCTGATTTCTATTTATCATTGTTAAAAGGAATAGTTGCTACAAGCGATTCTATAATAATAGAAAAAGCAGAAAAAATCTTTGATCTTGCTGGTTATATAATAAATAAGCTAGGTATAAAACCAATATGTCTAAATGGGCCCGCGGGGACTTGAACCCCGGACCTCCGCCGTGTGAAGGCGGTTTTAGGCTTTTTGTGTCCTAACCATACTAGACTACGGGCCCAAATTCTAAGTGAAATATTATTTAGACCTATAAATAAATATATTATCTTTTATTGGGAGTATTATAAAATATTTCATAGAATTATAAAATTATTTAAAATTTTAGAATACTACTAGCGTCTTAATTCTCTTCTTTTTGGACGTAAATTCTTACTTCTACATCTTCTACATTTTTCAGCCTTTATTGAATTTCTTGCTCCACATTCTCTACAAATTTTAACATATAATAAATGTTGTTGAGCAATTCTTTGTTTTTCTGGATCTTGTATTGGCATAGTCAACACCTATTTATCTACATCAATTTTTTCTATATTATAAATTTTTCTAGATTTTACTTTCTAAATCTTACACTTTAGAATATTAAAAAATTAGAAAATTAATTCATTTTAGAGTTGATATAACTACATGAGAAGAAGTAGACTCTATACCATCAATTGTTGTTACTTTTTCAAGAAATTGACTTAAATGTGTTTGTGGAACAATGGCTACTAAATCTATTTCACCAGTTACTCTATAGATTTTAATAGCTGGTAATTCCTTTATTTTCTTATAAACTTCTTCTCTCTTTTTTGGTATGACTTTTAAAAATACAAAAGCATCTGAAGTCCCTAAGCCTAATATTTGTAATGCATCTTTTGTTATATCAATAAATCCTCTACCTGTTCTTATTAGACCTTCTCTTTTTAATTTTCTTAAATGAATATTAAGTGCTTGTCTTGTTATATTTAACTCTTTAGCAATTTCTGATTGAGTTTTCTTTACTGTAAAAACAGTTGTTCCTTCACTTGATTCAAATAATTTCTTTAATATTTTAATACTTTTTTCAGTAAGTGATAAGGACAATCTTCATCCCATCTTTACTTATGTAAAAAACTATTAATAAATTTATCTTTTAATCTTTTATAATAAAAGAAATATATGACCAAAATCTATTTATTAAAGGAATCTATTTTAACGTTGGAATTTTTGGAGGATACAAAATTGTCAAACGATTCAGAAATACTTATAGGAAAAAAACCACAGATGAGTTATGTACTTGCTTGTATAACTGCATTTCATAAAGGTGTTAATGAAATTGTAATAAAGGCAAGAGGACGTTCTATAAGTAAAGCAGTTGATGTAGTACAAATAGTAAGGAAAAAATTTATGCCAGATGTAACTATAGAAGATATTACTATTGGAACAGATGAAATTAAATTAGAAGACACTCAAGAAGTAAAAAGAGTAAGCTCAATAAATATTGTACTAAAAAGAACAAAAAAATAATATGGATGTGAGTAGATTGAAAACTCCTATATGTGTCTTTTGTGCAAAAAGTGGTGTTTTATGTCCAAAATGTCAGGAAAAATTAGATAAAGGGGAAATTACACAAGATGATATTGAAATATCAAGATGGTTTATTGAATATGAAAATAAAAATCCACAAATGAAAGATTGTACTCTTCATAAAGTTGTAAGAGTTCCAGGAATGTTAGTAGTTATGATAGGTTGTATTGGAAAAATAAGTAGAGCTTTTTTAATGAAAATTAGTAAGCAAATAAGTGAAGAAAAGAAAATGAATATAAGAATAGTTGAAAAAACATCAAGTATAAAGAAGCTTTTAGAACAAATTGTAGCACCAGCTAGGATAATGGGTATAAATACAATTTGGCTTCCAGATGGAAGTTGGGAAAGTATTATTAGAATACCAAAAGTTGATAAAAAGAAAATGCCAATAGATGAAAATTCAGCTGAGGAAATAATGAAAAAACTTACAGGTGAGGTTATACATATTGTTTTTGAATAATGGTGAAGTAAATGTCATTAAGAACACATTATACATCAGAAATTAAACCTGAAGATAATGGAAAAGAAGTCATAATAGCAGGATGGATTCATAGGATAAGAGATCTTGGTGGTGTTAGATTTCTTATAGTAAGAGATATGAAGGATATAATACAAGTAACAATAAAAAAAGGAGAAGTTTCACAAGATCTATTAGATATTACTGAAAAATTAAGAGAAGAATGTGTTATTATTGTAAAAGGAATTGTAAAAGCAAATAGAATTGCACCTAAAGGAAGAGAAATAATTCCAAAAGAAATAAAAATATTAGATAAACCAATTGAAAATCTTCCTATTTCTATATCAAGTAAGACAGAAATAGGTCTTGATACTAGATTAAACTATAGAGTATTAGATCTAAGAAGACCAGAAGTTCTTGCAATATTTAAAATACAATCAAAATTAGTTGAAGGAATGGAAGAATATTTAATAGAACAAAAATTCTATAAAGTTTTTACTCCATGTATAATAGGAGCAACATCTGAAGGAGGCTCAGAAGTTTTTCCTATAATCTATTTTAATAGAAGTGCTTTTCTAAGACAAGATCCACAACTTCATAGACAATTAGTTGTAATAAGTGGTTTAGATAGAATTTATGATTTAGGACCAAGTTGGAGAGCAGAACCTAGTCATACACCAAGACATTTATGTGAACATAGAGGTTGTGCTGTAGAAATGGGATTTATAAAAGATGAATATGATATTATAAGAGTACAAGAGAATTTGATTATAAGAGGTATAATGAAGGTTAAGAAAGAATGTAGTGAAGAACTTGAATTATTAAATAAAAAATTAGAAATACCTAGTACACCTTTTCCTGAATTAAGATTTCCTGATATATACTACATACTTGAGGAATATGGAAAGAAAATTCCATTTGGAGAAGATTATGATAGAGAATCTGAATTAATACTTGCAAAATATGTAAAAGAAAAATATAAATCAGATTTCTTTTTTGTTAATAGATTTCCATTTAAAGTTAAACCCTTCTATGTTATGAAAGTTGATGAAGATCCTCAATGGGCAAGAAGTGTTGACTTAATTTATAAAGGATTAGAATTAAGTTCTGGAGGACAAAGAGAACATAGATATGAAAAAATAATAGAACAAATTAAAGAAAAGGGTATTAGCTTATTATCATTACAATGGTTTACAGATTTCTTTAAATATGGAGCTCCTCCTCATGGAGGTTTTAATATTGGAATTGAAAGATTAACAATGCAGTTATTAGATTTAAGTAATATAAGAGAAGCTACATTATTCCCAAGAACACCAGAACGCTTATTACCTTAAAATCCTACATTTTTTGGATCATTTGGTTTAATAATTTCTCTTAGTAAAATAGTTGCATAACATCCTCTTGGTAAAGAAAATCTTATTTTTATTCTATTTTCTGATTTTTCTAAAATCTCTAAATCTTTTGGATAAAATACAACTGGTCTATATACATCTTTAAATTTTATTCCTAAAATATTAGAAAAAATAAAAGAGAAATCTTCTTTTTTTATCCCCTCTAAATCAAATATTTTATAATAAATTTCTTCATTAATACCTTTAACATTACTACCTGATAATGGAAGTAAAATTACTGCTTTTCCTTTTTTAATCATATTCTTTATTTTATCATAATTTTCTTTTTTTACTTCTATTCTTATAGAAGGATTAAAATAATTATCTAAAGGAGAAACTATATCTCCATAATATACTTCAAATAATCCATATTCCTTCCATCTCTTAGATAAAATTAAATTAAAAATATAAGATTGATATGCCTCAATAAATAATCTTAATAATCTCTTTGGAAGTCTATAAAGAGCATTTTTAGCATCTATATTATGAATTAATGAATTGATAATCATTTTCTCATATATAAGCTCATTAGGAAGAATATCAATAATTGATTTTAAATCCCATGTTTCTTTTATTTTTTTCCTAATTTCATATATATGAGGAGGTTCATATTCATAAGGTTCTGCTATAAATTCTTTTATAGCTCCATTAAAATCTCCTTTTATTAATAATTTTCCTATTTTATGAGTATTAGATCTTATTATACCAAAGCGTTGATATCCAAAATAACCAGGTATCCATTTTATATTCAAGAATCTAGGTATTTCATTTGGTTCCCTAATTACTACTGTAAATCTATTACCTTTTAATTCTCCAGGATATATTTTCCATTTTGATCTTCCTATACTCCAAATTTCAATATTTTTTAATTTAATTTCTCCATCAAATATTTTATTTATTGAGATTAATTGATATGTTACAGCTCTTCTATCTTTTATTCCTGCAAATGAAATTTTTGCATTAATTTTTCTTTCAATTAATGATATTATTGGTAAAAAAGGTCTTGATATTTTTTTCAAAACAGCAAGAGTATAATTTCCTTTTCCTCTATTTAGTTTTTTTAAATTTTCATTAACAATAATTCCTTCAGGAGTTATTTCTTCAACTAAAAATTCTTCAGGTATTACACGTATTTTTCCTCCAATACCTTTTTCACTTGTTGAATAATATAAAATTCCAAGAGATTTTTCTAATTGAGAAGAAGTTTCTAACATAAAAATCACAATAATTTTAAATGACTAATGATTTTATCTATTAATTCACATGGACAAGGACCTATTCCCAAACAAGTTATAGTTCCTGGTTCTAATTCAGTTAATCCAGCATCAATAATTAATGAGTTTGGTATTCCTTCTTTTTCTACTTTATTTTTTATTTCCATTAATTCATCTAATGAATTAACTTTTAATACTATCTTTTTTTGTCCTTCTTCTATCCATTTTTCTGCCCATTCTTTTTTTACTTTATATGTTTCTATATATGATGAAACTGCAGCATGAGCTACTTGTACTGCAGTTTTTCCTTTACTCATTTTAAGATCTTGTCTCACAATAATTGCTTGTTTCATATTAAGTTTTAAGTAAAACTTATAAAAATTAATTTTGAGAAAAATGGAAGTATTAGTTGTTGGAGGAGGCCCATCAGGTTTAGTAGCAGCAAGAGAAGCTTCACTTTATGGAGTAGATGTAACATTAATTGAAGAAGATAAAGAAATTGGAAAACCAGATCATTGTGCAGGATTAGTAAGTATAGATGGTCTTAAGAAAATTTTAGGAGATTATGAAAATATTATTTTAAATAAAATAAAAAATGTTAGAATAATTTCACCAATGGGAAAAGTATATGAAATAAATTTAGGAAAATATAAAGCTGCTGTAATTGATAGAGAAAAATTTGATTTAGAATTAATGAAAAGAGCTGAAAAATCAGGCGTAAAAATTCTTACTAATACATGTTTTAATTCTTCTTTTAAATATAAAATAATGATAAATGCAGAAGGAGTTAAAGCAAGAATATGTAGAAAATTTGGACTTGAAATTCCAAAATCAATACCTGCAATTCAATATGATGTAGAAGTTAAAAACTATGAAAATGATCTTGTAGAAATTTATTTAGGAAAATGGTCTCCTAAATTTTTTGTATGGGTAGTTCCAAGAGATGATTGTATAAGAATAGGTACTGCTTCTCATAGTACATCTCATCCATCAAATCTTATTCAAAAATTTATTGAAAAGAATCCATATTTTAAAAATAAGGAAATTTTAAGGATAAGAAAAAAACTTTATGGAAAAATAGTAATAAGTGGACCTGTTAATAATACTTCTAAAAATAATATTATATCAGTAGGTGATGCTGCAGGTTTTGTAAAACCAACAACTGGTGGTGGTATTGTTTTTGGTTGTTATACTGCAAAAATTGCAGGTAAAATTGTAGCTCTATCAATTAGAAATAATATTAAATTATCAGATTTTGATAAAATATGGAAGAAATATTATTCTTTAGAATTTAAAAAAATGAAATTTATAGCTAAGATATTTAGAAGTATGAATAAATATGAATTAGAAAAAATACTTTATGAAATATATAAACTTGGAATATTTAATGAGCTATCATCTTATGATATGGATTTCCAAGGAGAATTAATTAGTAGAATTATAAAATCAAGACTTTTTATACATGGTATATATTTAATACCAAAAATATTAAAAACTTATATATTTGAATAACTTCTTTAACCATATCTTGGTGAAATTAATGAGAGAATTAGAATTACCATTATGTATATCATGTAGATCTCCTATAACACCTAAGGAAAAAGGAGTTGAAATGTTCTGTCCAAATTGTGGTGAGACAATTTTTTGGCGATGTAAAAAATGTAGAGAATTAGTAAATAATTATAAATGTGTAAAATGTGGATTTATAGGACCATAGGGTGATTTAAATGCCAAATAATGTATTAGCTATATTTAAAATATATCCTGAAGATGATCAAGTAGATTTAGAAGATCTAAAAAATAGATTAAGAGAAGCATTACCAAAAGGCAATGTGTATATTTATAGAATTATTGAAGAAGAAATTGCCTTTGGTATAAAAGCTTTAAAAGTATTTGTTATAATGCCTCCATTTTTTGAAGGAGGAACTCAACCTTTAGAAGAAGCATTTAGTAAAGTTAAAGGTGTAAGTCAAGTAGATGTTGAATTTGTTCAAACATTACCTGGTTAATGATAGTAAATTTTTATTCCTAGTTTTTCTTTTCATTTAATTAGACATTAAATTGTATTTAATTATGATCAATTTTATAGGAGGTCAAAATATTGGAAAATGAAAAAGTAAAAGAACTTGTATTAAGAGTAGCAGAATCTAAACAAAGAGATGTAGGTAGAGGAAAAGTAAGATTAGATACAGAAGCAATGAAGGCTCTTGGAATAAGTGTAGGAGATGTTGTAGAAATTGAAGGAAAGAGAAAAACAGCTGCTATAGCATGGCCAGCTTATGCAGAAGATCAAGGTATGGATATAATAAGAATGGATGGTTTAATAAGAAAGAATGCTAATGTTGGACTTGGAGAAAAAGTTATTGTAAGAAAAGCAGATCCAAAAATAGCAACAATGGTTAAACTTGCTCCAGTATCTTTTACTATTACTGTTGATCCTGGATTTATAAGTTTTGTAAAAAGACGTCTTATTGATACACCTTTAGTTGAAGGGGATCAAGTAGTAATTCCAGTATTAGGACAAGCAATTCCTTTTGTTGTTGTTTCTACAAAACCATCTGGAATTGTAAAAGTAACAGAAGATACTAATTTAACAATTCTTGAAAAACCAACAGAGATTTCTAGAGTTCCAAGAATTACATATGAAGATATTGGTGGTTTAAAAGAAGCTATAAGAAAAATAAGAGAAATGGTAGAATTGCCTTTAAGACATCCAGAATTATTCAAAAGATTAGGAATTGATCCACCAAAAGGAGTATTATTATATGGACCACCTGGTTGTGGTAAAACATTATTAGCAAAAGCAGTAGCAAATGAAACTGATGCTTATTTCATAGCAATAAATGGACCAGAAATAATTAGTAAATTCTATGGAGAATCTGAACAAAAATTAAGAGAATATTTTGAAGAAGCAAAACAACATGCTCCTGCAATAATATTTATAGATGAAATAGATGCAATTGCACCAAAAAGAGAAGAAGTTACTGGTGAAGTAGAAAAAAGAGTTGTTGCACAACTCTTAGCCTTAATGGATGGTCTTGAGGCAAGAGGTAATGTAATAGTTATAGGAGCTACAAATAGACCAAATGCTTTAGATCCAGCTTTAAGAAGACCAGGAAGATTTGATAGAGAAATAGAAATTGGTGTACCATCTGCCTCAGAAAGATATGAAATACTTCAAGTACATACAAGAAATATGCCTCTTGCTAAAGATGTAGATCTAAAGAGAATTGCTAGTATGACTCATGGATTTGTTGGTGCAGATATTGCTGCATTATGTAGAGAAGCTGCAATGAAGGCCTTAAGACGTTATCTTCCTGAGATAGATATTCAACAAGAAAAAATACCTCCAGAGGTATTAGAAAAACTTGAAGTCAGAATGGAAGATTTTGAGGCTGCATTTAAAGAAATTACACCAACAGAACTTAGAGAAATCTATGTGGAAATACCAACTGTTAAATGGGAAGATATAGGAGGTCTTGAAGAAGTTAAGCAAGAACTTAGAGAATGTGTAGAATGGCCATTAAAATATCCAGAAAGATTCAAAAGATTAGGAATAAAATCTCCAAAAGGAATACTATTATATGGACCACCTGGTTGTGGTAAAACATTATTAGCAAAAGCAGTAGCAACAGAAAGTGAAGCTAACTTTATAGCAATAAAAGGTCCAGAGATATTTAGTAAATGGGTTGGAGAATCTGAAAGAGCTATAAGAGAAGTTTTTAGAAGAGCAAGAATAGCATCTCCTGCAATAATATTCTTTGATGAAATAGACTCTATAGCACCTATAAGATGGGCTGGTGGAGGTGATTCAATGGTTACTGAAAGAGTTATAAGTCAATTACTTACAGAAATGGATGGAATTGTTGATTTAGAAAATGTTGTTATTATAGGAGCTACAAATAGACCAGATATGATCGATCCAGCATTATTAAGGCCTGGAAGATTTGATAGAATTATATATGTTCCAGAACCAGATACTGCTACACGATTACAAATATTTAAAATACATACAAGAAATATGCCTCTTGCTAAAGATGTAGATCTTGAAAAATTAGCAAATATAACAAAAGGTTATGCTGGATCTGATATTGAGGCAATATGTAGAGAAGCTGGACTTATGGCATTAAGAGAAGATCCAAATGCTAATGAAGTTTGTATGAGACATTTTGAAAAAGCTCTTAAGAAGATTAGACCATCTATTACAGAAGACATGATAAAATACTATAAAGCTTGGGAGGAAAGAAGTAAGCAAGTAATATCTGGAAGACAACCATTAATAAACTTTGCATGAGGTTAAAAAATGGATGATAAAGAATTTTCTAATGTAGCACCATTAGATTTAGTAATATTAGATTTATTAAGAAAAAAAGATGGAAGTTTAAAAGATAATGAATTATTTGAAATGTTAAAAACAATGATAAAAGATATTTCATATTCAAAATTAAATAAAGCACTAATGAAATTAGAATTAAGAGGAAAAATTAATGTATCTTCTCTTAAAAAAGAAAGATTGATAACACTAAGATCAAGGGAAGCATAATTATGGGTGTTAATTTAAAAGAATTAATAGTATCATCACCAATAAGTTTAAATGATTTAAAAGGAAAAGTACTTGCTATAGATGCATATAATGCATTATATCAATTCTTAGCAACAATTAGACAGCCTGATGGTACACCTTTACTAGATTCAAAAGGTAGAATTACAAGTCATTTAAGTGGTCTTTTCTATAGGACTGTGAACTTTTTAGAATTAGAAATGAAGCCAGTTTATATATTTGATGGAAAACCTCCAGAATTAAAACTTAAAGAAATTGAGAAAAGAATGGAATTAAAAGAAAAAGCTGAAGAAGAATATAAAATTGCTTTAGAGAGAGGAGATATTGAAGCTGCAAGAAAAGCAGCACAAGCCACCTCAAGACTTACAAGTGGTATGGTAACTGATGCTAAGGAATTATTAGATGCCATGGGAATACCATGGATTCAAGCACCTTCTGAAGGAGAAGCTCAAGCAGCATTTATTACAAAAAAAGGTAATGCTTGGGCAACTGTTAGTCAAGATTATGATTCTCTTCTATTTGGTACTCCAAGATTAATAAGAAACTTAACTATATCTGGAAGAAGAAAATTACCTAATAAGCCTGTATATATTGAAATAGAGCCTGAAATAATATTTTTAGATAAAGTTTTAAGTGAATTGGGAATAACAAGAGAACAATTAATTGATATTGCAATATTATTAGGAACTGATTATAATCCTGATGGATTTAAAGGAATAGGACCAAAAAAAGCTATTAAAATAATAAAAGGTTATAAGTCCTTAAAATCTGCTATTGAAAATGGTGTTATTGTCTCTAATATTGATATTGATTCTATAAGAGAAATATTTCTAAATCCAAAAGTAACTGAAGATTATAAACTTACTTGGAAAAATTTTGATGAAGAAAAAATAAAGAAAATATTATGTGATGAACATGATTTCTCTCTAGAAAGAGTAACTTCTGCTCTTGAAAGATTAAAGAAGAAAAAATCTGAAAAAACAATGAGTCTAGATAAATGGTTTAAATAAATCATCTAAATGACCATCCATATTTTCCATATAATGGAACAAAAATACAACCACCACATGATTTCTTCTTAAGAGTGTTTCCTTCTTTTTCTACTAATATAAGTTCTTGAACTGAATGAATTTCACCAATAGGAATTACCATTTTCCCGCCATCTTTTAATTGTTCTTCTAATGGTAATGGAATTAATGGTGCAGCTGCCGTTACTAGTATTCTATCATATGGTGCTGCCTCTGGATATCCTAATGTACCATCACCTTCTATTACTGTTACTCTATCACTATATCCTGTTCTTTTAAGATTATTTCTTGCAAATTCAGCAAGTTCTTTTATAATTTCTATAGTGTAAACATGTCCTCTTTTCTCTAGTGGTACATCAGTTGGTGCTACTATTTCTGCACATATTGCAGCATGATAACCACTTCCTGCTCCTACTTCTAATACCCTATGCCCAATTTTTAGATCAAGTAATTCACACATAATTGCAACCATATGTGGAGCTGAAATTGTTTGTCCTTCAAATGTTGGAAGAGGTGTATCTACATAAGCTTGTTCTCTATATTTTGGTAAAACAAATTCTTCTCTTGGAACTTTAAGCATTGCTCTTATAACTTCTTTTTTACTCAATACTCCCATCTCTATTAATCTATTTACTAATAATCTTCTTTGTTCTTCAAAATTCAAAGATCATCATTATATATTTATATATTTTCACTTTAAATAAATTTATGTTAATTAAATTTTATGCTAGAGGTCATCCACTAATAACTGCAACTCATAAAACTACAATGGAAATAACTAAGGATATTGTGAAAACATTACGTGGAGATTGTATTATTGCTACAAGATCAGAATTAGCATTAAGTGATCTTCCTAAGGAATTTAAAGAAAATGCTAGAAATGAAAAAGCTAGAATAGGTTTAATAATTAAAGTTAATGATATTTCAGAAGAAGTTTGGGGCAGAGGTCATTCATTACTTTCATTTGAGAGTAATAAAGATATGGTGATAAGAAAGAGTGGATATATCTGCAAAAGAACATTAATGATATATGCAGATAAGGCTGCATATGATTTGAATAGAGATTTAGTTAATTTATTAAGAGATGAAAAAACAGTAATAGAATTAACATTAATATTAGAATAATTAGATAGTTAACCATCTATGTATTATTTCAATATAAAGGATTAAAAAGGCATAACAAATAAATCAATAACTATTTGCCATTCCTTTGGTGAAACTTCTCTTACTTTTCTTATATAAATTATATCATATTTCTTTACATTTAGTCTAGAAATTAAATTCATCTTTGTGGTTTCTATATCTTTGGAAAATGCATAAAAATGTATTATTCCACCATCTTCTTTTATAAAATTTAATGCCACATCAATATACTCTATAGCTTCTCCAGGAAGATTCATAATTACTCTATCTGCTTTTCTTTTAAGAATTTCAGTAAAATCTCTTACATTACCACATAATGGAATAATCTCTCCCTTAATTTTATTAATTTTTATATTTTCTTTAATTAAATTAACAGCCTCAGGATTTATATCTATCACATAAATTTTTGCAAAAGCCTTCTTTGCAATATGTAAAGCAAAAGGTCCAATTCCAGAAAACATATCTATTACTACTTCACCATCTTTAACTTGTGAAGCAACTCTATTATGTTCTGTAGCAAGACGTGGAGAATAATATGCTTTTTGTAAATCAACTTTAAGTTTTATTCCATATTCAATATGTATTGTATTATATTTTTCCTCACCGGCTATAACTTCATACTTTGGTATTCTATATTTTCCATTAACTTTTCCTATTTTTAAAAGTACAGTTTTCAAATTATTATGTAATTCCATTAATGCTTTTCCAATTATTTCCTTATATGATAATAATTCAACATCAAGATCTTCTATTACTCCAATATCTCCAATAATATCATATGAACGAGGGAGTAATGTTAATAAATAAGGTGGTAATTTTCCATCAAGTACTTCTATTAAACTTCTAAATCTTTTTTTGTATAATGGCAATTCCATACTTATGATTTCTATATTAGCAATATTTTTTATAATATCTAATTCTTCTTTTGATGGATATCTTAATATTGGTATTATAATGTAATTATTTTCTGATATAATTTTTCTAGTATCATCTAATAAATTCATATTAATTAGAATTTTTCTAATTCTTTCAGCTATTTTCTTTTCTATTTTCACACAAAGATTTTTGGACAATTGCATTTTCCAAACCTTTCCATTTTATTTTATATCCAAGAGAATTTAATACTCCAATTATATTTTTAATATTATATGAGTTAAATATTTCAATAATTTTTTGAAGAGGTATTTCATTATTATTTTTAAATATATTTTCTAATATCTCTTTTATTTTATCTAATATTGATAATTTTATTAATGTATTTCCTATAAGAATATGAGTTTTAATATTCTTACAGCTCTCTATAATTACTTCATTACTTACATTAAACTTAGCTGAAAGTTCTTCAATATTTATAATATCTTCTTTTAAGTCTATTAAATTTATTTTTAATTTCTCAGCTTCTCTTTTAATTTCTCTTTTTGTATATTTTTCTAAAATATCTATTATTTCTTTTATTGGTATTTTTTCCTTATAATATATTAAATAAACATTTGGATTATTTGCTTTTATATAAGTAATTTTATCACATACAAGGTCTTCATTAATAGCAATTATGAAAGGTATATCTCTAATATATTGAATTTTTTCAATTTTTCTTTTTAAATAATCTTTTGTCCAAAAACCTATTATTTCCATTAAAATTTTCTCTTCTCCTAATTTAAAGGTAAAATCAGGTATAAATACAAAATTTTCTATATCAATAGGTTCCAATTCTCTCTCTATTATCCATGGTGTATTTAAACTTTTAAATTGATTAGCAAATTCTCTTTCAATTTTACTATCATAAGATTCTTCTACAGCAATTTCAGGAAAAATCCATCCAAATTTTTTACTATCAATTTTAAATAAGAAAATTTCATCAGATTTTAATATCTTTGCCTCAATTTTCCATGGACTTCCTTTAATAATCTCAGGAATTATTTTTGCTAAGGAAGTTCCATAACGTCTTGTTAATTTAAATAATGATATTGGACCGTCAAGTCTTATCCATATTTCATTATCAATTTTTGATATCATATGCATTAATCCATAGAACTTAATTGCTCTGAATATATTCTTCCAATTTCTACATACAGTAAACTTCATTTCTATTGAATAAAATAAAAGTGTTTGAGTTAAACTTAAATTATAAGATTTAAGTAATTCTATTGGGTCTATTTTTGGTATATATTGTAAAATCATTTCAGAATCAAGATCACTATAAAGATTTTCTTCAATTTCTTCAATTGAGATATTTAATTGTTTTGAAATTTCTTCAATTATTTTTCTTCTATCTTCTTCAGTTTTTGGATATCCTCTTTTTGAACTTTCATAAAAAACTAAATGTCTAATTTTTACAGGATCAAAAGAAGATTTTGATATGAATTTACATTTCTTTTCTATAAGTGTAGCTAATCCACGTATAAACTTATAACTTCCATAAACATCTTCAATTTCAGAGATCTTCTCTCTTATTTCTTCTCTCTTTTTTCCAATACTTTCATTGTATATTCTTATAACTTCTTTTGCAGTAATAATATCAGATCTATCTAATTTTGAATACTTTGGTCTTATATTATCTTTCCATCGTATAATTACAAGAAATTCAGCTGGTAACACATTATTCTCTAAATAATACTTAATTAAATTAATTTGGATCTTCTTCTACTGAATTCTACATCTTTAGTTTCTCTTGATATGACTTCATATAATGTAGCAATTTTTCCTTTAGCAGGTCTGAGAATTCTTCCAAGTCTCTGTATATGTTGTCTTGGACTTCCTGTTCCACTTAATACTATAGCTCTATTAGCATCAGGAACATCAATTCCTTCATCTAAAACTTGACTTGTAACAATAGCTCTATATTCTCCTTTTTTAAATTTAGATAATATTAATCTTCTTTCATTTTCTGATGTTTTATGTGTTATTGCTGGAATTAAAAATCTCTTACTTATTTTATAAACAAGACTATTATGAAGTGTAAAAATTAAGGTTTTTTCATTTTTATCTAATATATTAGATAAAAATTTCATTTTTTCTTCAGAATTTAAAGCAATCTTAATTGCTTTATTTCTTGCAAGAAGAGCTTCTCGTGCTTTAGGATCATGAGCAGATAGTATAATTAATTTTTTAAAATCTTCATTATTTCTTATTTCTAATTTATTTTCTAGTAAATAATTTTTGTAAATATTCCATAAGCTTTCATATTCTGATCTTTCTTCAGGTGTTAAATCAACATAAACTTTTTTATATTCATAGGGAGCAAGATATTCTCCAATTAAATCATTATGCATAGCTTCATATACTACACCTCCCATAAGTCTAGGCGCATCTAAATGTCTCATATCTGCTCTATGTAAAGTACTTGTAAGTCCCATTCTAAATGGAGCAACAAACATTTCTGCAGCTTGACTATATGCTGGTGCAAATATATGATGCACCTCATCAGCTATTAATAAATAAAATTTATTTCCAATTTCTTCTGCATGAATATATGCTGAATCATATGTTGAAACTGTTATCCACTTAATATTATAATTTCCTCCACCAATTACACCTGGCTCTATATTAAAAAATTCCTTTATTCTTTCAATCCATTGATCTACTAAAGCTAATGTTGGTACTAATATTATTGTAGATTTTTTAAGTACTTCTATAGCTTTTAATCCAATAAATGTTTTTCCTCCTGCTGTAGCAATACATATTATTCCTCTTTTATCATTTTCCATCCATTTATTAAAAGCTTCTTCTTGATAAGGTCTTAATTTTACTATTCCATTTATTGGTTCTATTGGTGGAGGATCTATTACATTATCTTCAAAATTAATTTTATTTTTCTTTAAATAATCTATTATTTCTTTATAGAGATATCCTAAAGCTCTATAAGCTTTAATTCTTGGATCCCATTTAGCATATGGTGTAGTAACATTACCTTCTAGTATAATAGTTCCTTTTGAATATCTTAGTTTTACAAACAATTTAATCCTAATGATAAATTAATAAAACTTAAATATATTTTTAAATCCTATAAGTTAATCTATTTCTAATAATTTCAAGTATTTTTTCATGTCTTTTTTCATCTTCAATTATCCATTCAAATATGGTTTTAGTAGGAATAGAAATTATATTATCTAATAGTAATTCAGCATATTTTATATATAATATCATTAAATACTCTTCACCAGCAAAACTTTCAAGTTGTTTAAGCTCATCTATTAGAGAAATAATTTCTTTAATGTCTATTTTATCTTTCTTAAGAATTTTTTCAGCACTATTTATAGCTGATCTCCAACATTCACCTAAAATTTCTTCACATTCTTCAAAATTTATCTCTTTACTTATCATTAAAGACTCATTAATTTTTTTGAAATATTCTGCATGTTTAAGAGAATCATATGCAATAAAAATAAAAAGACTACTAATATTCTCATCATCTATTAATTTGGCAATATGTTCATAAGCTTTAGCAACTTTTCTTTCAAGTAAACTACAACAATATAATAGTTTGCTTAATTCTAAAATTTTATTCATAAAATTATCAATTAAAGAATATGAAATTAATCATATTAAAAATTTTCTTATAAATTCTTTAGATTTTAGCGGGCCCGGGGGGATTTGAACCCCCGACCATCGACTTAGGAGGCCGACGCGCTATCCA